>NZ_JBEXVF010000067.1:0-53091 GCF_040629235.1 Amycolatopsis sp. NPDC005961 | reverse complement strand
TGGGGCTGAGCTACGGCTCGTTCACGCTCGGCTTCGGCATCTCCTTCTGGCAGGCGTTGGCCCCGAGCGCCCCAAGGCCGCCTCGGGGCGCTCGGGTCAGGACTTGAGGTCGGGGAAGTCCTCTTCGCGGTACTCGGTCCCCTCCGCGCGCTTCGGGTCGCTCTCGCGGCCGCGCAGCTCGACGCGGCGGATCTTGCCCGAGATCGTCTTCGGCAGCTCCGCGAACTCGAGCCGCCGGATCCGCTTGTACGGCGCCAGGTGCTCGCGGCAGTACGCCAGGATCGCCTTCGCCGTCTCCGCGGTCGGCTCGTGGCCCGGGGCCAGCACGACGTACGCCTTGGGCACCGCGAGCCGGATCGGGTCCGGGGCTGGGACGACCGCCGCCTCCGCCACGGCCTCGTGCTCGATCACGACGCTCTCCAGCTCGAAGGGCGAGATCCGGTAGTCCGACGCCTTGAAGACGTCGTCCGTGCGCCCGACGTAAGTGATGTAGCCGCGTTCGTCGATCGAACCGACGTCCCCGGTGTGGTAGTAGCCACCGGCGAACGCCGCCGCCGTGCGCTCGTCGTCGTCCGCGTACCCGGTCATGAGGCCCACCGGGCGGTGGGCGAGGTCGAGGCAGATCTCGCCCTCCGACGCCCGCTCGCCGCTGACCGGGTCGACCAGCGCCACCACGAACCCGGGCAGCGGGCGGCCCATCGAGCCGGGCACGACGTCCTGGCCGGGGGTGTTCGCGATCTGGACGCTGCTTTCGGTCTGGCCGAAGCCGTCGCGGATGGTGACGCCCCACGACTTCCGGACCTGCTCGATCACCTCGGGGTTGAGCGGCTCCCCCGCGCCGACGACCTTCTTCGGCGGGGTCTTCAGCGCCGTGAGGTCGGCCTGGATCAGCATCCGCCAGACCGTCGGCGGCGCGCAGAAGCTCGTGACGCCGCAGCGGTCCATCTGGGCCATCAGCGCGTTCGCGTCGAAGCGGTTGTAGTTGTAGAGGAACACCGTCGCCTCGGCGTTGAACGGGGCGAAGAAGTTGCTCCACGCGTGCTTGGCCCAGCCGGGCGAGGAGATGTTCAGGTGGACGTCGCCCGGCTCCAGCCCGATCCAGTACATCGTGGACAGGTGGCCCACCGGGTACGAGACGTGCGTGTGCTGCACCAGCTTCGGCTTCGCCGTCGTGCCGGAGGTGAAGTAGAGCAGCAGCGGGTCGGCGGCCTTCGTCGGGCCGTCCGGCGCGTACTCCGGCGACTGCGCGAACGCGGCCGAGTACGGCTGCCAGCCCTCGACCGGCTCCCCCACCGCGATCCGCGTGTAGTCGCCTTCGACGTCCGCGAACTTCGGCGCGTCGACCGAACGGACCACGACGTGCTTGGCCGCGCCGCGCTCCACGCGGTCGGCCAGGTCGGCCGGCCCGAGCAGGGTGGACGCCGGGATGATCACGGCGCCGAGCTTGATCGCGGCGAGGATCGTCTCCCACAGCTCACCCTGGTTGCCGAGCATGAGGATCAGCCGGTCGCCGCGGCGGACGCCGAGGCTCCGCAGCCAGTTCGCGACCTGGTTGGACCGGCCGGACAGCTCCGGGTAGGTCCAGCGGTTCTCGGTGCCGTCCTCCTCGACGATCCACAGCGCGTACCGCTCGGCGTTGTCCGGGTCGTGCGCGACGACGTCGAACCAGTCGATCGCCCAGTTGAACTCGTCGAGCTCCGGCCAGGCGAAGTCGCGGTACGCCGTGTCGTAGTCCTCGCGGTGGGTCTGCAGGTAGTCCCGCGCCACCCGGAACGCGTGGTGGACCTCCGAAGCGCTCACACTGCCTCCTCCGTCATTCGCCCTTGAACTCCGGCGCACGACGTTCCATGAACGCCTGGACCGCCTCGCCGAGGTCCTTGCTGGGCAGGAACGCCGAGTTCCACGCCGCGACGTACCGGAGGCCGTCGGCGACCTGGCGCTCGGTGTTCGTCGCCAGTACCTGCTTCGTACCCTGCACCACGAGCGGCGGGTTCGCAGCGATCTCCCCGGCGAGTTCCCGCGCGGCCGTCAGCAGCGCCTCCTGGTCGGCGTGGACGTCGTTGACGAGCCCGATCTTCTCGGCGCGCGCGGCGTCGATGTCCTTGCCGGTCAGCGCGAGCTCGCGCAGGTGGCCTTCACCGACGATCGAGGCGAGCCGCTGGAGGCTGCCGAGGTCCGCCACGATGGCGACGCGCACCTCGCGGACGCTGAACTTGGCGTCGGCGCTGGCCAGGCGGATGTCCGCGGCGGCGACGACGTCGACCCCGCCGCCGATGCACCAGCCCGAAACGGCCGCGATGACCGGTTTGCGGCATTCCGCGATCGAGCTGACCGCCGCCTGCAGCGACCGGACCTGGTCGAGGAAGGCCGTGCGCGGGCCGGCCAGGTTGTCCCCGCCGAGCATCGGCGCCCGATCGCCCATCATGGCCGGCAGGTCGAGGCCGTAGGAGAAGTGCTTGCCACTGCCGGTCAGCACCACGGCCCTGACCTGCGGGTCGGCGTCCAGCGCGCGGAAGACCAGCGGCAGCTCGCGCCAGAAGTCCGGCCCCATCGCGTTGCCCTTCGACGGGCCGAGGAGCGTCACTTCGGCCACGGGGCCGGCGATGTCGACCTTCAAGGAGACGAGGTCGGGCAGACTGTCAGGAGAAGCGGTCATGGGGTCATCTTGACCCATGGCCGCGACGGGCCGCCATTGGCACGTTGTCAATTGACGCAAGGGTCACTGTGCCGACGTGGTCACGGGATGTTTTCCTGGACGTAGGTGACCACGACGCGGGGAGGACGGTGGGACATGAGCCCGGCCAGCAGCGCGACCCTGATCGAGCCGGAACCCCCGGCTGCGCCCGCCCGGCGCGAGTCCCGCCCGATCGAGCTGACCGGCTCGTTCGACCACGAGGGCCACCGGCTCTGGTACACGGAGTTCGGCAGCGGCGACAAGGTCGTCGTCCTCACCCACGGCATCATGCTGACCCGCCGGATGCACGCCCCGCTCGCGCGCCGGCTGGCCCGCGCCGGGTTCCGGGTGGTCACGCTCGACCTGCTCGGCCACGGCGACTCCGACCGGCCGACCGAGTCGTGGCTCTACTCGATGCCGTCGTTCGCCGAGCAGACCCTGGCGTTGCTCGACCACCTCGAGGTCCCCTCGGCGGTGATCGGCGGGACGTCGCTCGGGGCGAACGTCTCGCTGGAGGTCGCGGTGCGGGCGCCGGAGCGGGTCCGCGGGCTGATCGTCGAGATGCCGGTGCTGGACAACGCGATCGTCGCGGGGCTGTTCACGTTCGCGCCCCTGCTGATGGCGGCCCGGTTCCTGCCGATCACGGTGCAGGCGGTCGCGCTGGTGGCGTCCGTGATCCCGCACGGCAACCAGTGGGTCGACGTCGTGACGGACACGCTGTCCCAGCGCCCGGCCCCGATGGCGGCGTTGCTGCACGGCGTCCTGTTCGGCCGCATCGCGCCGCCGAAGTCCCTGCGCCGCAAGATCGCGACGCGCGCGCTGGTGATCGGCCACCAGGGCGACCCGATCCACCCGTTCGGTGACGCGGACACCCTCGCGGTCGACATGCCGGACGCGGAGTTCGTCCAGGCCCGGAGCCCGGTGGAGCTCAGGCTCGACCCGACCCGGCTGTCGGACGCGATCCGGGACTTCGCCGCGAGCTGCTACGAGGACTGAACCGGTGCCCCTGGTGTGGGTGACGGGCAACTCGGGAGCCGGCAAGTCGGCGGTCTGCGCGCTCCTGAAAAGCCGGGGAGAGCACGCGGTCGACGCGGACCGGGAGGGCTACAACCACTGGGTGGACCGGACGAGCGGGCAGGTCGTCGTCGATCCCCCGGATCCGGTGCCCGCGGGCTGGCTCGACCGCTTCGGGTGGCAGACCAGCCGCACGGAGGTCGAGGCCCTCGCGGCGAAGGCGAGCGGCGGCATCGCGTTCTTCTGCGGCTCCACCGAAAACGACGACGAGGTGCGGGACCTCTTCGACCTCGTGGTCTGCCTGGTGGTCGACGACGACACGCTCCGGCACCGGCTCCTGAGCCGCACTTCGAACAGCTTCGGCAAGCACCCGGAGGAACTGGCGGCGGCACTCGACGCCAACGAAGGCGCCGAGGCCGCCTACCGAAGGCTCGGAGCGACGATCGTCGTCGACGGCCGCCGGCCGCTGCCCGAGGTCGCCGACGCGATCCTCGCCGCCGCCGGCCGGCCGGCTCCTACGAGGACTGAACCGGCGCGAGACCGGCCACCGGGCCGATCACGATGATCGCCGGCGGGCGGACTCCCGACGCCGCCGCGTCGGTGACCACCGTGTCCAAAGTGGACCTCAAGGCCCGCTGGGTGCGCATCGTGCCGTCCTCGATGATCGCCACCGGGGTGTCCGACGGGCGGCCGCCGTCGAGGAGGGCCTTCGCGAACTGAGGGAGGCGCTCCACGCCCATCATCAGGACGATCGTCCCGCGCATCCGCGCCAGCAGCTCCCAGTCGACCAGCGACCGGTCGTCGCCCGGGGCGACGTGGCCGGAGACGACCACGACCTCGTGCGCGACGCCGCGGTGGGTCACCGGGACGTCCGCCACCGCCGGGACCGCGAACGCGCTCGTGATGCCCGGGACCATCGTCACCGGGACGCCCGCCTCGGCGCAGGCCAGCACCTCTTCGAAGCCGCGGCCGAACAGGTACGGGTCGCCGCCCTTGAGCCGGACGACGAACTTGCCTTCCTTGGCCCGCTCGATCAGCGTGCTGTTGATGACGTCCTGGCTGGCCGCGCGGCCGTACGGGATCTTCGCCGCGTCCACGATCTCGACCTCGGGCGCCAGCTCGTCGAGCAGCTCGCGGGGTGCCAGCCGGTCGACGACCACGACGTCCGCGCGCGAGAGCAGCCGGCGGCCGCGGACCGTGATCAGCTCCGGGTCGCCGGGGCCGCCGCCGACCAGCGCGACCCCGGGCAGGCTGCCGTCCGGGTGCGGCTGACGGCCGTCCTCGATCGTGCCGTTGTGCAGGCCGTCCAGCATCGAGTCGCGGACCGCGGCCGAGCGCAGCGGCTCACCACCGGAGAGGACCCCGAACAGGAGGCCGCCGTGCCGGCCCGACGCCGGGGTCACCGCGGACCCGGACTCGCCCTCGTCGGCGCGGACGCAGAACACCCGCTCGCGCTCGGCCTCGGCGCAGATCTCCGCGTTCACCGACGGGTCGTTCGTGCAGGCCAGCGCGTACCAGGCGTCCTTGAGGTCGCCCTCGGTGTATCGGCGCTCGTGCCAGACCAGCTCCCCGGCGTCCACCATCCCCTGCACCGACGGCGTCGTGTGCGGCGACACCAGTTCGACGCGGGCACCCGCGCCGATCAGCCGGGGCAGCCGTCGCTGGGCGACCGAGCCGCCGCCGAACATCACAACGCGGCGGCCGGTGAGCTGGAGGCCGGAGAGGTAGTGCGGGTCGTCCATGGGCCGGAGTTTATTGACGGTTCACCCGCGCGCCAGCCCAGCGTGGGTCACGCCACCCGGACAACCTCCCGGGTGGCGTGACGCCGTCAGCTCGCGCGACCCGCAGACGGGTACGGCAGCAGGGCCATCTCCCGCGCGTTCTTGATCGCCGTCGCGACCTGCTTCTGCTGCTGCGGGGTCAACCCCGTGACGCGGCGGGCGCGGATCTTGCCCCGGTCCGAAATGAACTTGCGCAGCAGCTCGACGTCCTTCCAGTCGACGTGGGTGACCTTGTTGGCGCGCAACAGGTTCACCTTGCGCTTGGCCGGGCGGTCCCGGTTCGGCTTCGGCACCCGCCTCACCAGCTCGACTTCGTGACGCCGGGCAGCTCGCCGTGGTGCGCGGCCTGACGCATCTTCACCCGCGACAACCCGAACTTACGCAGGTACCCCCGCGGCCGTCCGTCGGCGGCGTCCCGGTTGCGGATGCGCGTCGGGCTCGCGTCGCGCGGCAGCTTCTGCAGTGCGACCACCGCCGAAGCCTTCTCGTCCGGAGACGACGACGGCGAGGCGATGACGGCTTTCAGTTCCCGGCGCCGGGCGACGTACCGCGCCGCGACCACCTTCCGCTGCTCGTTCTTCGCGATCTTGGACTTCTTCGCCATCAGCGCTCTTCCTTGAACTCGACGTGCTCGCGCGCAACCGGGTCGTACTTGCGCAGGACCATCCGGTCGGGGTCGTTCCGCCGGTTCTCCTTCGTGACGTAGGTGTAGCCCGTGCCCGCGGTGGACCGCAGCTTGATGATCGGGCGGACGTCGGTGCTCTTCGCCATTACAGCTTCACTCCCCTTGCCTTCAATTCGGCCACGACGGCCTCGATACCGCGCTTGTCGATCGTCTTCATGCCCTTGGCGGAGACGCGCAGGCGCACCCAGCGGCCGGCACTGGGCACGAAGTAGCGACGGCTCTGCAGGTTCGGCTCCCACCGCCGCGACGTGCGGCGGTGCGAGTGCGAGACCTGCTTGCCGTAGCCCGGCTTGCGGCCGGTGACCTGGCACACGGCGGACACGGACCCTCCCGAGTTGATAGTGGTTGTCGTTTTCATTTACTCTACGCACCGTACCCCGCCCGTATTCCTGGAGCCGCAGTGACCCTCAAGCAGACCCCCCGTCCCGGCGTCCCGCTCGTCCTCGTGAGCGGCCTCGCCCCGGGACCGAACGCCACGCTCGCCGAGCTGCTGCGCGTGGCCGAGCCCGGCACCGCCGTCGTCCACCACGACCTGCGCGAGATCCACTCCGGCGTCGTCCGCCGCCGGCTGCGGCTGGAACAGCGCGACCAGCTGACCGTCCTCGAGCTGGCCCACGGCTGCGTCTCGTGCACCCTGCGCGAGGACCTGCTCCCGCTGCTGCGGCACCTCGCCCGGCTGCCGCAGGTCCGCCGGATCGTCGTCCGGCTCGACGAGGCCATGGAGCCGGAGCCGGTCAGCTGGGCGATCCGGAACGTCCTGGTCGGCGACCACCCGGTGAGCGACGACGTCGACCTGCGCGCCGTGCTCACCGTCGTGGACTGCGCGACCTTCCTCGCCGACGCGACCGGCGACGACGTCCTCGCCGAGCGGAACCTGCGGGCCAGCCCGGAAGACGAGCGCACGGTCGCCCAGGTCGCGCTCTCGCAGGTCGAGTTCGCCGACGTCCTCGTGCTGGCCGGCGCGGCCGGCGACGCGTGGACCGCGGCGAAGGCGTCCGCGGTGCTCGACCGGGTCGCGCCGTCGGTCCCCCGCGTCGAGCTGTCGCGGATCGACGGGCACAGCGTGCTCGACGCCGTCCCGTCCGATGCCCGCCGCGGCGAGGTCACCGACATGCACGGCGCGTTGCTGCGCGGCGAGCCGCCGGTGCACGTCGACTGCGGCATCGGGCTGGTCACGTTCACCGCGCAGCGCCCGTTCCACCCCGAACGGCTCCACGACGCGCTGGACGTCCTGCTCGACGGCGTCGTCCGGACCCGCGGGCGCGCGTGGGTCGCGAGCCAGCCGGACGTCGCGTTCTGGATCGAGTCGGCGGGCGGCGGGCTGGGCATCGGCCACGCCGGGCCGTGGCTCGCGGCGCCGGACGGTCCGGCGTGGACGGACGTCTCCCCCGAGCGCCGCACCCTGGCGTCCCTGCGCTGGGACCCGGTGCACGGCGACCGCGCGCAGGAGCTCGTCGTGGTGACGGACCAGACAACGCCCGATGAGATCGACGCGGCCCTGCGCGGCGCTCTACTGACCGAAGACGAACTGGCCGCCGGACCCGCGGAGTGGCAGAGCTACCCCGACCCGTTCGGAGACTGGCACGAAGAGCCGTGCGAGGACACCGAAACCGACCCGGCGCGGCACGACGCGACCGCGGTGAACCGAAAGGAAGACCAGTGAAGACAAGCATCCACCCCGACTACCACGCCGTGGTGTTCAAGGACTCGTCCACCGGCGACGCGTTCCTGACCCGCTCCACCATCACCTCCGACAAGACCGTCGAGTGGTCCGACGGCCGGACCTACCCGCTGGTCCTGGTCGACATCAGCTCGTGGTCGCACCCGTTCTGGACCGGCACCCAGCGCATCATGGACAGCGCCGGCCAGGTCGAGAAGTTCCACCGCCGCTACGGGAAGCGGGGGACGCGCTGATGGCCGTCCCGAAGCGCAAGAAGTCGCGGAGCAACACCCGCTCCCGGCGTTCGCAGTGGAAGGCCGCGGTGCCGGACCTGGTGCCGATCAAGGTCGACGGCGAGGTTCAGCTGGTCCCGCGCCGGCTGATGCGGCACTTCCACTCGTGACGGTCCCGGTCACGGTGCTGTCCGGCTTCCTCGGCGCCGGCAAGACGACGCTGCTCAACCACATCCTCGCGAATCGCGCGGGGATGCGGGTGGCGGTGATCGTCAACGACATGAGCGAGGTCAACATCGACGCGGGCCTCGTGCGCTCGCAGGAGAGCCTCGTCGAGCTGACCAACGGGTGCATCTGCTGCACCCTGCGCGAGGATCTCCTGGAGGAGGTGGCCGCGCTGTGTTCGGACGGCCGCTTCGACCACGTCCTGATCGAGTCGAGCGGGATCTCCGAGCCGATGCCGGTGGCGGCGACGTTCACCTTCCTGGACGCCGTCGCCCACCTCGACACGATGGTGACGGTGGTGGACGCGGCGAACTTCGCGCGTGAGCTGGCGGCGGCCGACTCCCTCGTGGAGCGCCGGCTCGACCAGTACGACGGCGACGAGCGGACGGTCAGCGACCTGCTCGTCGACCAGGTCGAGTTCGCCGACGTCCTGCTGCTGAACAAGACGGACCTCGTCCCGGACGTCGACCGTCTGGTGGCGACGCTGCGGCGGCTGAACCCCGCCGCGGACGTCGTCACCGGCAGCTTCGGACGGGTGCCCCTCGACCGGGTCTTCGGCACCGGCCGCTACGACGCCGAACGGGCCCAGGAGGCGCCGGGGTGGGTGGCCGAGCTGAACGGGGACCACGTGCCGGAGACCGAGGAGTACGGGATCTCCAGCGTCGTCTTCCGCGCGTCGCGGGCGTTCGACCCGGCGGCTTTGTGGGACTTCGTGACGCGGCGGCTGGACTCGGGCGAGTTCGGGACCGTCTTGCGGTCCAAGGGCTTCTTCGCGCTGGCGTCCCGGCCCGGGGCGACCGGGCTGTGGTCGCAGGCCGGCGCGGTGGCCCGGTTCGAGCCGCACGGGGTGGCCGCGGAACCGCGGCAGGAGCTGGTGTTCATCGGCGTCGATCTGGCGGGGGAATTACTCCTGAAGGCCCTGGACGACTGCCTGGGTGAGCCGACCGGTCCGGACCTGTTTCCCGAGTGGGAACCGGTGCACGTCCACTGAGCGAAAGCTCCCGGCCCACCCGATAACGGCCGGTCCGTCCGAGTTGATCAACCCAGGTTTATCAGTCTAGGTTGACGATCGTGACGGACGAGGACCTCCTCCAGGCCAGCGCCGACCTGCGCGTCGCGCTGGGCCGGGTGATCCGGCGGTTGCGGCAGGGGTACGTCGTCGGGGAGCTGACGCTGCCCGAACGGTCGGTGCTCTCCCGGCTCGACCGGGAGGGCCCGGCCACGCCGGGCTGTCTCGCCGACCTCGAACGCGTCAAGCCGCAGGCCATGGGCGTGACGCTGGCCGGGCTGGTCGAACGCGGACTCGTCGAGCGGCGCAAGGACGACTCCGACGGCCGCAAGGTGCTGATGTCGGTCACCGAAACCGGCGTCAAGCTGCTCACCGACCGCCGCTCGCGGACGACGCAGAAGATGGCGACCGCGCTGGCCGAGAAGTTCACCCCGGCCGAGCAGCGCGAGCTGATCGCGGCCATCCCGCTCATCGAGCGGCTGGCGGACGAGCTGTGACGACGCAGCTCACGAGCGGCCGCTACAAGTGGGTCGCCCTCTCCAACACCACGCTCGGCGTGCTGATGTCCGCGCTCGACGGCTCGATCGTCATCATCTCGCTGCCCGCGATCTTCCGCGGCATCGGGCTCGACCCCCTCGCCCCGGGCAACATCGGCTACCTGCTCTGGATGATCCTCGGCTACCTGCTGGTCCAGGCCGTGCTGGTGGTGACGCTCGGGCGGCTCGGCGACATGTTCGGCCGCGTCAAGATGTACAACCTCGGCTTCGTCGTCTTCAGCGCCGCGTCGGTCGCGCTGTCGTTCGACCCGTTCCACGCGGGCGGCGGCGCGCTGTGGCTGATCGGCTGGCGGATCGTCCAAGCCGTCGGCGGCTCGATGCTGACGGCGAACTCGGCCGCGATCCTCACCGACGCCTTCCCCGCGGAACAACGCGGCATGGCGCTCGGCGTCAACCAGATCACCGCGCTGGCCGGGCAGTTCCTCGGCCTGGTCGTCGGCGGGTTGCTCGCGGAGATCGACTGGCGTGCCGTGTTCTGGGTGAGCGTCCCGTTCGGGCTGCTCGGCACGATCTGGTCGATCCGCAGCCTCCGCGAAGTCGGGACGCCGAAGCGCGCGAAGGTCGACTGGGGCGGCAACGTCACCTTCGCCGCCGGGACCGCGTTGCTGCTGGCCGCGATCACCTACGGCATCCAGCCCTACGGCGGCGCCGCGACCGGCTGGGGCAGTCCGTGGGTGCTCGGCGGGATCGGCGCCGGCGTGCTGCTGCTCCTGCTGTTCGGCCTCATCGAGACCCGCGTCGCGGCGCCGATGTTCCAGCTTTCGCTGTTCAAGATCCGCGCGTTCGCCGCCGGCAACGTCGCCGCGCTGCTGACCTCGGTCGCCCGGGGTGGCATGCAGTTCATGCTCATCATCTGGCTGCAGGGGATCTGGCTGCCCCTGCACGGCTACGACTACGAGCGCACCCCGCTGTGGGCGGGCATCTACCTGCTCCCGCTGACCGTCGGGTTCCTCGTCGCGGGTCCGGTGTCGGGCTACCTCTCCGACCGGTTCGGGGCCCGGCTGTTCTCCACGGGCGGGCTCTTGCTGGTCGCGGCCGCGTTCCTCGGGTTGCTGGCGTTGCCGGTGGACTTCCCCTACCCGGCGTTCGCCGCGCTGCTCGTCCTCAGCGGGATCGGCCAGGGCATGTTCTCCGCGCCCAACACGTCCGCGATCATGAGCAGTGTGCCGACCGAGCAGCGCGGGGTCGCCTCCGGGATGCGGGCGACGTTCCAGAACTCCGGGACGTCATTGTCGATCGGCGTGTTCTTCTCGCTGATGATCGCCGGGCTGGCGTCTTCGTTGCCACAGACGTTGACCAGCGGGTTGCAGGCCCACGGCGTCCCGGCGTCCGTCGCGGACGGTGTCGCCCAGCTGCCGCCGGTGAGCACGCTGTTCGCCGCGTTCCTCGGCAGCAACCCGGTCGGGCACCTGCTCGGCCCGGACGTCCTGGCCGGGCTGTCCCCGGCCGACCGCTCGGCCCTGACCGGCGGGGAGTTCTTCCCGCAGCTGGTCTCCGGCCCGTTCCACCACGGCCTGGTGGTCGTGTTCACGGCGGCCGCGGTGATGGCCGTCGTCGCCGCGGTGGCCTCCGCTTCCCGCGGCGCGCGTTACTTCCACACCCCCGAGGGATCGAAGGAGAACCGATGACCGACGAGATCGTCGCCGGGACCGTCACCATCACCGGCCACGGCGGTGACGAGCTCGAGGCCTACCTGGCCAAGCCCACCGACACGACGCCCCGCGGCGGCGTCGTGGTGATCCACCACATGCCCGGCTACGACGCGGCGACGAAGGAGATGGTCCGCCGCTTCGCCGTCGAGGGCTACAACGCGCTGTGCCCCAACCTGTACACGCGCGAAGCACCGGGCGCGGACCCGGACGACGCGGCCGCCACGGTCCGCGCGGCCGGCGGCGTCCCGGACGACCGGCTCGTCGGTGACGTCTCGGGCGCGGCGGACTACCTTCGCGCCCTGGAAAACGCGAACGGCAAGATCGGCGTCATCGGGCACTGCTCGGGCGGCCGCCAGGCGTTCCTTTCGGGCTGTTCCCTGGACATCGACGCGGCGGTCGACTGCTACGGCGCGTTCGTCGTCAACGACCCGCCCGAGGCGATGAAGCAGATGAAGCCGCTGCTCGGCCTGGCGTCCCAGCTGTCGTGCCCGCTGCTGGGCCTCTTCGGCGCCGACGACCAGTTCCCCGGGCCGGACGAGGTCGCCGTCCTGGCGGCCGAGCTGGAGAAGCTGGGCAAGCCGCACGAGTTCCACACGTACGCGGGTGCCGGCCACTCGTTCTTCGCCGTCGACCGCCCGAGCTACCGGCCGGAAGCCGCGAAGGACGGCTGGGAACGCATCTTCGACTTCTACTCCCGCACCCTGACGGTCTGAGAGGACTTCGCCATGTGCACTTACCTGACCGAGAAGTTCGCGCTCGAAGGCAGCGGCAAGGGCGCCCGCGGCTGGTTCCGGCTGAACGAGGGAACCGTGTACGTCGACCACCCGGTCCACGCGCCGTACGGCCACACGGTGAACATCGACTTCCGCAACCCGGGCCTGGGCGCTTCGGCCCGGGTCGCGCTGGAACTCACCGAAGAAGACGCGCTGGCCCTGGCGGACGCGATCCACGCGGCCGTCAAGTCCGCTCCCGAAGGGCTGGCTTCCCGCGACCAGTGAGCTTTCAGGGCGTGTAGAGCGCGCCCAGGAACTCGAGCAGCAACCGCTCCCGCAACGGCGCCGGTGCCGTTGCGAGGAGCGCGTTGATCGGGGCCATCCGGTCCGGGAGACCGGCCGCGCCGCCCAGGCCCGCCGCCGCCAGCAGCCCCGCGAACTGGTCCGACGTCAGCGTCGCCGGATCCAGCGCCGCGACGAAGTCGGCCACGGCGGGGTCGATCACCACCGGGCCCGCCGCGCGTGCGGCATCCAGAGAAGCCGCGAGGTCCGTCAAGAAATCCTTCTCGCTGCCGTGGTTGGCCGCCGTCACCGTCAGGTGCAGGTTCACCGGGGACGCTTCGAAAGCGAACTGCGGCTGGACGTACCAGCCGCGCGTCTTCATCTCGTCCGCCACCGTGAAGAGGTCGAAGCCGTCGTCGCCGGTGAACGCGATCAGCGTCGACACCGGGTCGCCGAGCACCCGCAGACCCGGCAGTTCCCCGATGCCGGCCCGGATCCGGGAAACCGCTTCCCGCGTGGACGAAGCCAGCTGCAGGTAGCCGTCCTCGCCGAGGTGCCGGACCACCGCCCACGCCGCCGCTAGCGGGCCGCCCGAGCGCGTGCTCTGGATCGTCGTGTTCAGCATCGTGTAACCCGGCCAGGCCGCGCTCGCGAAGTAGTGCGAGCGCCGCAGTTCCGCCGACGCGTGCAGCAGCACCGACGTGCCCTTCGGGCAGTACGCGTACTTGTGCAGGTCCACCGAGATGCTCGTGACGCCCGGGACGCGGAAGTCGAACGGCGGGACGTCGGCGCCGAGGCGGGCGAAGTACGGCAGCACCCAGCCGCCGATGCACGCGTCGACGTGCATCCGAACGCCCCTGGCAGCAGCCGCCGCCGCGATCGGAGCGATCGGATCGAGGACGCCGTGCGCGTACGACGGCGCGCTCGCCACCACCAGCACCGTCGAGTCGTCGATCGCCGCGGCCATCGCCGCCGGGTCGGCGCGGAACGTCACCGGGTCGACCGGGACGTCGATCCGCCGCAGCCCGAACAGGTGCGCCGCCTTGTGGAACGCGGCGTGCGCGGTGGTCGGCAGCACGATCGACGGCGACGCGATCGAGGGGTGCGCGTCCCGGGCGGCGAGCACCGCGAGCAAACACGACTCCGTGCCGCCGGAAGTCACCGAACCGACCACGCCGGACACTGAGCCGAGCAAGGACGAAGCCGCCGAGACGAGGTCGTTCTCCATCCGCAGCAAGCTCGGGAACGCCGTCGGGTCGAGGCCGTTCGCCGACGACGCCAGCGCGTGCGCGGCCGCCCCGAGCGTGTCCACTTCGGACAACCCGCTGTCGTAGACGTAGGCGAGCGTGCGGCCGCCGTGCGTCGGCAGGTCACCCGCGCGCAGCTCCCGCAGCTCCGCCAGGACGTCCTCAGGCGGGTTCATGGCGCGGCTCCAGCACCTTGCGCCGCAGCAGCGGCAGGGCCAGCGCGATGAGCACGCCGGGGATGATCGACGCGCCGAACAGGATCGCGACGATCGCGCTGTGCGGCTGGGCCGCGGTCGCGTCGGTGCTCGAAACGTACCCGCCGAACGCGAGGATGATCGCCCACAGGCCGCCGCCGAAGGCCAGCCCGAGCGTCTCCCCCGCGGTCCAGACCCCGGCCGCGATCCCCGCCCGGGTCTCGCCGGTGCGCTCCTCCTCGGCGGTGATCAGGTCGGGCAGGATGGCGAGCGGGAACACCGAGATCCCGGCGTACCCGACGCCGCACAGCGCGACGAAGACCAGCGTCACGGCCAGCGGCAGCGACTGGGCGAAGACCAGGCCGAGCAGGCCCAGTGCGAACGCCGCCGTGGCGATCCGGAAGCCGTTGAGCTTGCCGACGCGGTCGCCGAGGCGCGGCCACAGCGGCATGGTGACCAGCGCCGGGCCGACGAAGATCACGAAGATGATCGTCCCGTAGCCCTCGTCGCCGAGGATGCGCTGGGCGAAGAACGGGATCGCGGCGAGCACCGTGCCGATGCCCAGTGCCTGGATGAAGTACGAGCCCAGCAGCCAGCGGAACGGGCGCCAGGCGGCGAGCGTGCGGACCAGTTCCTTCAGGTTCACGGTGTTCGGCCGCAGCGAGCCGACCGGCGCGTCCTTGAGGCCGAAGTACACCAGCAGCGTCGCGGCCAGCACGATCAGCCCGATCACGACGGCCATCACCCGGTAGCCGGCGACCCCGCCGATGCCGGTGCTGATCGCGGGCGCGCCGCCACCGCAGATCAGGATCGTCACGGCCAGCACGCCGATGCGGACGCTGGTGAGCTTGGTGCGCTCCGCCCCCGACGAGGTGAGCTCGGCGGGCAGGGCGTTGAACGGCACCTGGAACAGCGCGTACGCCGTGGCGCAGAGGGCGAACGTGATCGCGACGTACAGCGCGTCCGGCAGCGGGGTGCCGAACCCGGGGTGGGCGAACATCGCCGCGAACAGGATCGCGACGCCGATGCCGCCGATGAGCAGGAAGCGGCGGCGGCTGCCGGTCTTGAGCAGGTCCGCGTCCGACATCCGGCCGGCGATCGGGTTGAACAGGACGTCCCAGGCCTTGGGCACGAACACGATCGCGGCGGCCCACCCGGCGGGGACGGCCATCGTGTCGGTGAGGTACTTGACCAGCACGAGGCCGGGGACGGTGCCGAAGGACCCGGTGACGAACGAGCCGAGCGAATACCTGAACCGCGTCCGGCCGGACAGCGTCGTCATGGTTCTCCTCGCAGAACGAATCCCGGCATCCACCACTGAGGGGATCAGTAGTGGATCTCGGCCCGCACCGGGTAGTGGTCGGAGGGAATCGTGCCACCGTCGTAATGCACCAGCCGAACCGGGCCGACCTCGGCGCGTCGCACCGAGCCCACGTAGTCCAGCGAGTCGCGGTAGGTCGCGGGAACGGACTTCGCCGCGTCCGGGTTGGTGACGGCGTCGAAGGTGTACTCCCCCGCGGCCGTGGTGCGCAGCGTGCCGCCGAGCGCGGCCGCGCCCTGCTCGGCCTGGGTGCGGCCGGCGGCGTCGCGACGGTCCTGCCCCGCCCAATACTCGATGTTGAGGTCCCCGGCGACGGCCACCGCGTCACCGGCCGGGACGTGGGCGGCGGCGAGGTCGCGCAGCTCGCCGAGCTGGGCCATCCGGACCTGGTGCGCCTTCGGCAGCGTGTCGGGCGCTTCGTCGGCCTGCAGGTGCGTGCCGGCGAGCCAGAGCGCCTTGCCATGGGCGAAGATCCGGACCAGCGCGGCACCCTTGTTGGACAGGTAGTCGGCGGTGCCGGAGTAGGAATTGCGATAGACGAGCTGGTGCTTCTCGGTGATCGGGTACTTGCTCAGCACGGTGACGCCGCCGTTGACGACGATCGGCGAGTTCGAGCAGGTGCCGCTCACCGACGTCCAGCCCGGCGACGTCGAGCAGGACTGGCCGACCAGCGGCGTCCGGAAGGGATACGCGTCCACGAGCCGGTCGCGCAGGCCCTCGGCCTGGGCACTGAAAGCCTCTTCGAGGACGACTACGTCGGTGTCCTGGGCGCGGATGACGCGCTCGGCGGCCTGGGCCCGGGCCTCCTTGTCGGAGGTGTTCGGGTTGGCGATCCACGGCAGCTGCCAGAGGTTGAAGCTGAGCACGCTCACGGCCGCGTCCGCGGCCCGGGCGGGCGTGGCGACGAGGGCGAAGGCGGCGACGACGGCGGCGAGAAGGGCGGTCCTGCGCACGCGGGGTCCTTTCCGGATCAGGAGACGACGAAGGCGCGGGAGGTCCCGCCGAGCTGGGCGATGGCTCCGGTGAGCCCGTGCTTCCAGGCTCCGGAGTGGACGACGCGGTACTTGCCGGCCGGGGTGTTCGCGGGGATGTCCCAGGTGACCTCGGCGCGTGACTCGCTCACGAACGTCCGCGTCCACCGGAACTTCGTCGCCCAGTCGCCGTCGTCGGCGTGGCGGACCCAGCGGCCGTCCACGTACCGCTGGACCTCGAGGAACGTGCCGTCGCGGCGGAGGTCGTTCTTCGGGTGGCCGGTCACGAAGGCGACCGACACCTGCTCGCCGCGCCGGTAGCTGCTCTTCGCGTCGGTGACGACGTCGCCGAAGTTCTTCAGCAGCGGCGCGCTGTCGAAGACGACGCCGGGCTGGAAGTTCACGAGCTTGCCGCGCAGGTCGCGCGGGACCGGGCCGTGCGGCACCGAGGTCCCCGCCTTCATCGCGGCGGCGAGCTTCCCGAACTCCTGCTGGTACGCGGGGAGGGTGTAGCGGCCGAAGAGCGTCGACGCGCCTTCGTACTGCTGGGAGTCGTACTCCTCGGGCGTCGTGACGTACTGGCTGTAGGCGTTGGAGTAGCCCTGCATCAGGACGTTCTCCAGCGGCACGCCCAGCGCCTCGGCGACGGTCTTCCGGATCCGCAGCCCGGCGACGATGGTGTACTCCGCCGGCCCGGCGACGAGGTGCAGCTGCCCGATCCGGACGATCTGCAGCGGCAGCACCTCCGGCGCCCACGGGTAGGGCTTCATCGCGCCGAACGGCACCGCGACGACCTTCGGCGCCTGCGCGTCGGCGAGCGCCCGCGGGATCGGCGCGTCGATGCCGCCGAGCCAGTCGATGAAGGGGTTCTTGACGCCTTCGGGCAGCGGCAGGCCGGGCCCGTCTTCGGTGCTGCCGGCGAGCATCGAGACGCCGATCGCGGCGGTGCAGGTGCGGTGCGGACGTCCGTCCGGGGTGAACCGGGGGTCGACGTCCACGGCGGACATGTCCACATAGGTCAGCCGATGGTCGACGCCGCCGGTGACGGTCTCGGTCGCCGCGTCGAAGGCGTGTTTCGCCGCCTGGAACTGGAGTTCGCCGATGCGCCGGGTGTTCTCGAACTCCGTCTCGGGCGTGCCGGGCTTCAGGTCGAGGTTCGGCGTCATGTCACCGGAGTTGGTCTGGGCGAACGCGGCGACGAACCCGGGCGGGCCGTCGAGGTAGCGGACGCCGGCGTGGTCGTGCTCCCACGTGTAGGCGGCGTAACCCTTGTTGTCGCTGCTGATCAGGTGGTTGCCGTTGCTCATCGACGTGCCGTGCGTGGCGAACCAGGTGATCGCGCCGACGTCCTGGCCGCCTTGGCGGAACCGCAGCACGGTCACCGCGGGGTCGATCGAGAGCGGGAAGTGGTCCTTGTCGGGGTTCAGTTCGAAGGCGACGCGGGACCGGTTGGCGCTGGCCTCGGTCAGCTCGGTGCGGCCGAGGGTCAGCTCGCCGGGCTTCAGGTTCTCGTGCGCCCGGCCGATCGC
The DNA here is from genome assembly GCF_040629235.1 of Amycolatopsis sp. NPDC005961. NCBI lineage: Bacteria > Bacillati > Actinomycetota > Actinomycetes > Pseudonocardiales > Pseudonocardiaceae > Amycolatopsis > Amycolatopsis sp. NPDC005961. The sequence goes on along the minus strand of NZ_JBEXVF010000067.1, from coordinate 35,344 downwards.
GTCGACGATCCCGGCGACGACGGCGTCGTAGGTCTGCTGCTGGAAGCCGAGGATCGCCAGGTCGTAGGCGGCGTAGTGCGAGTCGCCGCCGCACGCCGAATGCGTGTGGGTGGCGTTGAGCAGGACGTTCTGCTCGGTGTAGCGGTCGCCGTACTTGCGGGCCAGCTCGCGGAGAACACCCTGGTGGACGGACTGGAACAGCGCGCCCAGCTCGGCGGTGACGAAGACGATCCGCTTCGCGCCGTCGTCGACGATGTAGGCGCGGGCCCGGGTGCGCAGGTGGATGCCGGCGGTCTGCTGCTGCGGCATGGAGTAGCCCATCATGCCGTTTTCGGCGGCGGGCCCGGTGACGTCGCCGATCCCGACGCCCACCTTGAGCGAGGAAGCGGCCGCGGCGGGTCTGACCGCGGCGGCGAACGGGAGCGCGGTGGCTCCGGCCAGGACGGTACGACGACTCACCCGCATACGGTCTCCCGACTAACGTGAACGACTTTCGCGTTAGTCGGGGACCGTACGTGAGCCCCGCCACCCGGGCAACCCGACAAAAGTGCCGTCAAGCCGCCCGGGCGCCGTCGATTCGCCGGTCAGCCGAGCGCTTCGGCGATCTTCGTCAGCGTCGCCGCGTCCCCGCGGAGCAGCAGCTGGGTGACCACCGTTTCCTCCCACGCCTGCAGCTCGTCGCGGATCTTCGCCGCCGGCCCGATCAGCGACGTGTCCTCCACGAGCGACGTCGGGATCGCCGCGGTCGCCTCGTCCTTGCGGCCCGCGAGGTACAGCTCCTGGACCTTGTCCGCCACGTCCTCGTAACCCAGCCGGGCGAAGACGTCGTGGTGGAAGTTGACGCTCTTCGCGCCCATCCCGCCGATGTAGAGCGCGAGCGACGGCTTGATCCACGAAGCCGCCTCTTCGACGTCGTCGTGCACGATCACCGGGATCGAGCACGGCACCTCGAACGTCTCCAGGGTGTGCCGGGCGCCTTCGCGGGCGAAGCCCTCCGCCAGCGCCGCCTTGTAGAAGTCGTTGCTCTTGGGCGAGAAGAACAGCGGAAGCCAGCCGTCGCCGATCTCCGCCGACAGCGCGACGTTCTTCGGGCCCTCCGCGGCCAGGTGGATCGGGATCTCCTTGCGCAGCGGGTGGACCGTCGGCTTCAGCGCCTTGCCGAGCCCGGTGCCGCCCTTCAGCGGCAGCTGGAAGTGCTGGCCGTCCAGGGTCACCGGGGCTTCGCGGGCGATCACCTGCCGGACGATGTCGACGTACTCCCGCGTCCGGGCGAGGGGCTTCGGGTACGGCTGGCCGTACCAGCCCTCGACGACCTGCGGCCCGGACGCGCCGAGCCCGAGCACCATCCGGCCGCCGGAGAGGTGGTCGAGCGTCATCGCGCTCATCGCGGTCGCGGTCGGCGTGCGCGCCGCCATCTGGACGATGTTGGTCCCGAGCCGGATCCGGCTGGTCGACGCGCCGTACCAGGCCAGCGTCGTGAACGCGTCCGAGCCGTACGCCTCCGCCGTCCACACCGAGTCGAAGCCGAGCTCCTCGGCCTTGAGCACCGCTTCCAGTGCGCCCGGCGTCGGGCCGCTGCCCCAGTACCCGACGTGGAATCCCAGCTTCACGAATGCCTCCTAGACGTTCGGCGCGTAGTGCTCGGGCTTGCCCCGCTCCGACAGCGGCGGCAGGTTCCTGGGTGGAGTCTCGACCAAGGCGGCGTCCGGAGCCACCTCGCCGCGCTCGCGCCGCCAGCCGGCCCGGGCCCGCGGGTGGTAGCGGCGGTCGTGCGGGACGAGCTCGAACACGGCGTTGATCAGCTGGCCGACCCGCCGGTGCCGGCGCGCGTCGCGCTCCGACCAGCGCAGCCCGAGCAGGTCCCAGATCTCGCGGTCGTAGAGCCCGGTCGTCAGCCAGACGAAGTTCTTCGCGATCAGCGCGCTCACCGGCCGCCAGAGCGCGTCCGGCAGCCACGGCAGGAACGGCGGCTTCGCGATCCCGCCGAGGTCGAGGACGTCGCGGGTGGCCTTGTTGTCCTCCAGGACGTCGGCGCACATGTGCTTCCAGTAGCGCTGGAAGTCCTCCCAGCTCTCCGGCACCGGCCGCATCGTCAGGTCGTACATCCGCCACCACGTGACGTGCTCGTCGAACAGCCGCCGTTTTTCCGCCTCGCCGATGCCGCCCATGAAGTGGTCGGCGATCAGGATCGTGCTGACGAAGAACGTGGCGTGCGCCCAGTAGTAGGTGTCGGGATCGAGCGCGTGGTAGCGACGGCCTCGAGCGTCGACGCCCTTGATGCGGTCGTGGTAGCCGCGCACCTGCAACGCGGTCGCGTGGGCGCGCGGGCCGTCGTAGACGACTCCGCCGATCGGGTAGAGCGAGCGGAACAGCCGCTGCCAGCGCTCCTCGAAGAACCGCGAGTGCTGCTCGACGCCGGCGCCGAGGCCCGGATGCATGTTCTGCATCGACCCGGCCCACAGGGCGATGAGCAGGCCACGCCAGTCGCCGAAGTACTTCCAGGTCAGCGAGTCGGGACCCAGGGGTTCGGGCGATTCCCTGCTCATCGGCGCTCTCCTCGTCGAGTCGGAACTGACTACGGCTGTTGTCAGGCTAGGATCTGACAACAGCCGTAGTCAACCGAGGAGTGATCATGCCGGGCCGCACGTGGGCGGGCACGACCCTGGACGACCGGAAGGCGCTGCGGCGCGAGCAGCTCGTGTCCGCGGGCCTCGAACTGCTGGGCACCGAAGGCTCGGCCGGGACGAGCGTGCGCGCGGTGTGCCGGCACGCGAAGCTCACCGAGCGGTACTTCTACGAGAGCTTCGCCGACCGCGAGGAGCTCGTCGCCGCCGTCTACGAGCACGTCGGCGAGCAGGCGCGCCAAGCGCTGGTGGACGCGGTCCGCGACGCGCCGACCCCGGTGCTGCGGGCCGAGCACGCCGTGCGCGCGTTCGTCGAGCTGATCGTCGACGATCCCCGGCGGGGCCGGATCCTGCTCCTCGCCCCGCTGACCGACCCCGCGCTGACCCGCCGCGGCCTGCACCTGCTGCCGGTGTTCGCCGCGCTCGTCGGCGAGCAGCTGACCCACGGCGACGAGACCGAGCGGCAGATGGTCGCCGTCGGGCTGGTCGGCGCGCTGAGCAACGTCTTCATCGCCTACCTCGACGGCTCGCTGAAGGTTTCCCGCGAACGGCTCGTCGCCCACTGCGTGCGGCTCGTGCTCGGCGCCGACGACCACTGACCTCACCTCCGACCTCGTGACACTGGCGGGGAAGATCGGGCACACTCAACCCATGCGTACCGCTGGGCGGAACGACGGCGCGAGCGGCGACGGTCTCGTCGCGACCCGGCTCGCCGCGCTGCTGGAAGCCTTCCGGCCGGGCGACGAGGCCCTCGGCGTCTCCGAGCTGGCCCGCCGGACCGGCCTGGCGAAGACGACGGTGCACCGGCTGGTGGGCCACCTCGCCGACACCGGCCTGCTCACCCGCGAGGACGGCGCGGTGCGGCTCGGGCTGCGGTTGTTCGAAATCGGCCAACTGGCGTCACCGCGGCGCGGGCTGGTCGAAGCGGCCCGCCCGTACCTCGCCGACCTCCGCGAAGCGACGCGCAACACCGTCCACCTCGCCATCCTCGAAGGCACCGAAGTCGTCTACCTCGACGTGCTGCGCGGCCCGGACGCGCCGACGCTGCCGTCGCGCATCGGCGGCCGGTTCCCCGCGCACGCCACGGGAGTCGGGAAGGCGATCCTCGCGTTTTCTCCGGAATCCGTGGTGAACGAGGTGATCGACGCCGGATTACCCAGGATGAGCCCGAAGACGATCACCGCACCCGGCCTGCTGCGCCGGCAGCTCAGCCGGGTCCGGGAGGATGGGATCGCCTTGGAACGCGAGGAATCCGGCGTCGGCGTCGTGTGCGCGGCCAGCCCGCTGCTCGACTCCCGCGGCGTCGCGGTCGCCGCGGTCTCGATCTCCGGCTGGGCCAACCGGATGCGGACCGAACGGGTCGCGCCCGCCGTCCGCACGGTCGCACTCGCGTTGACCCGGACACTCTCCGGATCCACTCGGGACAGTCGGAAATAATCTTGCGGGACAAGGCTTTTCGGATCTCTAGGCCGTCCGGCTGACGTAACCGTCCCGAGCTGGACGGGTGATCGGGAGCGGCTACGATCCGTCGAATGGCCCAGCACAGCTGGGGGACGACGTTCTCGGGCCGCTCCCCCGCGACCCCTTCCGAGCCGACGGCCGGTCACCGGTTGCTGTCGCTCGACATCGTGCTCGCCCTGCTGGCCCTCGCCGGCGGCCTGCGGGTGCTCTACCTCGCCGCGCCGAGCCCGGCGTTGCCCGCCGAAGCCGCGAACGTCGCCCACGCCTACGCGCTCGGCCACTTCACGCCGTTCACCGACGCGGGCGGCGCCGGTGTCAGCCCGTTCGGCTGGTGGCAGCTCTCGGCGTACACGATGGTTTCGGACGCGTTCGGCCGCTCGGCGACAGCACTGGCCGCGGTCCGGGAGACGATGCTCGTCGCGGCGGTGGCCGGTGCCGTGCTGCTGTGGGTGCTCGCGCGCCGGCTCGGCCTGACGCGGTGGGCGTCGGCGGCCGCGGTCGTGCTGCTCGCGGCGTCCCCGCTGGCCCTGGGCCTGCAGCGGCTCGTCGTCGTCGAGGACCTGGCGGTGGTGTGGGCGCTGGGCGCGCTGGTGCTCGTCACCCGGCCCGACGCGCGGATCCGGCACGACATCTACGCCGCGGTCTGCCTGCTGGCCGCGGTGCTCACCTCGCCGCTCGCGCTGTTCTTCCTGCCCGCGGCCGGCTGGCTGCTGGTGCGGCGCGCGCCCGTGCGGGCCGCGCTGGTGGCGGTGCTGCTCAACCTCGGGCTCGGCATCGCGTTCGGACCGGCCGCCGGGGTCCTCCGGCCGCACCTCGCGGCCGCGGGCCGTCCGTCGGTCGCCGACTGGGTCGCGCTCGACCCGGCGTGGGCCGTGCTGTCGACCTTCGCGCTGGTGGCCGCGCTCGCCGTGACGTCCCTGCGGCCGTTCGCGGTGTCCGGCCTGCTGCTCGCCGCGACCCTGGCCGTGCCGGGCGTGCCGCACACCGCCGTGCTCGCCCTGCTGCTGCCGGTGACGCCGCTGCTGCTGGCCGGCGTCGTGCAGGCCGTGCTCCGGCAGCGCGCCCCGGCCCACCGCGGGGAAGCGGCCCGGCGACCCGGGAAGGGTGTCGTGCTCGCCGCGGTCGTCCTCGTCGCGATCGTGGCCGCCGGCTGGGCGTACGGCTACCCGGCCCTGCGGCCCACGACCGACCGGGGCGGCCCGCTGGCGGACGCGCAGGAGTGGTTGCGGGCCAACGCTTCCGGCTCTCGCGTGCTCGTCGACGACGCCGCCTGGGCCGAGCTCGCCAAGGCAGGCTGGCCGACCGGCATGCTCGTCCCACCCGCGGCGTGCGCGGCCGCCTGCCCGCCCGCCGAGTGGGCCGTCTTCGCCGACGACGCGACCGACCTGCGCCGCGCCTATCCCGCGATCGAAGCCGCCTTCGCCAACTCCGGCGCGACCGCCGTGTTCGGCACCGGCCCCGCGGTCAAGATCACCGTCTCCCGCCTCGGCCTGCCGCCGGCCGACCCGGCCGCGCCGTCGGAAGCGTCGGCACGCGCCCACGCCGGCGAGGCCCTCCAGGCGTCGGCCCGCATCACTTTCGCCCCGGACGCCGCCGCCGTGCTCCGCGCGGGCCGCGTCGACCCGCGGCTGATCGCGACGATCGCCGCGCTCGCGGCCCTGGAACCGGTCCGGGTCGCGGCGTTCCCCGAGGTCCCCGGCGAAGACCCCGCCGGGCAACCCCGCCGCCGGGTCCTGCTGACCGGTGGCGAAGACGGCGCGGCCGCGTTCTACACCGGCCAGCGCGACCTGTTCCGCCCCTCGTCGGTCGCCCGGACCGGCGGTGGCGTGCTCGTCACCTACCCGCTGTTCGCACCCCCGGGACTGCTCGTCCCGTTCTCCTCCCCCTGACCGGTGAAAGGCCCTCCGATGCGCACTCTCCCCCAGCTCCTGCTCAGACCCGGCGGGTTGGCCGCCGCCGCGCTCCTGCTCGTCGCGCTGACGCCGGTGACGGCCGAGGCGGCGACCGCGCCCGGCCCGGGTGTCGGCTGGATCCGGGTCGGGCACCTCTCCCCCAAGGTGCCGCCGGTGGACATCTACTTCGCGCCCTTCGGCCAGGCCGAGAAGGTCGTCATCCGCAAGGCGGGCTACGGCGCGGTCACGCCGTACTCGTCGCTCGACCCCGGCAAGTACACGCTCTCGATGCGGCCCGCCGACGCGGCGTCCAGCACCCCGCCCGCGCTGTCGGCGACCATCGACGTCGCCGAGCGCAGCGCGTACTCGCTGCTGGTGTTCGCGAACGGCCCGGACGGCACGCTCAAAGGTGACCTGATCACCGACGACCTCACCGCGCCCGCCGCCGGCAAGGGCCGGCTCCGGGTGGTCGAAGGGTCGGCGGCGATCGCCCCGGTCAGCGTCCAGGGCCCGACCGGCACCGCGTTCGCCAAGGACGCGGCCTACGGCCAGACGTCGTCCTACATGGACGTGCCGGAAGGGCGCTGGCCGCTGCAGCTGTCCGGTGGCTCGGTCAGGTCGACCGCCGACGTCGACGTCAAGGCCGGGACGTCGACCACGCTCCTGATCACCGAGAACGCCGGCGCGCTCAAGGCGAACCCGATCTCCGACGGCGCATCGCTGCCCCAGCCGCCGAAGCTCGGCGTCGAGACCGGGGGCGGCGGCACGGCGCCGTCGTCCGGGCTGCCGCTCTGGCCGGCGTTCGCGGCGGCCGGGCTGCTGGCCGCGCTCCTCGTGGGACGCCGGGCGGCTCGTGCGCGCTGACCTCGGCGCGCTGCTGGTCGCGGTCCTGCTGGCCGCGGGCTGCTCGGTGGCCCCGGCCCAGCCCGCGCCGCCATCCCCGGCGCCGTCTCCGGTTCCGTCGGCGCCGGTGGCGAGCGGTCCCCTGCCGCTGCCCCCGGCCGCCGACGTCCACCCGGTGCGGCTGCGGATCCCGGCCATCGGCGTGGACGCGCCCGCGCTCGTCCCGCTCGGGCTGGGCGCGGATCACCAGCTCGAAGCGCCCGCGAAGTTCGAAGACGTCGGCTGGTACGCCGCCGGCCCGGTGCCGGGCGACCCCGGGCCGGCGGTGATCGCCGCGCACGTCGACTCCCGGTCCGGGCCGGCGCCGTTCTTCCGGCTGCGCGACCTGCGCGACGGCGACCCGGTGTTCGTCACGCGCTCCGACGGCCAGGAGACCCGGTTCGTCGTGGACACCGTCCAGCGCTACCCGAAGAACGACTTCCCGACCGACGCGGTGTACGGGCCCGCGCCGGGCAGCGCGCTGCGGCTGATCACCTGCGGCGGCAGCTTCGACGCGGCGAAACGCTCCTACCGCGACAACATCGTCGTCTACGCCTCGACCCGCTGGGGTTAGGACTCCTTGATCAGGCCGCGCCGGGCCAGCTCGGGCCGGACGCCGTCGCCGAACCAGTACGCCTCCTCCAGGTGCGGATAGCCGGACAGCACGAACTCGCTGACGCCGACGCTGTGGTACTCCTCGATCAGGTCGGCGACCTCGTCGTGGCTGCCGACCAGCGCGGTGCCCGCGCCGCCGCGGACCAGGCCGACACCCGCCCACAGGTTGGGGTGGATCTCCAGCCCGCGGACGCCGCCGTCGGTCCGGCCGCCGTGCAGCGCGACCATCCGCTGCTGCCCGACCGACTCGCTCGCCGCGAGCTGCGCCTGGGCCTTCGCGACCTGCTCCGGGCTCAGCGCGTCCAGCAGCTTCTGCGCCTCCGCCCACGCCTCGGCCGAGGTGTCACGCGAGATCGTGTGCAGCCGGACGCCGAACCGGATCGGCCGGTCGCCGGCCAGCTCGCGGACCTTGCCGATCTTCTCGGCCACCTGCGCGGGCGGCTCGCCCCAGGTCAGGTAGACGTCGGCGTGCCGGGCCGCGACCGGCAGCGCGGCCGGCGACGACCCGCCGAAGTAGATCGGCGGCACCGGGTCCGGCGCGGCCAGCGTCGTCGCGCCTTCGACGCGCAGGTGCTCGCCCTCGAAGGTGAACGGCTGCCCGGACCAGACGCCGCGGACGATGGTGAGGAACTCGTCGGTGCGCGCGTACCGGGCGTCGTGGTCGTGCCAGTCGCCGAAGCGCCGCTGCTCGACGGCGTCGCCGCCGGTGACGATGTTGAGCAGCACCCGGCCCTCCGACAGGCGCTGGAACGTGCCGGCCATCTGCGCGGCGAGCGTCGGGGAGATGACGCCGGGTCGGAAGGCGACCAGGAACTTCAGCCGGGTCGTCTCGCGGATCAGCGCGGCGGTGGTCAGCCACGCGTCCTCGCACCACGTGCCGGTCGGGGTCAGGACGCCTTCGAAGCCCTGCCGCTCGGCGGCGCGGGCGACCTGCGCGAGGTAGTCCAGGTCGGGTTGGCGCTGCGCCGACGGCCCGGCGGACCGGTTGGCGTGGAAGCGTTCCACGATCGTGCGGCCGTCGCCGCTGGTCGGCAGGAACCAGTGCAGCCTGATGGTCATCCGTTGCTCCTCGCCTGATCCAGGTCGGAGGCGAACCGCCGGTCGGCGAACGCGGCGAAGTCCACCTTGCCCGGCAGAGTCTTCTCGTCGGTGAACGCGTCCGCGAGCTGTTGCTCGGACTGGATGACCGAGTCGTCGAGCGGGATCGGCTGGTCCCGGCCCGCGTCGACGGCCTTCCGGGCCACTTCGAGCTTGAGCCCGGTCTCCTTGGCCCACGCCGCCGCCCACTCCGGGCGGTGCGTGTCGGCCCACTTCTGCGCCTTGACCACCCGGATCACGAAGTCGCGGATCGCCGAGTTCCGGCCGGGATCGGCCAGCGCCGCGGTGCTCGCGGTCTCGAAGGCCAGCCCGTTGGACGCGCCGCGCCCGTCGGCGAGCACCCGGGCCTTCGCCTCGATCTGGGCCTGCGCGGTGTAGGGATCCCAGATCGCCCACGCGTCGATCGTGTGCTGGGTGAACGCCGCGTAGGCCTCGGCCGGCTGCAGGAAGCTCACCTTGATGTCCTTCGTGGACAGTCCGTTCCGGTGCAGCGTGTTCAGCAGCTGGCCGTGCGCGGAACTGCCCTTCGCGACCCCGACCGTCTTGCCCTTCAGCGAAGCGACGTCCGCCAGCGGCGAATCGGGCGGGACGAGGATGGCCTCCCGCTCGACGTTGCTGCGCGCGACGCTGACGACCGCGATCTTGGCCTTCGCCGCGGCCGCGAAGATCGGCGGCGTGTTGCCGACGCGGCCGATGTCGATCGCGCCCGCCGAGGCCGCCTCGAGCAGCGGCGGTCCGGAGGTGAAGGTGGACCACTCGATCTTGTACGGCGTGCCGTCGAGCTGGCCCGCCGCGGTGAGCAGCGACTTCACGCCGCCCTTCTGGTCGCCGACCCTGAGCGTCACCTTCGCCAGGTCGGCCGCGCTCACCGGCCCCGGAACGGCGGCCGGTCCCGAGCCGGAGCTCGCCCCCGAGCCGCACCCGGCCAGCACGAAGGCCGCCGCCACGAGCGCGATTCCGTTACGCCACTGCATCTTCGGTCACTCCCAAGTCGGCCAGCACACGCCGGCGGAGGTCGTCGTGGCCGGCTTCGCGCGGCCGGTGCTCGGCCACGATCCGGCCGCCGTCGAGCACCAGCACCCGGCCGGCGAGCCGCAGGGCCTCGTCGACGTCGTGGGTCACCAGCAGCACCCCCGGCCGGTGGCGCCGCCAGAGGTCCTGGACCAGCCCGTGCATCGCGATCCGCGTGAGCGCGTCGAGGGCGCCGAACGGCTCGTCGAGCAGCAGCAGGCCGGGTTCGCGCACCAGCGCGCGGGCCAGCGACACCCGCTGGGCTTCGCCGCCGGAGAGGGTGAGCGGCCAGTCGTCGGCGTGGTCGGTCAGGTGGACCTCGGCGAGCGCTTTCTCCGCGAGCGCGCGGTTGCGGGCCTTCGAGACGCCGTCCTGGCGCAGGCCGAGGACCACGTTGCGCCAGACCTTCCGCCACGGCAGCAGTCTCGGCTGCTGGAAGGCGACCGAAACCGTCCCGGTCACGTCCGCGCGCCCTTCGACGTCGTCATCCAGACCGGCCAGCACCCGCAGGAGCGTCGACTTGCCGGAACCACTGCGGCCCAGCAGCGCGACGAACTCACCGCGGTCGACGGTCAGATCGAGTCCGCTGAGAATGGTCCGCTCGCCGAACTTCTTCGTGAGGTCCCGGACCTCGGCTACCGGGTTCGCCACCGCAGCACCTTCCGTTCCAGCAGCCGGACCAGCGCGTCGGTGACCAGGCCGAGCAGGGCGTACAGGACGAGACCGACGACCACGACATCGGTGCGCAGGAACTCGCGCGCGTTGTTGATGAGGTAGCCGACGCCGGCGTCGGCGTTGACCGTCTCGCCCACGATCAACGCCAGCCAGGCGATGCCGAGCGACTGCCGCAACCCGACGAGCGCCTGCGGTAACGCACCGGGGATCACCACGTGCCAGAGCCGTTCCGCCCGGCTGAACCCGAGCGCCCGGGACGCCTCGACGAGGTTCGGGTCGGCACCGCGGATTCCCGAGTGGACGTTCAGGTAGAGCGGGAAGGCCACCCCCAGGGCGACCAGCACGATCTTGGTCTCCTCGCCGATGCCGAACCACAGGATGAACAGCGGGATCAGGCCGAGGAACGGCAGCGTCCGCAGCATCTGCACCGGCGGGTCGACCAGCACCTCACCCCAGCGGGACAGCCCGGAGACGATGCCCAGCACCACGCCGATGACGGCCCCGATCGCGAACCCGGCGCCGACGCGGCCGAGCGACACCAGGAAGGCGTTGCCGAGTTCGCCGCTGCGCGCGACTTCGACGCCGGCCCGCACGACCGTCCAGGGTGAACTGAGCTTGTCGGGCGGCAATACGCCGGTGGCACTGGCGATCTGCCAGGCGGCGACGAGCACCACCGGGCTGATCCAGCGCCGCAGATCGGGCCGCCACGCGATCCGGCGTGGCGGCCCTTCGGCGCGCTTCCGGGCGCGCGGAAGCACGCCCGTGGTGGAAATCGACACGGATTTCTCCCGGGGACGGGGATGTTCGGGGCTTGCGTGCTCCCGACATTCGGGCCCCGGTCAGGCGAAGTCAATCGCCGCCCAGTCCGTGAAACAGCGGTGTTTCACCCCGTGGAACACCTTGCTCAGCCGCCGAACATGACCTTCCATTCGTCGAGCGACCGCGGCCGGTAGACGAAGTTGGTGCGCTTGACGTCCGACAGCGCGGCCGACGGTTCGGCCGAATACTGGTGCCCGGGGTAGACGACGGGGTCGCCGGGAAGCCCGGCGAGGGCCTGCAGGCTGCGGTAGATCTCCTCGGCGTCGCCCCCGGGGAAGTCGGTGCGCCCGCACCCTTCGAGGAAGAGCGTGTCGCCGGAGACGAGCTTGTCTTCGACGAGGAAGCACTGGCTGCCGGGCGTGTGGCCGGGGGTGTGCAGCATCCGGACGGGGATCGAGCCGACCTCGAGGACGTCGTCGTGGTCGTGTGCGCGCAGGTCGGTTTCCTCGACCCCGGTCACGCGGCGGACCCACTCGCTTTCGGCGCCGTTGACGTGGATCGGCACGGGCCGGAGCGCGAGCAGCTCGGCGATGCCGGGCAGGTCGAAGCCCATCATCTCGCCGCCGACGTGATCGGGGTGGTGGTGGGTGGCGAGGACCCCGGTGAGCCGCATGCCATCGGCGTCGAGGACATCGAGCAGGTCCTGCACGGCGTAGGCCGGGTCGACGAGCACCGCGTCCCGGGTGTCCCGGTCGCCGATGAGGTAGGCGAAGTTCACCATCTGCGTCGCGACCGGGTCGCCGACGGCGAAGTCCCGACCGGCGAGCAGCTGCCGGAAGTAGAGCCGATCTGCCATGGCCACACCCTACGGGTCAGCTTTCCGGCGGAGTCAGCACGATCCTCCCGAACACCTCGCCGGCCTGCATCTTCCGGTGGGCCAGTACCGCCTGGTCCAGCGGCAGGACCTCGTGCACGACCGAGGTCAGCTCTCCCCGGTCCGCGGCGGCGAACAGGTCCGTCGTCACCGCCCGCCGGTCGGCCTGGGGCACGGTGTTCGCGCTGAAGGTCGAGAACGACAGCGACCTCTGGAACGCCGCGAACAGCTGCTTGCCGAAGTCCGCCGGAGGGTCGCCGGCGACCGCGCCGATCGCCACCAGGCGGCCGTTCGGGCTGAGCTTGGCGAAGAACGACGGCAGGTCCGGCCCGGCGACGATGTCGATGACGACGTCGTAGGTGTCGGCCGTCCCCTCGCCGGCGCGGTCCAGCACGCGGGTCGCGCCGAGTTCACGCAGGCGTTCCCCGCGCTCGGGCGAAGACGTCGTCACCGCGATCGCGCCGGCCCCGGCGCGGGCGGCGAGCTGGACCGTCATGATCCCGAGACCGCCCGCCGCGCCGCGGACCAGCACCGACTCGCCCGGGGCGAAGTGGGCGTGGCGGAGGCCGAAGTGCGCCACGGCGCCGGAGCTGCCGAGCGTCACCGCGTCCACGGCCGACGTCGCCGCCGGGAGCGGGACGAGCGTCTCGGCCGGGGCGACCGCCTGCTCGGCGTACCCGCCGCCCACGCCGGTGAAGGCCCACACGCGCCGTCCGGTCCACTCGCGGTCGACGCCGTCGCCGACCGCGGTCACCGTGCCCGCGATCTCGCCGCCGAGGATGTGCCCGTCCCGGAACCCGTACGCGGCGAGGGCGCCGCTGCGGATCACGGCGTCGACCCCGCCCACGCCGATCGCCTCGGTGGCGACCAGCACCTGTCCCGCGGCCGGTTCCGGGACCGGGACGTCGATGACCGCGAGCCCCTCGGGATCGCCGAACGCTTGCACCGCAACTGCTTTCATGGGACCGACGGTAGTGGACGCCGGCGTCCGCTTGGCTAAAGTGAGAGCGTGGCCGATCATTTGCCTCACCTGCTGCGCTCCGACGCCCGCGACAACCGCGAGCGCATCCTCGACGCGGCCCGCCTGGTGTTCGCCGCCGAGGGCCTGGACGTGCCGATGCGCGAGATCGCCCGGCGCGCCGGGGTCGGGCCGGCCACCCTGTACCGCCGGTTCCCGACCAAGGAACTGCTGGTCACCGCGGCGTTCGCGGACCAGATGCGTGCGTGCTACGCCATCGTCGACGAAGGGCTCGCCGATCCCGATCCGTGGCGCGGTTTCGCCCTGGTCGTCGAGCGGCTGTGCGAGCTGCACGCGCGCGACCGGGGCTTCACGACGGCCTTCGTCTCGGCGTTCCCGCACGCGATCGACTTCGCCGCCGAACGCGAACGGGCCTTGCGGTCGATCGCCGAGCTGATCCGCCGCGCGCAGGAGGCCGGGCACGTGCGCCCGGACGTCGTCCTGGACGACCTGGTCCTGGTGCTCATGGCCAACGGCGGCATCCAGGCGCCGACCCCGGCGGCCCGTCTCGCTGCTTCACGACGCTTCGCCGCGCTCGCCCTCCGCGGACTGCGAACCTGACCCCTGGTGCAGGGCGGCGTAGGCCCGGTCGCGCAGGACGTTCGCCTCGCGGTCCGACAAGGTCGCGCTCAGCGGGCGCAGGACCAGCCGGACCAGGAGGTTCTTCTGGTCTTCGGTGGCGCCGAGCCGGGCCAGCGCCTGCAGGGGCAAGTGCGCGCACGGCGTCTCCTGCAGGATCTCGACCGATTCGACGACGTCGGCATCGTCGCCGAGGGCGGTGCGGACGCGATCGCCGAGGTCCTCGGCGCGATCGTCGTGCGCGACCGCGACGGAGAGGTCGCGGCGCACGGGCGGCAGGGCCGAGACCGGGCGGTACGGCGCGAGGTCGGCGAGCTGCGCCGCGACGGCCGGATCGGGTGACCGCAGGAGGCGGATGTCCGGGATGTCCTTCAGCAGCATCAGAATCCGGTCGAGGCCCATGCCGAGAGCCAGCCCGGACCAGCGGTCGTCGAGGCCGGCGCGGGCGAGGACATCGGGGTGGACGAGTCCGCATTCGGCGACCTCGATCCACTCGCCGTGGTGGCGGACGTCGAGCTGAGCACCGTCCACTGTGTACGGATGACGGCGGGCTTCGAGGCGCCACCGCCGGCCCGGCAGGAGTTCGGTGGCGAGGGATTCCACCAGGTGGCCCAGGTCGTTCTTCGTGCGCGTGATCCGCCACAGGTCGAGCTGGTGCGGAGTACCGGTGTGCAGCCGATCGATGCTGTCCCGGCGGTAGACGATGCCGGGGCAGACGAGCAGGACGTCGTCGGCCGGCCGCGCTCCGAGCGCCCGCAGCGCGCCGGGGACCAGGGCGCTGGAGTGGCTGCGCAGCACGTGGTCCGCGTCGACGTAGCGGGTGTAGCGCGCGTCGCGGGTGACGTCGGCGGGGTCGTAGCCGAGGTTGTCGTAGTTGTCGGCGACGCTGACGATCCGATCGCCCCGCCACCACCGCACTTCGGTGCGCGGCCCTCGAACGGCGGCGACGGCCCGCTCGACGACGAGCTGCATCGCGTGCGGGCCGGCCGCGGGATCGGTGAGATCGCGAATCGCGAGGTCACGGGCGAGCTGGGTAGGCGTTTCGGGCATGACAGGACCTCCTGTGGTGAACGGGGTGAGGGTGACTGCTCCCCCTGGGCCCGGACACCCGGCGAGGTTCGTTGCGGCTTGGTCATGGCTCGGCTGTGCTGGTGCGGACCGAACCGCGCGGGCAACGCTCAGGCAACCCCGACCGCGGACATGGCACCGGAACCCCGCTGGCACCCGCAAAGGGCCAGGGGGCCGGTAAATCGGCGGTACTCCGCGACGGCGGCCACGAACCCAGGTTATCGGGCCGTGTCACGCGGATTTTTCACTCGCCCACCTCCCCATCGGCCAGCTCCCGCAGCAGATCCAGATGCCCCACGTGTCGCGCCGTCTCCTGCACGACGTGGGCCACCACCCACCTGACCGTGAACTCCGACCGCCGCCGCGTGCGGTCGTCGGGGACCAGTCGGCGCAACGACTTCTCCGACCGGGCCCACTCGGCCTTGTACGCCGCCACCACCGAGGCCGGTGTGTCGTCCGGTGACAGGTCCCAGCTGGGGTCCGGCGACCCAGCCCACAGCGACGGCAGGTCCGCTCCGCCCGCCTCGATCGACAGCCACCACCGCTCCACCGCCGTCAGGTGCTTCACCACCCCCAGCGCGCTCAACCGCGGCGACGTCGAGAACGGCGTGGCCGCCGCCTGCTCCACCGACAGCCCCGCCAGCTTGTTCACCGCCGTCGCGCGGAGGAACTGCAGAAAGTCCAGCTGCAGGCGCAACTCGTCCCAGGCCAGCCGGGCCGGCCAGGTCCGGTGCGTCTTCGAACTCGTGTTCGACATGACCGGAACGTACCGCACCGGTCCGACAAAATAGAGTGATCGGCATGTGGTGGGGACTCCTCTGCGCGCTCGGCGCCGCAATCGCGTACGGCGTCGCTTCGGTGATGCAGTCAGTCGCCGCCCAAGCGACCGAAGACTCCGGTGCCGGCGGGGTCGATCCGAAGCTGCTCGTGCGCGTCCTCGGCCAGTGGAAGTTCGTGCTCGGCCTGTCGCTGGACGTCCTCGGCTTCGTCGCGCAGATCGCCGCCCTGCACGTCCTGCCGCTGTTCGTCGTGCAGGCCGCACTCGCCGCGAGCCTCGCCGTGACCGCCGTCGCCGCCCGGTTCCTCGGGGTGCGCCTCGGCAAACGGGAATGGGCGGCCGTAGCGGTCGTGTGCGCCGGGCTCGGGCTGCTCGGCGCCGCCGCCGAAAGCGAGGGATCCGACCCGGTCGGGCTCGGCTTCCGGCTCGGGCTCATCGGCGCGGTCGTCGTGCTGGCCGGCGCCGGGATCGCCGCGGGGAAGGCGAGCCGGCACATCCGGACGCCCGCGCTCGGGCTCGTGGCCGGGCTCTGCTTCGGCGTCGTCGCCATCTCCGGGCGGATCATCCCCAGCCTCGCCCCGCTGGACCTGCTCACCGACCCGGCCACCTACACCGTCGCCGTCGCGGGCGGGATGGCGATGCTGTTCTACGCGACGGCGTTGCAACGCGGCAGCGTCACCACGTCCACCGCGATGATGGTGCTCGGCGAGACGATCTTCCCGTCGCTCATCGGCGTGTTCGTCCTCGGCGACCGGACCCGGCCCGGGTTCGCGGTCGTCGCGATCGCCGGGTTCGTCCTCGCCGTGGCCGCCGCGCTCGCCTTGGCCCGCTTCGGAGAACCGGCCACCGAGGGAAATGAGACGAAGCCGACCGTGTTCCCGTAACCCGTTTACTTAGACTAGCCTTACCTATCCCACGACCAGGACAGGGAGGCGCGGGTGAGCACGACGGGACGGGAAGTCCTCCGCCGTTCGATCACCGGGCAACGACGATCGGTGACCCTCGCGGCGGTGCTGACGGCGGGCCACCAGGGCGGCGAAGCGCTGGTGCCGGTGGTGATCGGCGTGGTGATCGACCAGGCCGTCGCGGGTGGCTCGGTGGGCACGCTGCTCCTCTGGCTGGCGGTGCTGGCCGTGCTGTTCGCCGCACTCTCGACCAGCTACCGCCTCGGTGCCCGCTTCGGCGAGCGCGCCGCCGAACGCGCCGCCCACGACCTGCGCCTCGACATCGGACGCCGCGTGCTGCACCCCGGCGGCGGCGCCGAAGCCGGCAACCTCGCCGGCGAACTCGTCAGCATCGGCACGTCGGACGCGAAGCGGGTCGGCCAGCTCAACGGCGTCCTCCCCTTCGGCGTCGCGGGCCTGGCCGGGCTCCTCGTCAGCGCGATCGTGCTGCTCACCATGAGCGTCCCGCTCGGCCTGCTGGTCCTGCTCGGCACGCCGCCGATGCTGTACTTGGCGCACCTGATCGGCAAACCTCTCGAACGTCGCAGCGAAGCCGAGCAGGAGCGCTCCGCCTTCGCTTCCGGCATCGCCACCGACCTGGTCGCGGGGCTGCGCGTGCTCAAGGGCGTCGGCGCCGAACGCGCCGCCGTCGACCGCTACCGCCGCACCAGCCAGGACTCCCTGCGCGCCACCTTGCGCGCCGCGCGCGCCCAGGCCTGGCACAACGGCGCGCTGCTCGCGCTGACCGGGATCTTCATCGCCGTCGTCGCACTCGTCGGCGGGAACCTCGCCGCGGCGGGCGACATCAGCGTCGGCGACCTCGTCGCCGCGGTCGGCCTGGCGCAGTACCTGATCACGCCGTTCTCGATCTTCTCCTGGGTGAACGGCGAGCTCGCGCAGGGCCGCGCGTCGGCCGGGCGCATCGCCGACGTCCTGAACGCGCCGCACGCCGTCGACGCCGGCGAAGCCACGCTGCCCGCCCCCGCCGCCGGGCACGTCCGGCTTTCCGCGCTCGGCCGGGGGGCGCTGCGCGACGTCGACTTCGAAGCCCGCCCGGGTGAGCTGCTCGGCGTCGTCGCCACCGACCCGGCCGCCGCGACCGACCTCCTGGACTGCCTCGGCCGCGCCGCCGACCCCGCGACCGGCACGGTGTCGGTCGACGCGGTCGATCTGTCCACTGTGGACCCGAGCCGGGTCCGTGAGGTCGTCCTGGTGGCCGCGCACGACGCGGACCTGTTCGCCGGCACCGTCGCCGAGAACTTCGCGACCGGGCCCCTCAGCGAGAGAGCGATGGCCGCGGCCGCCGTCGACGAGGTGGCCGGCGCGCTGCCCGACGGCGTCGCCACCGAGGTCACCGAACGCGGCCGGTCGCTCTCGGGTGGGCAGCGCCAGCGGGTCGCGCTCGCCCGGGCGCTCGCCGTCGACGCGCCGGTGCTCGTGCTGCACGATCCGACGACCGCCGTCGACACCGTCACCGAGGCCCGCATCGCCGCGGGCCTGGCCGAGCTGCGGCGCGGCCGCACGACCATCCTCGTGACCACCAGCCCGGCGCTGCTCGCCGCGACCGACCGCGTCGTCCTCCTCGACGACGGGCGGATCGCCGGCGTCGGCAGCCACGCCGAGCTGGCCGGTCGCGCCGACTACCGGGCGGCGGTGCTGTCATGACCCGCGAACTCCTCCCCGTGGCCGACGGCCGCCGGATCCGCGCCGTCGTCGGCGAGCTCGTCGGCCGGTCGAAGGGCCGCGCCGCGGCCGCGGCCACGATGCTGGTCGCGGCCACCGCGATCGGACTGCTGACCGCTCCCCTGCTCGGCAACGTCGTCGACCTCGTCGCGACGCGCCGGCCGGCGGCCGACCTGGTCACGCCGATCGCCGGGCTCGTGCTCGTCGCGATCGCGCAGGCCATCGCGACCGCAATCGGCGTGTCGATGGTGGCTCGGCTGGGCGAGACGATCCTGGCCGAGCTGCGCGAACGCTTCGTGGAGCGGGCGCTGGGACTGCCGCTCGAACAGCTCGAGCGCGCCGGCTCCGGCGACCTCACCGCCCGCGTGACGAACGACGTCTCGGTCGTCGCGGAAGGCGTGCGGCAGGCGCTGCCCGAGCTGGGCCGCTCGGTCCTGACGGTCGTCCTGACCCTCGGCGCGCTGGCCGTGCTGGACTGGCGGTTCCTGCTGGCCGCGCTGGTCGCCGTGCCGATCCAGGTGTGGACCGTGCGCTGGTACGTGCCGCGCGCGAAGCCGTTGTACGCGAGCCAGCGCGAGGCCGTCGGCGCGCAACAGCAGCAGCTGCTGGACACCATCGGCGGCGCGAAGACCGTCCGCGCGTTCCGGCTGGCGGACACGCACCTCGACCGGGTGCGGCAGCGGTCCGACACGGCCGTCGACCTGGCGTTGCGCGGGATCCGGCTGGTGACGCGGTTCTACGCGCGACTCAACCTGGCGGAGTTCGTCGGGCTGTCCGCCGTGCTGGCCGTCGGGTTCCTGCTGGTCGGGGCGAACGCGGTGACGGTCGGTGTGGCGACGGCCGCGGCGCTGTACTTCCACAGCCTGTTCGGGCCGATCACGACGGCGCTGGCCCTGGTCGACGACGCGCAGGCGGCCGCGGCCAGCCTCGCGCGCCTGATCGGCGTGGCCGACTTGCCCGCCGAGGAATCGCCTTCGCAGCCTTCCCGGCCGGTGGACGCGTCGGTGAAGACGGCGGCGGCCGGTTATTCCTATGTGGACGGTCACCCGGTGCTGCGCGACGTCGACCTCGGCGTGGCACCCGGCGAGCGGGTGGCGCTGGTCGGGGCGAGCGGGGCCGGGAAGACGACGCTGGCCAAGCTGATCGCCGGGATCCACCGGCCGTCTTCGGGTTCGGTGACGCTCGGCGGGGTGCCCCTGGACGAACTGGGACCCGAGGCGACCCGGCGGACGGTCGCGCTGATCAGCCAGGAGGTCCACGTGTTCGCGGGACCGCTGGCCGAAGACCTCCGCCTGGCGTGCCCGTCGGCGTCCGACGCGGACCTGCGGGCGGCGCTGGCGAAGGTGGGCGCACTGTCCTGGGTGGACAGTCTGCCGTCCGGATTGGCCACGGTCGTCGGCGAAGGCGGCCACCAGCTGACGGTGACCCAGGCGCAGCAGCTGGCGCTGGTCCGGCTGGTGCTGGCCGACCCCCCGATCGCGATCCTCGACGAGGCCACGGCGGAGGCGGGCAGCGCGGGTTCCCGGGTCCTGGAGTCGGCGGCCGCGGCGGCCCTGGAAGGCCGGACGGCGCTGGTGGTGGCCCACAGGTTGACCCAGGCGGCGGCGTCCGACCGGATCGTGGTCCTGGACGCGGGCGCGGTGGTGGAGACCGGCACGCACGACGACCTCGTCGCGGCCGGCGGCCAGTACGCGAAGCTGTGGGCGGCCTGGTCGGGCCAGCGCGCCTGACCCCGTGTCGTCCCCCCGATCACGCGTGTCGACCTCCTGATCACGCGAGTCGACCCTTCGTGCACACGGGATTCGCGGGCTCCGGACCGGATCCCGCGGCATAACGTGTGTCCGGCGGGGCATCTCGCGTGCTTGAAGAGGCATCACGTGTGATTGGAGGGGCATCACTCGTGATTGAGGGGTCGACACACGCGAAAAGCGCCGGGAGCGAACCAGCTCCCGGCGCTTTCCTCGGAGAAGGGTCAGTTGTCCATCGCGTCGGCCAGGGACTTGGGCCGCATGTCCGTCCAGTTCGCTTCCACGTGGTCCAGGCACTCCTGGCGGCCCGACGGGCCGAACGCGACCGTCCAGCCGGCCGGGACCTCGACGAACTCCGGCCACAGGCTGTGCTGGTTCTCCGCGTTGACCAGCACCAGGTACGTACCGGACGGGTCTTCGAACGGGTTGGTCATGCCAGGCCTCCTCAGGCGGTGATGTCCGTGCGGGCGCCCTTGACGACCTCGGTCAGCTTCCGGATGACCGGGGCCGCGAGCACCGGGTTGAACCGGGGTTCGGTCGACCAGTCGGCGAGCTGGCTCGCCTTGACCGCGGGCAGCTGCGCCCACGTCGGGATCGCCGCCAGCTGCGGGCGCGACAGCGCGTACGTGCGGCTGTCGGTCAGGATCAGGTCGGCCGGGTACTTGCCGGCCTGCTCCCAGCTGAGCGTCTCGAAGTAGTCGTCCGTGCCGGCGCCGTTGACGATGTCCAGGCCCAGGTCGCGGTAGTACGCCAGGTCCGCGAAGAACTCCGGCTTGCAGACGTACAGGTTGTCCTTGTCGCTGGACACCACCAGCACCTTGAGGCCCGACTTGGCCTTGATGGCGGCCTTCAGGTCGTCGGACGCCTTCTGGAAGTCTTCCTTGCCCTTCTTGATGACGTCGGAGTTCGCGTCGCCGCCCAGCGCCACCGCGAGCTGCTCGTAGCGCTCGATCACCTTCGGCAGCGTGACCTTGTACTCCGACATCGCGACGATCGGCGCGACCTGCTGCACCTTGGGGCCGAGGTCGTCCTTGAGCACCCACAGGTCGGTCGGCTTGGCGCCGGTGAGCCCGGTGATCACCAGGTCCGGCTTGGTCGCGGCGAACTTCTCCATGCTGAAGTCGTCCCACGCGTTGCCGATCGACGTCACGGCGCCGAGGTCGATGTTGCCGGCCTGGATCTCCTTGCCGCCGTCGGCCGTCTTCTGCGGGCCGAACACGCCGACCGGGCGGACGCCGTAGTCCCACAGCGCGGCCGCGGAGCTGACGTAGGCCACGACCCGCGTCGGACGCTGGTCGCGCGTGGCCTTCTGCCCGCGGTCGTCGGTGAACTCCCACGGACCGGAGGACGCCGGGGCGGCCTTTTCGTCAGTGCTGCCACACGCGACGAGGGCCGCGGTGGCGGCCAGCCCGCCGGTGCCGATCAGGAATCCACGCCGGCTGAGCCCGGCACCGCCTTGAAACACGGACATGAGAACCTCTCGCCGAACTTTAGGATAGGCACACCTTATTTAGGGCAGCCTGTCAAAAGCAACCGCCGCAACCGTCCTGTGTCCACCCCCACCCGGGTCAGCCGCGGCCGGACAGCTGAGCCTCCGCGCCGGGCACCGGCTCGGCGGGATCGTGTCCCAGGTGGACCTGGCGGTTGTCCGCGTCCACGTGCACCACGCGCGGCCGGTGCCCCGCGCGCTCGGCCTCGTCGACCTGGGCGTAGGTGATGATGATGACGAGGTCGCCGGGGTGCACGAGGTGCGCGGCGGCGCCGTTGACGCCGATGACTCCGGAGCCCGGCTCGCCGGTGATCGCGTAGGTCTCCAGGCGGGCGCCGTTGGTGATGTCGACGACCTGGACCCGTTCGCCTTCCACGATGTCCGCGGCGGCCATCAGCTCGGCGTCGATCGTCAGCGAGCCGACGTAGTGCAGGTCGGCCTGGGTGACGGTCGCCCGGTGGATCTTGGCGTTCATCAAGGTGCGGTGCATCAACGTCCTCGCGTCTCGGTCATCGAAGCGGCCAGCCCGGCCGCGGTGGGGGTACGGAAGAACTCGGCGATCGGGAGCTCGGTCCCGAGCCGCTCGGTGATCCGGTTGCGCAGGACCACGAGCAGCATGGAATGGCCGCCGAGGGCGAACAGGTCGTCGTCGGCGCCGACGGGGGCGACGTCCAGGACCTCCGCGAAGATCTCGCAGAGGGTCTTCTCCAGCGGTGTCCCGGGTGCCCGGCCGCGGGTTTCGAACGCGGGCACCGGCAGGGCGGCCTTGTCGAGCTTCCCGTTGGGCGTCACGGGGAACGCTTCGAGGGGGACGATCGCCGCGGGCACCATGTACTCCGGCAGCGACCGGGCCACGAACTCCCGCAGCCGCGCGGGATCCGCGGTCGCCGGGGTGGTGTAGGCGACCAGCCGCTTGTCCCGGTCCTCGCGGACGACGACGAGGGCCTGCTCGACATCGTCGTGCCGCGCCAGGGCCGTCTCGATCTCGCCCGGCTCGATCCGGAAACCGCGGATCTTGACCTGGTCGTCGGTGCGGCCGAGGTACTCGAGCTGCCCGTCGGTCCGCCACCGCACCAGGTCGCCGGTGCGGTACATCCGCTCCCCCGGCGGCCCGAACGGGTCGGCGACGAACCGGTCCGCCGTGAGCGCCGGACGCCCGTGGTAACCGCGCGCCAGCCCCGCGCCGGCCAGGTACAGCTCGCCCGGCACACCGGCCGGGACCGGGCTCAGGCCGCTGTCGAGGACGTACGCGCGGGCGTTGTGCACCGGGCGCCCGACCACCGGCCGGTCCGCGTCGGCGAACCGGCCGACGAGCGCGTCCACTGTGGCCTCGGTGGGGCCGTAGAGGTTGTACGCCGCCGTGCCCGGCATCGACCGCAGCTGTTCCCACAGCGTCTGGGACACCGCTTCGCCACCGACACCGACGACGCCCAGGGCGCACTTCCCGTCTTCGACGACCCCGGCCGCGGCGAGCTGCGCGAAGTGCGACGGCGTCAGCTCCAGGAAGTCGAGCCCGCGCTCGCGCACCACCGCGGCCAGCCGCTCGGGGTCGCGGCGCGTGTCGTCGTCGACGACGTGCACCTCGTGCCCGTCGAGCAGCCACAGCTGCGGCTGCCAGGAAGCGTCGAAGAAGAACGCCCACGCGTGCCCGACCCGCAGCCGCCGCCCGCCCGCCGCCGCGACCGCCGGGCGGTAGAGCGTCTCGCGGTGGCTGTGGAACAGGTTCACCAGCCCGGAATGCGGGATGACGACACCCTTCGGCTTGCCCGTGGACCCGGACGTGTAGAGCACGTACGCCGGGTTCGCCGGCGACGGCGGGGTAAGGACAACGGAACTGTCCACTGTGTCCTCAAGCCAGTCCTCGACGAAGAGCGCCCCGGGAACCGGCGAAGCCAGCGCGCGGCTGGTCAGCACCAGCGCGGCACCGGCGTCGGCGAGGATCGCCGAGATCCGGTCGGCCGGCTGGTCCGGATCCACCGGCAGGTACGCCGCGCCCGTCTTGAACACACCGAAGATCGCCTCGACGACCGCCGCCGACCGCGGCAGCACGAGCGCCACGACCTTCTCGGGACCGGCGCCGTGGGAAGCCAGCCACCGGGCGAGGCGATCCGTCCGCGCCGCGAACTCGGCGAAAGTCACGCTGCCGGAAGCATCGCTGAGCGCCGTCGCGCCCGGCGTCGCCGCCACCTGGGCGGCCAGCCGGTCGACGACCGTCGGCGCGGAGGTCGTCAGCGGCTCACCGCGGCCCCACTCCGCGACGATCCGGTGCCGCTCGCCCGCGTCCAGGACGTCGATCCGGCTCAGCGGCCGGCCCGGGTCCGCGACGACGGCCGTCATCAGCCGCACGAGCCGCTCGGTGAGCGTCCGGGCGGTCGGCTCGTCGAACAGGTCGAGGCTGAACTCGAGGTCGCCTTCGAGGCCGCCGGGGGTTTCGACCAGGTCGAACGACAGGTCGAACTTCGCCTGCCGCAGCCCGGTGTCCCGATAGGACGCGTCGAGCCCGAGCAGCCGCTCCGGTTCCGAGCCCGAGTGGTAGACCGCGAGCATGACCTGGAACAGCGGGTGCCGGGCCAGGGACCGGGCCGGGTTGAGCAGCTCGACGAGGTGCTCGAACGGCAGGTCCTGGTGGGCGTACGCGGCGAGGTCGGCTTCCCGCACGCGGTCCAGGAGGTCCCGGAACGTCGGGTCGCCTGCGGTGTCGGTGCGCAGGACCAGGGTGTTGACGAAGAACCCGGCGAGGTCCTCGAGCGCGTGGTCCGTCCGGCCGGCGACCGGGGTGCCGAGCGGGATGTCGGTGCCCGCGCCGAGCCGCGTGAGCAGCGCCGCGAGGGCCGCCTGCAGCACCATGAACGTGCTGGTGTCGCTGCCGTGGGCCAGGTCCCGCAGGCCGCGGTGGACGTCGGCGGGCACGGTGAACGGCACGGCCGCGCCGCGGTTGGTCGACCGGGCCGGGCGGGGCCGGTCCACCGGGAGCGCCAGCTCGTCCGGGATCCCGGCGAGGGTCTCCCGCCAGAACGCCGCCTGCCGGCCGAGAAGGCTGCCGGGGTCGTCGGCCCGGCCGAACATCTCGCGCTGCCAGAGCGTGTAGTCCGCGTACTGCACCGCCAATGGCGTCCATTGTGGACGATCACCGCGCAGGCGTGCGGCGTAGGCAGCGTCGAGGTCCCGCTTCAACGGCGGCAGCGACCAGCCGTCACCGGCGATGTGGTGCACCAGCAGCACGAGCACGTGCCGCTCGGGTCCGGCCGAGACGAGCGTGGCGCGGACCGGGATCTCGGCGTCGAGCGTGAAGCAGTACGAGGCCGCGGCGGTGACGCTCTCGTCGACGTCCGCCGTCGTCTCGGTGACCAGGACCGGACGCGCGCGGTCGTCACCCGCCGCCAAGACCACCTGCGACGGTGTGCCCTGCTCCTCGACCAGGATCGTCCGCAGGACCTCGTGCCGGGCGACGACGTCACCCAGCGCCGCCCGCAGCGCGCCGGCGTCGACCGGTCCGGTCAGCTCCCACGCCCACGGGATGTTGTAGGTCGCGCTCGGCCCGTCGAGACGGTCGAGGAACCACAGCCGCTGCTGCGCGAACGACAACGGCAGCACCTCGGGCCGCTCGGCCGGCCGCAGCGCGGGACGGCTCTCGCGGCCCGGGTCGAGCAGCCGGGCCAGGCGGGCCGGCGTGGGTGCGTCGAAGACGGCCCGGATCGGGACCTCGACGCCCAGCAGCGCGCGGATCCGGCTGACCAGCCGCGTCGCCAGCAGCGAGTGGCCGCCGAGGGTGAAGAACCCGTCGTCCGGGCCGACCCGCGGAACGCCGAGGACGTCGGCGAAGAGGTCGCACAGCGCCTGCTCGGCCGGCGTGCGCGCCACGCGACCGGACGTCCGGATCTCCGGGTCGGGCAGTGCGGCGCGGTCGAGCTTGCCGTTGGCGTTCACCGGGAGCTCCGGCAGGACCACGATCGCCGACGGCACCAGGTACTCCGGCAGCCGCGCGGCGAGCTTCCTCCTCAACTCCGCCGGGTCGCCTGACGGCGCGACGTAAGCGATCAGCCGGTCGGCTCGGGCGATCACGGCCGCGCGCGCCACGGACGCCTCGGCCGTCACCACGGCTTCGACCTCGCCCGGCTCGACGCGGAACCCGCGGATCTTGATCTGCTGGTCCGCGCGCCCCAGGAACTCGAGCGCGCCGTCGGGTCGGCGGCGGACCAGGTCGCCGGTGCGGTACATCCGCTCCCCCGGTTCGAACGGCGACGCCACGAACCGCTCGGCCGTCAGCGCCGGACGTCCGAGGTAACCCCGGGCCAGCCCGGCGCCGGCCAGGTACAGCTCGCCGCGGACGCCCGGCGGGACCGGCCGCAGCGCCGCGTCGAGGACGTACGCGCGGGTGTTCGCGACCGGCCGGCCGATGGCCACCGGCCCGCAGACCTGGGCCAGGCTGTCGCCCGCGACTTCGGAACAGCCGTAGAGGTTGACCAGCTTCGCCGACGGCCACCGGCGCGCCACCTTCTCGGCCAGCCCGCCGGTCAGCGGCTCGCCGCTGGTGATCCACGTGGTCACGGCGTCGAACGCGCCGGCCGGGCCGTCCTCGGCGAAGCTGTCGAGGAGGCTCGGGACGACGGTCAGGACCTGGGCGCCGGAGGTGCGCACGAGTTCGGCGAGCGCGTGCGGGTCGGTGGCCGTCGCGTCGTCGGCCAGGACCACGGTGTCGCCCGCGACGAGCCCGCCGAGCAGCTCGGTCGAGCCGTCGATGAACGTCAGTGCGCTCTTGGCCACGCGCACGCCTTCGGCGACGTCCCGGCCCCAGTGCAGCCGGTTGGCCAGCGCGCGCTGCGTGCCGGCGACGGCCTTCGGGCGTCCGGTGGAACCGGACGTGAAGATCACGTAGGCCGGGTTGTCCGGGCTGATCACCGGCCACGCCGGCTCGGGACCGGTGTCGCCGGGCCGGACCAGCCGATCGCCGAAGCCGTCCTCGGCGATCACCAGGTGCGGGCCGGCGTCGGTGAGCATCAGCTCGACCCGCTCGGCCGGGTGGTTCAGGTCCAGCGGCAGGTAAGCGGCGCCCGTCTTGAGCACGGCCAGGAGCGCGACGACGAGGTCGGCCGACCGCGGCAGCGCCACGGCCACCACGCGTTCCGGCCCCGCTCCCCGCGCGAGCAGGGCCCGGGCGAGGGTCGTGGCCCGCGTGTCCAGTTCCGCGAAGGTGAGGCTCTCGGAACCGAACACCAGCGCCGTGGCGTCCGGGGTGCGGGCCACCTGGGCCGCGAACAGGTCCGCCGTCGTTTCCGCCGGAAGGGGCGTCGCGGAGTAGGCGGCGAGCTGGTCGTGTTCGGCGTCGGTGAGCAGGTCGACCGCGCCGATCCGGGTGTCCGGGTCGGCGACGACGGCTCGTAGCAGCGTGCGGAGCCGGTCGAGGATCGCTTCGACGCTCGCGCGGTCGAAGACGTCGCTGTTGTACTCCGCCGTGCCGCGGATGCCGGCCTGGTGGCCGGGCCGCTCGCCGACGAAGAACGTCAGGTCGGCGCGGGCGGTGCCGGTGCGGACCGGTTCCTCGGCGACGGTCAGGCCGGGCAGCGCGAGGTCGGCGACGGCGTTGTTCTGCCAGGCCAGCATCGTCTGGAACAGCGGGTGGTACGCGAGCGAGCGCACCGGGTTCAGCGTCTCGACCAGCCGCTCGAACGGGACGTCCTGGTGGGCGTAGGCGTCGAGGCTGCGGTCCCGCACGCGGGCGACGAGGTCGCGGAACGACGGGTCGCCGCCGGTGTCCACCCGCAGCACCAAGGTATTGACGAAGAACCCGACGAGGTCGTCGAGGGCCTGGTCGGTCCGGCCGGCGATGGACGTGCCGAGCGGGATGTCGGTGCCCGCGCCGAGCCGGGTGAGCACGGCGGTGAGCCCGGCGTGGACGACCATGAACACGCTGGCGCCGCACGCGCGGGCCAGCTCGACGAGTCCACTGTGGAGTCCGGCGTCCCAGCCGAACGCGAACTGCTCGCCCTGGTAGGACGCCTCGGCCGGGTGGGGCCGGTCGGTCGGCAGCTCGATCCGTTCCGGCAGGTCCGCCAGCGCGTCACGCCAGTAGGCCAGCTGCGGTTCGATCACCGGCTCGCCGAGGACGTCGCGCTGCCAGAGCGTGTAGTCCGCGTACTGCACGGGCAGCGGAGACCAGTGAGGAGTGTTTCCGGACTGCCGGGCGGTGTAGGCCGTCGCGAGGTCGCGCCACAGCGGCGCGGTCGACCAGCCGTCCGAGGCGATGTGGTGGAACACCAGGACGAGAACGTGCTCGCGGGTACCGAGCCGCAGCAGCTCGGCTCGCAGCGGGATCTCGGACTCCAGCTCGAACACCGTGCGAGCTGCTTCGGACACGGCGTCGGCGAGCGATGTCTCGGTGACCGAGCGGGTCGGCAGCGGGATCGTGACGTCGTCGAGGATCCGCTGGCGGGGTTCGCCGTCGATCTCCGGGAAGACCGTGCGCAGGGCTTCGTGTCGGTCGACCACATCGGACAGTGCGGCCTTCAGCGCTTCGACGTCGAGGTCGCCGGTCAGCCGGACCGCGGTCGGCATGTTGTAGGTCGCCGACGGACCTTCCAGACGGTGGAGGAACCACAGCCGCTGCTGGGCGAACGACAGCGGCAGCACCTCCGGCCGCGGCTCGGCGCGTTCCAGTGCGGGCCGAGCGGCTGAGGAGTCCGAAGTGGACAGCAGGGTGGCCAGGCCCGCGACCGTCGGCGTTTCGAACACCGACCGCACCTGCAGCTCGACGCCGAACACCGCGCGCAGCCGCGCGACCAGCCGCGTCGCCATCAGCGAATGCCCGCCCAGGGCGAAGAAGTCGTCGTCGACACCGATCGACGCCGCGTCGAGGACCTCGGCGAACAGTCCGCAGAGGACTTCCTCGACGGGCGTCCGCGGGGCCCGGCCGGCCGCGACCGTTTGCTGGTCCGGGCTCGGCAGCGCACGGCGGTCGAGCTTGCCCGAGGCGAGCAGCGGCAGCCGATCCAAGACGACGAACGCCGACGGCACCATGTACTGCGGCAGCCGGTCGCGGACGTGCGCCCGCAGCGCCGACACCAGGGCGCTGGTGTCCCGCTGCCCGGCCGGGTGGTTGCCCAGCGTGGCCAGCGCGGCGCGCACCGGACGGGCGCGATGGATGCGCGTCGGCTCGCCGGTGGTGAAGACGACTTCGAGCATGCCTTGCCGCGCCGGTGCCGCGTAGACGCGGTAACCGAGATCCCGCAGCTTCTCGATGTCCACTCCGGACGGCTCAGCGTCCAAAGCGGACAGTGCCGCATCGGCGTCGCCTTCGGCGAGCGCGGCGACCGCGGCCAGCTCACCGGACAGCCGGGCGTCCGGCACCCCCGTGACCCGCAGCCGCGCCGGCCGCTCGGCCAGCAGCCGCTCCAGCTCGTCGAGTGTGGTGAACGCAACGACGGTTTCCTCGACCGGCTCCGGCTTCGGAGCCTTCCGCAGGACGACGTCGAAGCGGTGCCGGGTCAGCTCGTTGTGCGCGTGTCCCCGCTTCATCCTGAGGTCGACGTCGTCGAAGCCGTCCAGCTCCCGGGCCAGCGCGCCGAAGAAGTCCGGGTCCAGTACGAGTTCGCCTTCGCGCGCGATGGCCTGGTCGACCGCGGCCGCGCTCCGGCGGCCGTGCCGCAGCTCGGTCGCCGTCCGGAACGCCCGCAGCGAGCGCAGGTTGCGGATGTCGCCGAGGAAGATCACCCCGCCCGGCCGGACATGGGCAGTCACCGTCCGGATGACCTCGGCGAGGTAGTCCACGCTCGGGAAGTACTGCGCGACGGAGTTGATGATCACCGTGTCGAACGGCTCGTCCGGCAGTGCGCCGAGGTCGTGCGCGGGGCGGGCCGCCACGTGGACCTTGTCCGCGTACGGCGTCCCCGACAGTTCACGCCGGAGGTTGGCGATCGCCTTCTCGGACAGGTCGACGCCCCAGTACTCCTCGGCGTCCGGCGCGATCCTGGAGAGGATCAAACCGCTGCCGACGCCGATTTCGAGGACCCGCTTCGGCTCGAGCGAACGGATCCGGTCGATCGTCGCCGCGTGCCACTCGCGCATCTCGTCGAGGGGGATCTCGGTGCCGTCGTAACTGGAGTTCCAGCCGGTGAAGTTCTCCTCCAACCCGCCGGTCGCCGCTTCGGTGAAGACGTTCTCGTGCAGCTCGCGCCACTCGCCGACGTGGTCCAGCTCGGCCTCTTCGTCGCGGCCGGCCGCCGGGACGGCGTAGGCGATGAGCCGGCCGTCCCGCGCGAGGACGACGGACTGCCCGACGGCCGGGTGCTCGGTGAGCACGGCTTCGATCTCGCCCGGTTCGATGCGGTAGCCGCGGATCTTGACCTGGTCGTCCGCTCGGCCCAGGAACACGAGCCGCCCGTCCGGCCGCCATTTCACCAGGTCACCGGTGCGGTAGAGCCGTCCGCCGGAGCCGAACGGGTCGGCCACGAACCGCTCCGACGTCAGCGCGGCGCGCCCGAGGTACCCGCGCGCCAGACCGGACCCGGCGAGGTACAGCTCCCCCACCACGCCCGGCGGAACGGGCCGCAGCCCGGCGTCGAGCACGTACGCGCGGGTGCCCGGGTCGGGGATGCCGATCGGGACGACGGTCGCGTCCGCCAGCTCGACGGGGTCGCTCTCGCCGAGTGTCGAGTTGGTGGTCGCCTCGGTCGGGCCGTAGGCGTTGAACATCCGGCGGCCCGGCGCCCACCTTTTGACGAGTTCGGGCGAGACGCGCTCGGTGCCGGCCAGCAGGACGCTGTCGCGCGGGAGATCGCAGTCCGCCGGCATGGCGTCGAGCAAAGCGGGCGGGAGGATCATGAAGTCCACCGCGTGCTGGTGCGCGTACTCGGTCAGCGCGGGCCCGGCGACCCGGCGCTCGGCCGGGACCACGACGAGCCGTCCGCCGGACAGCAGGCCGAGGCAGAGGTCCCAGAACGCGACGTCGAAGCTCGGCGACGCGAACTGCAGGACCCGGCTGTGCGGGCCGATCCCGAACCGCTCGACCTGGGTGGCGACGAGCTTGGCGACACCCGAGTGTTGGAGGACGACACCCTTCGGCCGTCCGGACGAACCGGATGTGTAGATCACGTAGGCCGCGTTCTCCGGCCGCACCCCGACTGCCGGGTCCTCTGTGGACATCGTGTCGAGGGCCGCGTCGTCGAGGAGCACGCGCGGGACACCCGCGGGGAGCTTCGCGTCGATCTCCCGGGTCGTCACGACGCAGACCGGGCGGGCGTCCTCGACCATGTAGGTGATCCGGTCGCCGGGGTAGTCGACGTCGATCGGCAGGTACGCGGCACCGGCCTTGAGGACAGCCAGCTCCGCCACGATCATCTCGACCGACCGTGGCACGGCCAGCGCGACGACCCGCTCCGGCCCGGCGCCGCGTTCGAGGAGCAGGTGCGCGAGCCGGTTGGCGCGGGCGTTCACTTCGGCATACGTCAGCTCGACGTCCTCGAAGACCAGCGCGATCGCGTCCGGCGCCTCGGTGACGCGGCGGGCGAACAGCCCGGGGAACGTTTCGGTTCCCGCGGGGTCGAGCGACCCGGCCCACTCGATGAGGACGCGGTCGCGCTCATCCCCGTCGAGGAGGTCCAGGGCGCCGACCGGGCGGTCCGGCTCGGCCAGCGCCGCGCGCAGCAGCACTTCCAGGCGGCGCAGGATCGCGTCGGCGCCCGCGTGGTCGAAGACGTCGGCGTTGAACTCCAGGACACCGGCGATCCCGGCGTCGCGCTCGGTCAGGGAGATCGCCAGGTCGAACTTCGACGTCCCGGTGGTCACCGGGATCTCGGTGACGGTCAGGTCGGGCAGGGTGACGTCGGCGCGGGTGGTGTTCTGGCCGGCGAGCATCACCTGGAACAGCGGGTGGTAGGACAGCGACCGCGCCGGGTTGAGCACTTCGACCAGGCGCTCGAACGGGACGTCCTGGTGGGCGTACGCGTCGAGGTTGCGGTCGCGGACGCGCGCCACCAGGTCGCGGAACGACGGCTCGCCGCCGGTGTCGACGCGCAGCACCAGGGTGTTGACGAAGAAGCCGACGAGGTCGTCGAGGGCCTGGTCGGTTCGCCCGGCGATGGGCGAGCCGATCGGGACGTCGGTGCCCGCGCCCAGCCGGGTGAGCAGGGCGGCCAGCGCCGCGTGGACGACCATGAACACGCTGGCGCCGGACTCGCGCGCCAGCTCGGTCAGGCGGGCGTGCAGCTCGGCGTCCCAGGTGAAGGTGTGCAGTTCGCCGCGGAAGGTCGCGGTCGCCGGGTGCGGGCGGTCCAGAGGCAGCTCGATGCGGTCGGGCAGGCCGTCCAGGGTGTCGCGCCAGTAGTCCAGCTGGGTGCTCAGCACGCTGTCCGGGTCGTCCTCCGCGCCGAGCAGATCCTGGTGCCACAGCGTGTAGTCCGCGTACTGCACCGGCAGCGGCGTCCACTGTGGAGTCTTGCCGGCGCGCCGGGCGGCGTAGGCCGTGGCGATGTCGCGCCAGAGCGGGGCCATCGACCAGCCGTCGGAGGCGATGTGGTGGAACACCAGGGCCAGGACGTGTTCACGCTCGCCCAGGCGCAGCAGCTCGACGCGCATCGGCGCGTGCCGCTCCAGGTCGAACGAGCCGCGGACCAGCCCGGTCAGCGCGGTATCGAGGCCGGTGACGTCCCGCACGCGCAGGTCGATCTCTCCGGCCGGGAGGACGTCCTGGTACGGAACGCCGTCGTGCTGCGGGAAGCGAGTCCGCAGTGCCTCGTGCCGGGCGACCACATCGGACAGTGCGGCGCGCAGTGCCGGGACGTCGACCTCGCCTTCGAGGCGCATGATCAGCGGGACGTTGTAGGTGGCCGACGGGCCTTCGAGGTGGTGCAGGAACCACAGCCGCTGCTGCGCGCCGGACAGGGGTACGAGCGCGGGCCGGTCCCTCGGGACCAGCGCGGGCCGCGCGGTCCCGGTTCCGGCGCCGACCAGTGCGGCGAGGCCCGCCGCGGTGGGTGTCTCGAAGACCGACCGGACTTCCAGCTCGGCGTTCAGCGTCGTGCGGATGCGGGCGATCAGCCGGGTCGCCAGCAGCGAATGGCCGCCGAGGGCGAAGAAGCTGTCGTCCGGGCCGACCCGCGGGAGGCCGAGGACGTCGGCGAACAGCTCGCACAGCTGCCGTTCGACGGGCGTGCGCGGCTCGCGGTCCGACGTCGGCGCGACGGGGTCGGGCGACGGCAGGGCGCGGCGGTCGAGCTTGCCGTTCGCCGTCACCGGGAGCTTGTCGAGGACGACGATCGCCGACGGGACCATGTGCTCCGGCAGCCGGTCGGCGGCGAGGGTGCGCAGGTCCGCCGTCAGGCTGCTGATCCGGCGGAAGCGGCCGGGATTGCCGGTGTAGGACAGCAGCGGGCCGGCGCCGGGCCGGAACGCGCCGGCGGGGTCCCCGGTCGTGAAGAGGACGTCGACCGAGCCGTCGCCCTCGGCGGACCAGGTGACGACCGTGCGGTAGCCGTGCGCGTCACCGAATGCGTACCAGTCTTCGGGATTCACTCCGCCCGGCGCGGTGCGGCCGTTCGGAACGCGTTCGATCCGGCTGGGACCGGCCACCTCGTCCACAGTGGAGAGATCGGTACCCCACGCGAGCGTCGGGACCTCGGGCACCGCGGCTGAGCCGGGGCGCAGGACGACGTCGTAGCGGTACTGGGTCAGCTCGTTGACCGCCCGGCCGCGCTTCACCCGGATGTCCGCGGCGACCTCGTCGAGCCCGGCGAAGAACTCGGGCGCGACGAGGAGTTCCTTTTCCCGCAGGAGGTTCTGCTCGACGTCGCCCCCACGCGCCTCGGCCACCGCCGCGTGGAAGGCGCGGACCTGGCGGAGGTCGCGGACGTCGCCGACGAACAGCGACCCACCCGGCGCGAGCAGCTCGAGGGCCCCGCGCAGCACCTCCAGCAGGTACGTCCCGCTCGGGAAGTACTGGACAACGGAGTTCAGCACGATGGTGTCGAAGAATCCGGACGGCAGGCCGGACAGGTCCGCGGCGTCGCCGGTGCGCAGTGCGACGCGATCGGCGAGCACAGGGTCGGCCTCGACCCGGCGACCCAGCGAAGCGATGACCTCGGCGGAGAAGTCCGTGCCCCAGTAGGACTCGCAGTCCGGGGCCAGCTCGGTCAGCAGCAGGCCGGTCCCGACGCCGAGTTCCAGGACGCGCCGCGGGTTCAGGTCGCGGATCCGCGTGACGATCGCGTCCCGCCACTCCCGCATCTCCGCCCGCGGGATCGGCTCGCCGGTGTAGCTGGAGTTCCACCCGGCGAACTCGTCCTCGGCCGCCGAGTACATCGAGTCGTACAGCTCGCGCCACTCGCCGACCTGCTCGGTCTCTTCGTCCGGCGTGCTCGCCGTGCCGGCGGGCACGACGTACCCGACCAGCCGGACGTCACCCGGGCGGTCCTCGCGCGCCACGACCACGGCGTGCGCGACGTCGTCGTGGGTGGCGAGGGTCGCGGCGATCTCGCCGGGCTCGACGCGGAAGCCGCGGATCTTGATCTGCTCGTCGCCGCGGCCGAGGAATTCGAGGACGCCGTCGGGGCGGAAGCGGGCGAGGTCGCCGGTGCGGTACATCCGCGTTCCCGGCTCGAACGGCGAAGCGACGAACCGCTCCGCGCTCAGCCCGGGACGGCCGAGGTAGCCGCGGGCCAGCTGAACACCGGCGAGGTACAGCTCACCGGCGGTCCCCGGCGGCACCGGGCGCAGGGCGGCGTCGAGGACGTGGGTCCGGGTGTTCCACACCGGACGTCCGATCGGGACAGCGGGGTCTTCGGCGGACGTCCGCCAGGAGGTGACGTCGACCGAAGCTTCCGTCGGGCCGTAGAGGTTGTGCAGCTCGGCGTCGAGGACCTGGCCGAACTGGACCACCGCGTCGGCCGGCAGGGCTTCGCCGCTGCACAGGACCCGGCGCAGGCTCGTGCACTCCCCCGCGGCCGGCTCCTGCAGGAACACCTGGAGCATCGACGGGACGAAGTGGACGGTCGTGACCCCGCGGTCACGGATCAGCCGGGCGAGGTAGGCCGGGTCCTTGTGGCCGTCCGGCCGGGCGACGACCTCGGTGGCGCCGGTGATCAGCGGCCAGAGGAACTCCCAGACGGAGACGTCGAAGCTGGACGGCGTCTTCTGCAGCACGCGGTCGTCGCCGGTCAGGCCGTACTCGTCCTGCATCCAGAGCAGCCGGTTGACGATGCCCGCGTGCGGCACGACGACGCCCTTGGGGCGGCCGGTCGAGCCGGACGTGTAGATGACGTACGCCGGGTTCTCCGGCCGGAGCACGACGTCGAGGGGAGCGTCCGAAACTCCGTCGAGAAGTTCCGGGTCGTCCGGGCGGACCGCGTGCGGCAGGTCGTCGCCGGTCGCCAGGACCAGCGCCGGAGCCGCGTCTTCGAGCATGAACGCGATGCGCTCGGCCGGGTAGCCCGGGTCGAGCGGCAGGTAGGCCGCGCCCGTCTTCAGCACCGCGAGGATGGCCGTGACCAGGTGCGTCGACCGCGGCAGGGCCAGGGCGACGACGCGCTCGGGGCCGGCACCCCGCTCCGCGAGGACGCGCGCGAGGCGGTTCGAGACGGCGTCCAGCTCGGCGTAGGTCAGCTCTTCGTCCTCGAACACGAGCGCCGTCGCGTCCGGCGTCCGCGCGACCTGGGCGGCGAACAGCTCGGGCACGGTGACCGCGGGGACGTCCTCGACGGCGCCCGACCAGACCGCGGGCAGGGCCTCGCGTTCCGCCGGGGTGAGGACGTCGAGGCCGCCGAGCCGGCGATCCGGTGCGGAGACGACCTGGCGCAGCAGACCTTCGAGACGGTCGAGCAGGCCGGTCACGGTGGCGTGGTCGAAGACCTCGGCGTTGAACTCGGCCTGGCCGTGGAGGCCGTCGGCACGCTCGGTGAAGGAGAACCAGAGGTCGAACTTGGCCGTGCCGGTGCCGACGGGCCGCTCGGTGACGGTCAGCCCGGGCAGTTCGACGCCGGCGCCGGGCGTGTTCTGCCAGGCGAGCATGGTCTGGAACAGCGGGTGGTGCGCGAGCGAGCGCGCCGGGTTCAGCGCTTCGACGAGCCGCTCGAACGGGACGTCCTGGTGGGCGTAGGCGTCGAGGCTGCGGTCCCGCACCCGCGCCACGTGATCTTGTCTCTGCGGTTTCGGAGTCGCG
>NZ_JBEXVF010000066.1:0-53245 GCF_040629235.1 Amycolatopsis sp. NPDC005961 | reverse complement strand
TCCCGGGCACCCCGAAGCCCTCATTGTGACTACGGCCGGCGACACCGCGTCAAGGCGGGAAAGATGCCTTGACCCGGCGCCGCCGGCCGTGTTCTGGCTTCGGATCGGGGTGCGGGGGAGTCTGGGTTCTCTTCGGTGCCGGTTCTCGTGTCCGCTTGCTCGCTTGCCTGCTTAGGCTGCGTCGGAGTCCGGTGCTCCTGGCTTTGCCGTTCTTGATGTTGCTCCCTGGTCCAGGAGGTCTGCCACTGGCAGGGTTGCTGCTCCTGTTGCCACCGCGTCCAGGCCTAGGGAGCCCAGCTGGATCGATGTCTGGCTGAACGGGTGCTGTAGCGCGTGCTCGCCTGCCGCCTCGCGGATTCTTGGCAGCAGCAGCTCTCCCAGGGCCAGGCCGGCCCAGCCGCCGATCACTATGCGCTCCGGGTTGAACAAGTTGATCAAGTTTGCTATCCCGGCCCCCAGGTAGCCTGCCGTCTCGTCTAGGACGCGGGATGCCGTCTTCGACTTCGGGGCCGCCTCCAGCAGGGCCGCGAATTGGGCCTGCTCGTCCTCGCCCGGGACCTCCTTGCCGCGCACCTTGCGGTAGCGGGACAGCACCCCGGCCGCGCCGATGTACGCCTCCAGGCAGCCTCGCGCGCCGCAGCGGCAGTCGTTTCCGCCGTACGCGATCGTTGTGTGGCCCCACTCGCCCGCGCTGCTCGTCGATCCGCGGTACGTCGTCCCGTCCGTCACCACCGCCGCGCCCACGCCCGAGCCGATCAGTGCTATCACCGCGTGACGCGCTCCGCGGCCGGCGCCGAACCACATCTCCGCCTGGCCCTGCGTCTTCGCTCCGTTGTCGACGAACAAGGGCAGCCCGACGCCGGCCTCGCGCAGCAGCGATACCAGCGGCACCGCTTCCCAGCCGACCGTCGGCGCGTGCACCAGCACCCGCGATCCCTGCTCGACCATGCCCGGCACGCCGATGCCGACGCCCAGCACCGCCGAGTCGTCGATGCCCGCGCTCGCGAACACCTCGCGCAGGCCGGACGTCACCTGGTCGACCGCCGTCGCCGGGTCCGGTGCCTTCGGCAGGGGGTGCTCCACCGTCGCGAGGCGGTTCATCGCCAGGTCGAACAGCTCGACCTTGACGCCGGTCTCGCCGATGTCGACCCCCGCGACGTGCCCGTACGCCGGGTCGACGCGCAGCAGCACGCGGGGCCGTCCGCCGTCCGACTCGACCTGTCCCGCCTCCGTGATGAGCCGTTCTTCGCCCAGTTCGGCGGTCACGTTGCTGACCGTGGCCGCGCTCAATCCGGTGAGCTGGCTGAGTTCGTGTCGCGACAGCGGGCCGTCGAAGTAGAGTTTCGACAGCAGCAGGGAACGGTTGTGCCTCCGCAGGTCACGGACGGTGGTGCGCTTGCTCGCCATGGGCAACCCATCTGAACTCTTACCGGCTCCCTGCCAGAATGCCTGATCGCCGTAAGTTGTGGCTATGTATTAAGTGATGAACTAAGTCCCGAACCGATAGTGCCACGGACACTCTCTGGCACAATCCCCCAGGTGACCCAGGTGGTACGCCAGACAACGAGAGACCTCCGACGGCACAACCGCGCGGCGCTCCTGTCCTCCCTCTACCTCCGCGGCCCCGTCAGCAGACTGGAGCTAGTAGCTGAATCGGGACTTTCGGCCGCCACCGTTACCAACGTCGTCTCCGAGTTGATCGCCGACGGCGTCGTCGCGGAGGCCGGCTCGGTCGAATCCGACGGTGGGCGGCCGCGGACGCTGCTGGCCGTGCGGCCGGACTTCGGGCACGTCGTGGGCGTCGACGTCGGCGAAACGCACGTCGAGGTCGGCCTGTTCGACTGGGCGCTCGGGACGCTCGGCACCGTGCGTCACCCGCTCGTCGGCACCCGGCTGGATCCGGACGAAGTGGCCGGATTGGTGCGAACCGGCATCGCGGAAGTGCTCGAAGGCGGCGAACCGGACGCGGTGTTCGGCGTCGGCATCGGCGTGCCCGGCGCGGTCCGGGACGGCGGGATCGTGCACGCGCCGACCCTCGGCTGGCGTGGCGTGGCCTTCGCCGACCTGATCCACCCCCACATCGAAGCGCCCCTCCACCTCGACAACCGCGCCCGCACGCTCGGGCAGGCCGAGGCCTGGCGCGGTGCCGGCCGGGGTGCCGAACGCGCCATCGTCGCCCTCCTCGGCGTCGGGGTCGGGGCCGCCGTCGCGACGGCCGGGCGCTCGCACCCGGACATCACGACCAGCGAGTGGGGCCACACCGTCGTCAAGGCGGCCGGGGCGGCCTGCCGGTGCGGCTCGCACGGCTGCCTGGAGGCCTACGTCGGCACCGAGGCGGTCGTCCGCCACTACGCCGACCGGGTGGGCAAAGAACCGGTCATCGGGGACGAAAGCGACGACGAACTGGTGCGCATCGTGGCCGAGTCGCGGACCGCGGGCGCCGCCGCCGACGTGCTCGCCGAGACCGCCGAGTACCTGGGGATCGGCATCGCGAACCTGGTCAACCTGCTCAGCCCGGATCGGGTGGTGCTTTCCGGCTCGGCGGGGGCGATCATGGGACCGGCGATCCTGCCCGCCGTGCGCGACGCGGTGAGCCGGCACGCGCTCGACTACCTCGCCGGGCACACCGAGGTCGTCCTCGGCCGGCTCGGGCCGGAGGCGGTCGCGCTCGGCGCGGCCACCCTGCCCATCGCGCAGCTGCTCGCGAACGGGGGACGGACCGGCTGATTCCCTTGCGGCGCAAGGAGTAATGCGGCCGACAGGTCCAGACCGCCAGTTCTTTTATTACTTAAACTTAGGTACAAAACGTTACCGCCGTGTTATTGACGTGACCCGAGTCACCCGGGTTGACTTCTGGACGTCGTTCGGTCGCCGGCGGTCGGGGCTCGCTACCAGTCGACACCTACGCACGTCGTCGATGACTAGGAGGAACGATGCGAGTCAAGCGCTCCATCGTCGCAGCGCTGGTGGCCGTGATGGCCCTCGGAGGCCTGACCGCGTGTTCGGGCGGCAGCTCGAACGCCGCGCAGAGCAACCCGGACCAGGTGCTCAACGTGGGCAAGCCCGACGGCCCGCAGTCGGAGAACAACAACCCGTTCCTCGAGACGTCCGCCCTGTCCAACATGGGCTACCGGTGGATGATCTACGAGCCCCTGGTCATGCTCAACCGCGTCAAGCCGCAGGAGCCCGGCAAGCCGTGGCTGGCGACGAAGTGGGACTGGTCGGACAACTACAAGAAGCTGGTCCTGACCGTCCGTGACGGCGTCAAGTTCTCCGACGGCCAGCCGATGACCGCCGAGGACGTTGCCTACACGTTCCAGCTGCTGCGCGACAACAAGGCGCTGAACGTCGACGCGGTCCCGTACAAGGACATCACCCCGGCCGGCAACCAGGTGACGCTGGGCTTCGACAGCTCCCAGTTCGTCAACCAGGTCAAGATCCTGCAGACGCTCGTCGTGCCGAAGCACGCCTGGCAGTCCGTCAAGGACCCGGCGCTCGACACCGTGAAGAACCCGATCGGCACCGGGCCGTACACGCTCAAGTCGGCCACGCCGCAGACGATGATCGTCACCCGGCGCGACAGCGGCTACTGGCAGGAAGCGCCGAAGGTCAAGGAGATCCGCTACACCTCCTACACCGACAACAACGCGCAGGTCGCGGCGCTGGTCAGCGGGGCGTCGGAGTGGAGCTTCGTCTTCATCCCGAACTACAAGGCCGTCTACACGAACAAGGACCCGCAGCACTACAAGCTGTGGTTCCCCGCGCAGCTGGCCGTCCACGGCCTGTGGTTCAACACGGAGAAGGCGCCGTGGAACGACGCGAAGCTGCGTCAGGCGGTCAGCAAGGTGATCAACCGCGACGACATCTTCAACCAGGGCGAGGCCGGCTACTTCTACCCGAAGAACGACCAGGTCACCGGCATTCCGACGCCGGCGGGCGACCCGTTCATCGCGCCGCAGTACAAGGGCCAGACGGTCCAGGTCGACGTCCCGGGCGCCAAGTCGCTGCTGACGGGCGCGGGCTACAAGTTCAACGGCGACAAGCTGGCGGACCCGAGCGGCAAGCCGGTCACCCTCAAGCTCACCGTCCCGTCGGGCTGGTCGGACTACATCACCGACCTGGAGATCATCAAGGACAACCTGTCGCAGATCGGCATCACCGCGACGGTCGAGAAGATGAACCAGGACGCGTGGATCAAGTCGGTCGACACCGGTGACTTCGAGGGCCTGATGCACTGGACCAACGACGGTGCGACGCCGTACGACATGTACCGCGACGTGATGGACGGCAACCGCTACAAGCCGACCGGCCAGGGTGGCATCAACGGCAACTACGGCCGCTTCAAGAACGACGAGGCGACCAAGGCGCTCGAGACCTACGCCAACGCCGAGGACGACGCCGCCCGCACCGCCGCCATGGCGACGCTGCAGAAGATCATGATCGACCAGCAGCCGATGGTCCCGACCTCGGCGGCCAACTCCGGTGGCGAGTACAGCACGAAGAACTGGGTCGGCTGGCCGGACGAGGCCAACCCGTACGGCCCGGCGCAGCCCACCCTGCGCAACGCGCTCGACATCGTCCTGCACCTGAAGCCCGCGGCCTGATCGATGGCGGAGTCCGTGGCAACGACCGAGCAGTCCCCCTCCGACCCCGTCGCCGTCGGGTCGGAGGGGGACCTCCCCGTCGTCCTGGAGGCGGCGGGACTCACCAAGCACTTCCCCGTCCGCCGCAAAGGCCGCGCGGCCCTCACCGGGCCGCGGCGTGCCGTCCAGGCCGTCGACGACGTGACCCTCACGCTGCGGCGGGGCCGGGTCACTGCCCTCGTCGGCGAGTCCGGCTCGGGCAAGTCGACGGTCGCGCGGCTGCTCGCGGGGCTCTACCCGCGCACCGACGGGGAGATCCGGCTGCACGGCGAGACCGTGAACGTCAAGCACGGCCGGGCGTTCCGCGCCTACGCCCGGCGGGTCCAGATGATCTTCCAGGACCCGTTCGCGTCGCTGAACCCCGTGCACACCGTGCGGTACCACCTGACGCGGGCGCTGAAGATCCACGGCCGGGCGGGTGACGACCTCGAGAAGTCGCTGCACGACCTGCTCGCCCGCGTCCAGATGACGCCGCCGGAGCGGTACATCGACAAGTTCCCGCACGAGCTGTCCGGCGGGCAGCGCCAGCGCGTCGCCATCGCGCGGGCGCTGGGCGCCGACCCGGAGGCGCTGCTGGCCGACGAGCCGGTGTCCATGTTGGACGTCTCCATCCGGCTCGGTGTGCTGAACCTGTTGCGGGACCTCAAGGAGCGCCTGCACCTGGCCATCCTGTACATCACGCACGACATCGCGTCGGCGCGTTACTTCGCCGACGAGACGATGGTGATGTACGCGGGCCGGATGGTCGAAGGCGGCGACAGCGAGACCATCACGCAGAGCCCGGCGCACCCGTACACGCGCCTGCTCATCGACTCCGCGCCCGATCCCGACCGGCTGGTCGGCGGCGCGGCCGAGCTCGACCCCGGCGAGGTACCCGCCGAACGCGGGGCCGGCGAGCCGCCGAGCCTGATCGACCCGCCGTCCGGCTGCCGGTTCCACCCGCGCTGCCCGGTGGCGATGGAGCGGTGCAAGACCGACCTGCCGCCGCGGTTCGAGGTCGACGACGCGCCCGGCCACTGGGCCGCGTGCTGGCTGTACGACGGAGCCGCCCGATGAGGTTCCTGCTGCAACGGCTGGCCTTCTACGTCTTCACCGCGTGGGCCGCCGTCACCATCAACTTCTTCATCCCGCGGATGATCCCGGGTGACCCGGTGCAGTCGCTGATCGCGAAGAACCAGGGCATGATCAGCGCGGAAGCGATGCAGTCGCTGTACACCCTCTTCGGTCTGGACAAGAACGAAAGCCTGATCTCCCAGTACTTCGACTACTGGGGCCAGCTCTTCCGCGGTGACCTCGGGATCTCGTTCACGTTCTTCCCGTCGCCGGTGTCGGAGCTGATCGGCGACAGCCTGCCGTGGACGATCATCCTGGTCGGCATCACCACGATCGTCGGCTTCGCGCTCGGCACCGGGCTCGGCGTGGTCGCCGGCTGGAAGCGCGGCTCGTGGGTCGACGGCCTGCTGCCGGTGACGACGTTCCTCTCGTCGATCCCGTACTTCTGGCTCGGCCTGATCGCGCTCGCGCTGCTGGCCGGCCCGGGCAGCTTCTTCCCGTCGTCCGGCGGCTACGACCCGGGCACCATCCCGGGCTGGGACGGCACGTTCATCGGCAGCGCGATCCAGCACAGCCTGCTGCCCGCGCTGACCATCCTGATCAGCTCGATGGGCAGCTGGATCCTGGGCATGCGCAACATGATGGTCACCGTCGCGTCGGAGGACTACGTCACCGTCGCGCACGCCAAGGGCCTGCCCGAGCGCCGGGTGATGGTCGGGTACGCCGCCCGCAACGCGCTGCTGCCGAGCGTGTCCGGCTTCGCGCTGGCGCTCGGGTTCATCGTCGGCGGCACGCTGCTGGTGGAGATCGTCTTCTCCTACCCCGGCGTCGGCTACCAGCTGTTCCAGGCCGTCGGCTCGCAGGACTACCCGCTGATGCAGGGCATCTTCCTGATCATCACGCTGTCCGTGCTGGTCGCGAACCTGTTCGCCGACGTCGCGTACCTCGCGCTCGACCCCCGCACCCGGAAGGAGGGCTGACATGGCCGTACCCGCGGCGGACGTCAAAGCCGCCCAAGCCCTCCCCGTCGACGCGATCGCCGGGCGTGCCAAGCGGCGCCGGTTCCGGTTCCTCACCGGCGGCAAGGCGGTCACCGGCCTGAGCGTGCTCGTGTTCTTCGTCGTGATCGCGGTCATCGGCGAGTGGATCGCGCCGTACGACCCGTCGGCGCGCAGCAACGACCTGCTGGAGGGGCCGTCGGGCAAGCACTGGTTCGGCACCACCCACCTCGGGCAGGACATCTTCAGCCAGGTGGTGGTCGGCACGCGCAGCGTCATGCTCGTCGGGCTGACCGCCGGGATCGTCGCGACGATCCTCGCCGTGATCGTCGGCGTGACATCCGGCTACCTGGGCGGGACGCCCGGTGAAGGACTGTCCGCACTGTCCAATGTGTTCCTGGTGATCCCGGCGCTGCCGCTGATCATCATCATCGGCAGCGCGGTGCCCACCGGCGGTGACTACCTGGTGGCGGTCATCATCGGCTTCACGTCGTGGGCGTGGGGCGCGCGAGTCCTCAGAGCGCAGACTCTTTCCTTGCGGGGCCGGGAATACGTCGAAGCGGCCCGGGCGACCGGCGAGTCGACGTGGCGGATCATCTTCTTCGAGATCCTGCCGAACCTGACCGCGGTGATCGCGTCCAGCTTCGTCGGCACGGTGATCTTCGCGGTGATGTCGGAGATCACGCTCGCGTTCGTCGGCGTCTCGGGACTGTCCAACTGGAACTGGGGCACGATCCTGTTCTGGGCGCAGAGCCAGCAGGCCCTCGCGCAGGGCGCGTGGTGGTGGTTCGTGCCGGCCGGGCTGGCGATCGCGATCCTCGGCACCGCGTTGTCCCTGCTCAACTTCGGCATCGACGAGTTCGTCAGCCCGCGGCTGCGCGGCAGCGGCAAGGCCCGCGTCAAGGGTGCCGACGGACGCACGCATCGCATGCGCGTGGGCTTCACGCCCGTGCTCGGGCGGGAGGAACAGCCATGATGGACCCGGTCCTGGAGATCAAGGGCCTGGACGTCGACTACGGCGTCGGCGACGAGGCCGTGCGCGCGGTCCGGGACGTGCACCTGACGCTGCACCGCGGCGAAGTCCTCGGCCTGGCGGGGGAAAGCGGCAGCGGGAAGTCCACTTTGGCCTACGGGCTGACGCGGCTGCTCGCACCGCCGGGCGTGATCCGCGGCGGTGAGGTGATCTACCACCCGGCGGACGGCGAGCCCTACGACGTTCTTCGACTGTCCGACAAGCAGCTGCGGGACTTCCGGTGGGCGGAGACGTCCATCGTGTTCCAGGGCGCGATGAACTCGCTGAACCCGGTGCACAAGGTCGTCACGCAGCTGGTCGACGTCATCAAGGCGCACGAGCCGAAGTCGACTCGCGCGAGCCGGGTGGCGCGGGCCCGTGACCTGCTCAAGCTGGTCGGCATCTCGGCCGACCGGCTGGAGGCGTTCCCGCACCAGCTGTCGGGCGGCATGCGCCAGCGCGTGATGATCGCGATGGCGCTGGCGCTCGAACCACGCGTCGTCATCATGGACGAGCCGACCACCGCGCTCGACGTCGTCATGCAGCGCCAGATCCTCGGCCAGCTCGTGGAACTGCGGGAACGGCTGGGCTTCTCGGTCCTGTTCATCACGCACGACCTTTCGCTGCTGGTGGAGTTCTCGGACCGGATCGCGATCATGTACGGCGGCCGGATCGTCGAGCAGGCGCCGGCGGCCGAGCTCTACCGGGACGCGCTGCACCCGTACAGCTTCGGCCTGCTGAACTCGTTCCCGGCCCTGCGCGGTCCGCGCCGCGAGCTGGCCGGGATCCCGGGGTCACCGCCGGACACGCGCGGCATGCCGGCCGGCTGCGCGTTCCACCCGCGGTGCCCCAAGGCCTTCGAGCCGTGCGACTCGAAGGTGCCCGAGCTCGGCCTGCCCGGTGGCGACCCGACCCGCGAAGTGGCGTGCTTCCTGCACCCCGTCGCCGCCCACTGAACGCCGTCCGTCCTGTCCGGTACACCTGGAGGAGACCCGCCTTGACCGAGACCACAGCCGCGACCGCCGAACAGCAGGCGCTGATCGACACGCTGCCGCCGGACTTCCGCTGGGGCGTGGCCACCGCCGCGTACCAGATCGAAGGCGCGGTCGCGGAAGACGGGCGCACACCGTCCATCTGGGACACTTTCTGCCAGGTCCCGTGGGCGATCGACAACAATGACAACGGTGACATCGCGTGCGACCACTACCACCGGATGCCGGCGGACATTGGGCTGGTCGGCGAGCTGGGCGCGGACACCTACCGGTTTTCCGTGGCGTGGCCCCGGGTCCAGCCGCGCGGCCGCGGTGGCGTCAACGAGGCGGGCATCGGGTTCTACGAGCGGCTGGTCGACGAGACCCTAGAGCGCGGCGTCACGCCATGGCTGACGCTGTACCACTGGGACCTGCCGCAGGAGCTCGAGGACGCGGGCGGCTGGCCGGCCCGCGACACGGCGTACCGGTTCGCGGACTACGCGATGCTGGTGTTCGGCCGGCTGTCCGATCGCGTCCGGCACTGGACGACGCTGAACGAGCCGTGGTGCTCGGCGATGCACGGGTACGTCCACGGCGTGATGGCGCCCGGGCGGCGTGACTACACCGCCGGGCTGCACGCCGTGCACCACCTGCTGCTGGGCCACGGCCTCGCGACGCAGCGGATGCGCGAGGCCGCGCCGCCGGACACGGAGTTCGGCATCACGCTCAACATGTGCACGGCCGACCCCGCGACGGACTCGCCGGAGGACGTCCGCGCGGCGCGGCAGGCCGACGGCCTCGGCGTCC
Organism: Amycolatopsis sp. NPDC005961; assembly: GCF_040629235.1. NCBI lineage: Bacteria > Bacillati > Actinomycetota > Actinomycetes > Pseudonocardiales > Pseudonocardiaceae > Amycolatopsis > Amycolatopsis sp. NPDC005961. The sequence continues at coordinate 43,761 of NZ_JBEXVF010000066.1, read as the reverse complement.
GGATCTACCTGGACCCGCTGGTCAAGGGTGAGTACCCGGCGGATGTCGTCGAGGACCTGGCCGACCGCGGGGTGAAGCTGCCGATCCAGGACGGCGACCTGTCCGTGATCTCGACCCCGCTGGACTTCCTCGGCGTGAACTACTACTTCGGCCAGCAGTTCTCGGGCGTGGACGAGTCCGGCAAGGCGGTGGACGACGACGGCGTCCCGGCGTCCCGCACGGTCCCGTTCGGCGAGCCGACGACGGCGATGGGCTGGGAGATCCTGCCGGACAAGTTCACCGAGCTGCTGACCCGGCTGGGCCGCGACTACCCGGGCCTCCCGATGTACATTACGGAGAACGGTTCGGCGTTCGACGACGACCCGGACTCGTCCGGCTTCGTCCGCGACGAGCAACGCACGGCGTACCTGGCGTCGCACATCGCGGCCGTGGCGGCGGCCCGCAATGCCGGCGCGGACGTGCGCGGGTACTTCGCATGGTCCCTTTTGGACAACTTCGAGTGGGCGTACGGCTACGCGAAGCGCTTCGGCCTGATCCGCGTGGACTACGAGACCCAGGAGCGCACGATCAAGCAGAGCGGCTACTTCTACCGCGACACGGTTCGCCGGGTCCGCGGCAGCTGAGGCGTCACCCGGTCGGGGGTGGGGTACGCCCCACCCCCGCGTCGGTGGTGCGCACCATGGTCGTCAACCCCTGGGCACCCCTAACGTCGGACGGGCAAGATCCCGCATCGACTGACAGGGGGAACCATGGCGGTCCGGACCGAGGCCAGGCCCATCCCGCGCCCGGTGACGACGGCGAAGGCCTGGTGGCGACGGCCGTGGATCGGCCCGCTGGCGCTCGTCGTGCTCGCCTTCCTCTCCTTCTCATTGCCGCCGTACCTGGCGCTCGACCCCGCGCAGTCGCGGGTCCCGGCGCCCGAAGGGTTCCCGGCGCACTACTGGTTCCTCGTCGGGCACGTCGTCTTCGGCTCGATCGCGATGATCGGCGCGGTGCTGCAGATCTGGCCGTGGCTGCGCCGGACACACCCGGTGGTCCACCGCTACGCCGGCCGCGCGTACGTGTTCGCGGGGGTGCTGCCGTCCGGGCTGATGGCCCTGACGATCGGGTCGCAGAGCCCGTTCGGCCCGGTGACGCGCGTCAGCGACGTGCTCGCCTCGGTGCTGTGGATCGGCTGCACGATCGCCGGCTGGCGCGCGGTCCGCGAGCGCCGCTTCGGCGACCATCGCAAGTGGATGATCCGCAGCGTGACGCTGACCTTCTCGATCATCGTCAACCGCGTGATCTCACCGATCGCGATGATCGTGCTGGAGCCGCAGATCCCCACGACTTTCGGCGGCAGCGAGCTGGCCTACAGCCAGAGCGTCGGCGCCCTGTCGTCCTGGGGCGGGCTGGCGTTCGCGCTGATCGTCAGCCAGCTGATCCTGGAGCGGCGGCCCGCGAAGAAGCCAGCCAGCGTGCGATGATCGTCCGCTGGATCTCCGACGCCCCTTCGTAGATGCGCGGGGCCCGGACTTCGCGGTAGAGGTGTTCGAGCAGGTGCCCGCGTCGCAAGGCGCGGGCGCCGTGCAGCTGGACCGCCGAGTCGACGACGAACTGGGCCGCCTCCGTCGCGAACAGCTTCGCCATCGCCGCGCGGCCGCCGAGGTTCTGCTCGCCCGCGTCGTACGCGCCCGCGGCCGCGTAGACCAGGAGCCGAGCCGCTTCCGTACGCGTCGCCATCTCCGCGAGCGCGTGCGCCACCGCCTGCTGCTTGATCAGTGGCCCACCGAAGGCTTCCCGCGCACCGGTGTAGTCCACAGTGGCCTCCAGTGCCGCCTGGGCCATCCCGACCGCGAACGCGCCGACGCTGGGGCGGAACAGGTCCAGCGTCCGCATCGCCACCGCGAAGCCGCGGTTCTCCTCGCCGAGCAGCTCCTCGCGCCGGACCTCGACGCCGTCGAACGTGAGCGTGCCGATCGGGTGCGGGCTGACCAGGTCCAGGTGCTCGCCGCCCAGTCCCGGCCGGTCGGCGGGGACGACGAACGCGCTGACCCCCCGGGCGCCGGCGCCTTCCGTCGTACGGGCGAACACCGTGTAGAAGTCGGCTTCCGGAGCGTTCGAGATCCACATCTTCTCGCCCGTCAGGCGCCAACCGTCGCCGTCGGGCTCGGCCGCCAGTGACAGCGCGGCCGCGTCCGAACCGGCGTCCGGCTCGGTCAGCGCGAACGCCGCCACCGCGTCCCCGGCCGCCACGGCGGGCAGCCACTTCGCGACCTGATCGTCCTGTCCGGACTGGAGGATCGGGTAACTTCCCAGTCCCTGCAACGCCAGCGCCGTTTCGGCCTCGGTGTTCACCGTGGCCAGGTTCTCCCGCAGGATGCACAGGTCGGTGGCGGCCGCTTGGCGGGACGGCTTACCGGAAGCGACACCGGGGAAGAGCCGCGCGAGCAGGCCGAGCGCGCCCATCTCCTTGAGGAGCGGGCGGTTCACCGCACCCTCCACACCGGACTCGGCGAGCGGACGCAGCTGCTCCGAACCCAGCCGCCGCACCTCCGCGGCGAACGCCTGCTGGGACGGGTCGAGGGTGAAGGTCATGACGGGGCTCCCGGTCGCCAGCGGGCATGGGACGTGCCGGTCGGACCCGACCGGACGAGGTCGAGCCGCGGCTCCGGGCCGTCGGTGCGGCCCGACTGCGGCTTCCGGCTACCGGCGGCGAACGGCTTCGGCCACGGCATCGGGTAGCCCTGCTCGGCCGCCGCGTGCAATGTCCACTGTGGATCATAGAGGTGCGTGCGGCCCAGTGCGCAGAGGTCCGCGCGTCCGGCCAGGACGAGCGAGTTGACGTCGTCGTACGACGAAATCGCACCGACCGCGATCACCGCGATGCCGTACTCCTCGCCGATCTCGTTGCGGATCCGGTCCGCGTACGGCGTCTGGTAGCTGCGGCCGTACTGCGGCTTCTCGTCGCTGACGACCTGGCCGGTCGAGACGTCGATGCCGTTCGCTCCGTGGGAAGCGAAGGCGCGGGCGATCTCGACCGCGTCGTCGGCACCGATGCCGCCGTCGGCCCAGTCGGTCGCCGAGATCCGGACGGTCATCGGCCGCTCGGCGGGCCAAGCCGCGCGCACCGCGTCGAAGACTTCGAGCGGGAACCGCAGCCGGTTCTCGAGCGGGCCGCCGTACTCGTCGTCACGCCGGTTGGTCAGCGGCGAGAGGAACGACGACAGCAGGTAGCCGTGCGCGCAGTGCAGTTCGAGGACGTCGAACCCGGCGCGGGCGGCCGCCTCGGCGCAGGCGACAAACTCGTCGCGGATCGCCGCCATCTCCGAAGTGGACAGTGCGCGCGGGACCTGGTTCTGCGAGGAGTACGGCAAAGCCGAAGGGGCGCAGACCTCCCAGTTGCCCGCGGGCAGTGGCTCGTCGATGCCGTCCCACATGAGCTTCGTCGACCCCTTGCGCCCCGAGTGTCCCAATTGGACACCGATGCGGGCGGGGGACTGCGAATGCACGAAGTCGACGACGCGCTTCCAGCCCGCTTCCTGCTCCGCCGTGTACAGCCCGCCGCAGCCGGGCGTGATCCGGCCTTCGGGGGAGACGCAGACCATCTCGGTCATCACCAGCCCGGCGCCGCCGAGGGCCTTGCTTCCCAGGTGCACCAGGTGGAAGTCGCCCGGCACACCGTCCACAGCGGAATACATGTCCATCGGCGACACGACGATCCGGTTCGGCAACTCCAGCGAACCGAGCTTGAACGGCTGGAACATCGGCGGCCGCGACGTCGTGCCGAGCGACGTCGCGAACCAGTGGTCCAGCTCGGTCGCGAACTCGGGGTCGCGCAGCCGGAGGTTGTCGTAGGTGACCCGGCGGCTGCGCGTGAGGATGTTGAACGCGAACTGCGGCGGCTCCTGGTGCGCGTACTGCGCGATGTTCTCGAACCACTCCAGGCTCGCCTGCGCGGCGCGCTGCGTCGACTGGACGACCGGACGCCGTTCCAGCTCGTACGCCTTGAGCGCCTCGGCGACACCGTCGTTTTCGTGCAGGCAGGCGGCCAGCGCGAGCGCGTCCTCCATCGCCAGCTTCGTGCCGGAGCCGATCGAGAAGTGCGCGGTGTGCGCGGCGTCGCCGAGGAGGACGACGTTGCCGTGCACCCAGGTCTCGCAGCGCACGGTGCCGAACGTGACCCACTTCGAGTTGTTCGCCATGATCTTGTGGTCGCCGAGGACGTCGGCGCACAGCTCGCGGATCAGCGCGATGGACTTCTCGTCGCTCTCGCCCGGTTTGAGGGACGTCGCCGCGATCGGCCCGAACGTCCGCTGCCAGACGTCTTCCTGCACCTCGAGGATGAACGTACTGCCGTCGCGCCCGTACGGGTAGCCGTGGATCTGCATGATCCCGGCCGGTGTCTCGAGGACGTAGAACTTGAAGGCGTCGAACACCAGGTCCGTGCCCAGCCAGATGTAGCGGCACCGGCGCGTCTCGACGCTCGGCCGGAAGGTTTCGGCGTGGGCGGCGCGGACCGCGGAGTTGACGCCGTCGGCGGCGACGACCAGGTCATAACCCGAGAGGTCCGCTGGGGCCTCCTCGCGGAAGTGGAGGCCGACGCCGAGTTCGGCGCAGCGGCTCTGCAGGATGCCGAGCAAGCGCTTGCGGCTCATCGCGGCGAAGCCGTGGCCGCCCGAGGTGGTGACCGTGCCGCGGTAGTGGACGTCGATGTCGTCCCAGCGCGCGAACTCGGCGCGCATCGCTTCGTGCACGGCCGGGTCGGCGTGCTCGATGCCGCCGAGCGTCTCGTCGGAGAACACGACGCCGAAGCCGAAGGTGTCGTCCGGGGCGTTGCGCTCCCAGACGGTGATTTCGTGTCCGGGACCGAGCTGTTTCGCCAGCGCGGCGAAGTACAGACCCGCCGGGCCGCCACCGATGACCGCGATACGCACGCCGACCAGGGTATGTCGTCACCTCTACGACCGTCAATAACGCGATAGATGGCGTACGGTGTCCCGCATGGAACGCATCAACCCGCCGGAGCTGGGCAAGCCGTCCGGGTTCTCGCACGCGGTGGTGGCCGAAGGCCGCGTCGTCTTCCTGGCCGGGCAGACGGCGCTGGACGCGTCGAACAAGATCGTCGGCGACGGCGTGGTCGCGCAGTTCGAGCGCGCGCTCGGCAACCTGCTGACGTCCCTGCGCGCGGCGGGCGGTTCCCCGTCGGACCTGTGCAGCGTGACGATCTACATCGTCGACATGGCGGACTACCGAGCCCACGCGCGCGAGATCGGCGCGGTCTGGAAGCGCCTCGCGGGCACGGAGTACCCGGCGATGGCCGGCATCGGCGTCTCCCGGCTCTGGGACGAGGAGGCCTTGGTCGAGGTGCAGGGGTTCGCGGTCGTCAGCCGAAGCTCTCTTCCAAGCGGGTCATGATCGACTGCAGGAGGCCGGCGGCGTAGGAGCGGTCTTTGAGCGGCAACTCGACGTTCTGAACCACTGCGCAAAGGCGGACGATCAGCTGCTGCACTACCCCCATCGCCGCTTGCAGCGGGGAACACTCATGGTCGGCTAGAAGGTGCCAATGGGGGGAGGGCCCGTCGTTGGTGACCTCTCGGAAATGCCAGCCGTGGCCGGAGTTCGTCACCTCGCCGATCACTTCGAGGCCGAGGTGGAACCGGACCACGGTCGGCCCGTCGGTGAACGGGGGCATCCAGGGTTGGGTGAAACTCGCGACCTGATGGACGACTTCGCGAAAGGCCTGCAAGTTCTGGAGTTCCGGCTGTCCGTTGACGAGCGGCATCGACGCCTCCACGAGTCCTGGAGCCGACCAGCGTATCCCGGCTGATTCGTCAGCCGAAGCTGATCGACTTCGCGACGTACGCCCGGGCCGGGCCCTCCAGCTTCGCGTGCAGCTCGAAGAACAGCTCGGCCGCGCGGATTCCCGACCAGCCGGGAGGCAGGAACTCCGCCGGCAGGCCGGGGTCGAGGTACGGCATCCGCCGCCAGCCGGTCAGGACCCGGACGTAGTCGGCGAACGCCTGCTCGTCGGTCACGGACTCGCGGCGCAGCGCGGGGCCGTGCTCGTCGAGGAACGTCGTGTACAGCTCGTCGAGCCGGTCGAGGTCCCACCAGTCGCGGACCTTCGCCCGGACGTCGCCGAAGTCCAGGTGGTCGGCGCGGAACAGGTCGGCGTACCCGGCCAGGCCGAGCCGGGTCAGCGCCTCGGCGGTCGCGGCGTGCAGGTGCGCCGGGGCGATCCAGACGCCGGACGCGGCCGTGCCGAAGCCCATCCGGGCGAGCTGGGTGCGCAGGAGGTGGCGCTTGTGCCGCTCGGTCTCCGGCACCGAAAACACCGCGAGCAGCCAGCCGTCGGCCGCGGTCGCGCGCCCGCGGCGGAAGATCCGCTCGTCGCCCTCGCGCAGGATCTCGCGCGCGTCGGCGGACAGCTCGTAACCGGCCGTCGCGCCGCGGCGCACCGCTTCCAGGATCCCGCGCCGCTTCAGGCGCGAGATCGACGAGCGCACCGCGGGCTCGTCGACGCCGACGGCGGCCAGCAGGTCGATCAGCGAGGCGACCGAAAGCCACCCGCCCTCGGTGCGCGAATAGAGGCCGTACACCGTCACGATGAGCTGGCGAGGCTGGGCCGCACGGCCGGAGCCGTCCAGTTCGGTTGCCTCGGGTACGGCCGTCATCGGGCCACAATATCGCGTCCCCTGTCGATCGCTCCGCTACGATTTCGCCGCGATGCTGCCAGCCACCAAGGGGATCTTCGACCGGCTCACCCGCCGCGGCCGTCTGATGACCAAACGGACCTGCGACCGGCAGGGCCACGTGCTGCGCGACGGGCGGTTCCTGTTCCGGACGCCGACCGCGTGGGAGTACGCCGCCGCGGTCGCCTGCGGCAGCGACCCGGCCGCCCAGCGCTGGCTCGGCTGGCAGCGCGACTCGATCGTCGCCCGGGGCGCGCGGGCGGACGCGCTGCGCGTCGTGCCCGGCACCGGCCCGGATTGGGAGTCGCCCGACCCGCAGTCGATCGACCTGGTGATGATCGACGTCGAGGCCAACCGGTGCGTCGGCCTGGTGAGCGTGCACACCGGCGAAGACGGCGGCCCGGAGACCGGCGGCTACCTCGCGCCGGACTACCGTGGCCGCGGCAACGGCCGGGTGCTGTTCGCCGCCGGGCTGACCCTGGCGCACGAGCACCTCGGCCTCCCGCGGGTGCGGGCCGGCGCCGAGGTCGGCAACGTCGCGAGCGCGCGTTCGCTGCTGGCCGCGGGACTCGCCCGTGTCGCCGGCCCGCCGACGTACCGGCTGCCGGACGGGCGCGAGACCGAGGCGTGGTGGTTCCAGCACGCCGTCCCGCGGACCACGCGCTGCGGTGGTCCGCAGGCGACGTGGTTCCCTGCCTCGCTGCTCTAGAAGCTTCGGCCGCTGCCGACGTTTCCCGTGGCTACCGTCGCCGCATGACTTCGCTTTCCGCTCCGGTTCCGCCGGTGCCCACTGATGTCGTTCCCGGGAGCGTCGCCTGGTTGCGGGCTTCGGTCGGCCGGTTCAGCAATGGTCCCGACCACGCTCGCCGTCGCTCGCTGGCCGTGTCCGCGTTGGCTTCGGTCGAGCCGGAAGTGCTGCGGCGCAAGGCATCCGAAACGACCGGCGGCGACGCTCGCCTGATCGTCGTCGAGGTGCTGGCGGGGGAGCTGGGCCTGCCGGTGGTGGCGTCGGACGTCGTGGCGGTCGCGGCCGCCTACCACCCGCACGTGACGTCGTCCGCGGAAGCCGAAGCGGCCTTGGGGCGGCTGGTCACGGCGTGCGGGGGCACCACGGACGAACTTGTCGCCGCGCGGATCGGCCTGCTGGTCCAGGCCTGCGAAGCCACCGCCAAGCTGATCGGCACCGCGGTTCCGTTGGTGCGGGCGGGAAAGCCGCTGGAGGAGGCGGTGGCGGAAGTGCTGCGCGCGGACCCGCCGGTGGCCCACACCCGGCGCCGGGTGGGCGGCGAGGACGTCCTGGTGCCGCTGGCCGGGACGCCGTTCGGCGCGGGCCGGCGCGAGTGCCCGGGGCCGGCGCACGCGATCGCGCTGGCGATCGGCGTGCTCACGGCGATGCGGGCGACCCGCGGCTGACCCGGCGGCGGGTTCTGCTACTACTTACCGCGTTCATCTTCTTGGGGGAAGGCGCGCGCGCATGCTGTATTTCGACGGTCTGCTGGGCATCGTCACGCTCGGCTTGTGGATCTTCTGCCTGGTCGACGTGATCACGACGGACGAGTCGTCCTGCCGCAACCTGCCGAAGGGGCTGTGGCTGCTCGTCGTGCTGGTGCTGCCGCTGGTCGGGTCGATCATCTGGCTGGTCGCGGGCCGGCCGCAGCAGGTGGTGCGGGCGCGCGGCCCGTACGAGCGCAACGCCCCGGCGTACCCGGAGTACGACCGCCCCGGCCGGTTCGCGGCCGGCCGTCCGGACGACGACGAGGAATTCCTCCGCAAGTGCCGCGAGCGCGCGGAGGCTCAGCGGAAACTGGCCAGGGACAAGCGGACCGAGGACTGAGCTAGCAGGCGGGACCCTCGCAGGTCCCGTGTTCGTAGGCTTCCAGCGTCGAGATCACCAGCCGGCGCTCGGCCGGCGTCAACGGCGCCAGCGCGTTGCTCCACGCCTGGGCGCCGCGCGCCAGCCACGCGTCGACCGCCGGGCGCCGCTCCGGCGTGATGCTCACGATCGTCCGGCGGCGGTCCGCCGGGTCCTCGTCGCGGTTCAGCACGCCCTGACGGCTGAGGTCGCCGACCATCAGGCTCGCCGTCGTCGGGGCGACCTCCAGACGGCCGGCCAGCTCGGTGACCGTCATCGGGCCGTCGAACAGCAGGATCGACAGCAACGACAGGTGCCGCGGCGCGAGCGCGCAGCCGTTCAGCTCCTCGGGGACCGGCGTCCGCTTCGCGCGGCCGACCAGGCGCGGCATCAGCAGCAGGAGCCGGCGCACGCCGTCGTCGAGGCTCAACCCGGGCTCCGTTGACACCGCCTGCCTCCCCTCGGTAACTTTGTTTGCAAAGCAAACGCTTCTCGATGTCTCGAGCCTACCTCGGGACACGAACGAGCGTACCGGCCAGAAACAGGGGATCCCATGACAGCGCCAGCCGACATGAACGCATTCAACAACCAGGTCGTCGAGGAGTTCCGGGCCAACGACGGCGTGGTGACGGGCATGTTCGAGGGCAAGAACGTGCTCCTGCTCACCACGGTCGGCGCGAAGAGCGGGCAGGAGCGCCTGTCGCCGCTGGTCTACACCCGTGACGGCGACCGCCTCGTCATCGCCGCGTCCATGGGCGGCGCGCCGAAGAACCCGGCCTGGTTCCACAACCTCGTCGCCAACCCGAAGGTCACCGTCGAGGTCGGCAGCGAGAAGTTCGAGGCCACGGCCACCGTGATCGAAGACCGCGCCGAGCGTGACCGCCTCTACGCCGGCATGGTCGCGCACGCCGAGGGCTTCGCCGACTACGAGACGAAGACGACGCGGGTCATCCCGATCGTCGTCCTCGAGCGCTGACGGTCAGCCGAACCGCCCCGCCGGGTCGTACTTCGCCTTGAGCTGCTTCAGCCGGGCGCGGTCCCCGGCGGGGAAGGCCGTCGCCAGTTCCCCGGCCGAGTGTTCGCCGTAGAGGAACGGCAGCAGCCGGCCCGTGGACCACGGCGCCAGCGCGTCGAACAGCTTCGCGTGCGCCCGGCGGATCGTCTCGACGTCGTCCTCGACGACCGACAGCGCCCGCACCACGAACTCCGCCTTCGAGTCCCAGTCGACGCCCTCGGCCGGACGGCGGGCCAGTTCGCCGCCGAGACGGTCGATGATCAGCACCGTCTCCGAGTCCGCGTGCTCGACGATCGACGCCAGCATCGCGTCGTTCAAGACCTCCACCGTCGCGTTCGTCCCGTGGTACGGGTGCGGGTGCGGCGGATCGCTCGCGATCGACCCGGAATCCGTGTACGGCAACCGCTTCAGGGTGTCCAGCAGCACCGGCGCGGCGGCCCGCAGCGGCTGGACGAGCTGGTCGCCGTCGTCGCCGAGGTAGGCGATCCGGACGTTCGCGACGTGCTTCCCGCGGATCGGCTCCGGCAGGAACGGCAGGTCGGGCAGCCCGACCACGGCAATCGACGTCGTCAGCTCGTCGGGCGCGGCCACCGCCCACGTCCGCCACGCGCGCAGCACCGCGGGCAGGTCCGCCGCGTCGAAGTACAGCCCGCCGCCGTACAGCTCGGTCACCTCGACGAGGCCGAACTCCAGCGCCGTCACGACGCCGAAGCCGGCGCGGCCGCCGAGCAGGGCCCAGAACAGGTCGTCCCCGGGCGTCACGGTGCGGAGGTCGCCGTCGGCGGTGACGACGTCGATCGCGCGCACGTGGTCGGCCGCGCGGCCGAACCGCCGCGCCATCAGGCCGAAGCCGCCGCTGAGCGTGTAGCCGACGACGCCGACGTCGGGCGATGAGCCGCTCAGCGGGGCGAGTCCGTGCTGAGCGGCGGCCTCGATCACCGCGCCCCAGCGGACCCCGGCTTCGACTCGCGCGGTTCTGGCGCCCGCGTCGATCTCGATCCCGGTCAACCGGCGGGTGCTGATCAGGAGGCCGTCAGTACCGGCGGTCAAGCCGTGTCCGGTGGCCTGGACGGCGACCGGCAACTCGTGCTCGGCGGCGTACTTCACGGCGGCGACGACGTCGTCCGCGTTCTCGGGGGCGAAGACCACCGCGGGTTGCGTGGCCACGGACGTCTGGAAGCCGGCGATCTCTTCGGCGTAACCGTCTTCGCCGGGTCGGAATGTCTGCATGTCTCCAGCTTCGGGCCGCGATGATCAGAAGTCCAAGATCTGGTTTGTCTGGTCGCTAGAATCATTGCTTATGGAACTGCACCAGCTCGCGTACTTCGTCGCGGTCGCCGAGGAAGGCAACTTCACGCGCGCGGCGGAACGGCTGCACGTCGCCCAGCCCGGGGTGAGCGCGCAGGTCCGGCGGCTGGAGCGCGAGCTGGGGCAGGAGCTGCTGGACCGTTCGGGCCGCACGGTCCGGCTCACCGACGTCGGCGCCGCGGCACTGCCCCACGCACGGGCGGCGCTCGCGGCGGTGAAGGGGGTGCGCGAAGCCGTCGACGAGCTGGCCGGGCTGGTCCGCGGCCAGGTCGCGATCGGCGCGGTGACGTCGGCGGGGCCGGTCCGGCTGCCGGACTTGCTGGCGCGCTTCCACGAGCGCTACCCGGCGGTCGAGATCACGCTGTCCGAGGCCAACTCGGACACGATGCTGACGGCCCTGCGCGAAGGCCGGCTCGACCTGGCGGTGGTCGGGTTGTCGACGGATCCCCCGTCCGGCATCGCGACGCAGGTGCTGGTCGACGAGCCGTTCGTGGCGGTGACCTCGGGTTTGCTGGCCGACCGTGCCGAGGTCGCGATCGCGGACCTGGCGGGGGTGCCGCTGATGGCGCTGCCGAAGGGGACGGGCCTGCGCACGGCGCTGGACGCGGCGTTCGTGAGAGAGGGGCTGACACCGCGGATCGCGTTCGAGGCGGCGGACCCGAACGTCCTGGTGCAGCTGGCGATGCGCGGGCTCGGGGTGGCGGTGGTGCCGGAGTCGCTGGGCCGCTACCACGAGGGGGAGCTGCGGGTGGTGACGATCGCGGGGCCGGGGTTGCGCGGGGTGCTGGCATTGGCGTGGCGCACGGACGGCCCGCTGAGCCCGGCGGCGCGGGCGCTGATCGCCTTCGCCCGAGGCAACTACCGCTCTTGACATCTCGTCAACAGCGTCGTTCCCTGGAAGATGTGACCGAAACCGCGCTCCAGGACGCTGTCGTCGGGGCTGGGCTGCTGGCCGGTACGGCGAACGTGATCATGCAGCTCTCCCGCGCGCCCGTCGGGTATGGCGTGGTCGAAAGCCGCGTCGACAGCGGCAACCTCTTCCGGCACCCGGTGAAGCGGACGCGGACCACCCTCACCTACCTCGCCGTCGCCAGCATGGGGACCGACGCCGAGCGGGCCGCGTACCGGCGCGGCGTCAACGAGGCCCACGCCCAGGTGCACTCGAGGGACGGCAGCCCCGTCGCCTACAACGCCTTTGACACCGATCTCCAGCTGTGGGTCGCGGCCTGCCTCTACAAGGGCTTCGAAGACGTCCACCTCGCGTTCGTCGGCGGCGAACCGGGCAGCTTCTACCGCGACGCCGCCAAGCTCGGCACCACGCTGCAGGTCCAGCCCGGGATGTGGCCGCCCGACCGCGCGGCCTTCGAGGACTACTGGGCCGCCGGGCTCGCCGAGGTCAGCGTCGACGACACCGTCCGCCGCTACCTCACCGATCTCGTCGACCTGCGGTTCCTGCACCCGGTGGTCGCCGTGCCGGGGCGCCGGTTCCACCGGTTCGTCACCACCGGCTTCCTCCCGCAGCGCTTCCGCGACGAGATGCGCCTGCCCTGGACCGACACCGACCAGCGCCGGTTCGACGCTCTCCTCACCGCGCTCGGCCGGGTCACCCGCGTGCTGCCCGCCGCGGTCCGGCGGTTCCCCTTCAACCTCTGCCTCTGGGACCTGCGCCGCCGGCTGCGCACCGGGCGTCCGCTGGTCTGAGGTTCCCCCGTTAGAGTGGCGGCTCGGCACAGCCACCCGAGGGGACTCCATGACGGCGATCGAGACCGGCGTCGCGTCCGAAGAGGGCACCCGGCGCGCACCGCTGATCGTGGTGTCCGCAGTCCTCGTGGCCGTCTTCCTCGTCGGCGCCTGGGCCGCCTGGTTCCTCACCATCGACGACGCGTTCATCAGCTTCCGCTACTCGGCGAACCTCGCGGCCGGGCACGGCCCGGTGTGGAACGTCGACGGGCCGCGCGTCGAGGGCTTCACGAACTTCGCCTGGGTCGTCTGGTCGGGGCTCGGCGCCTGGCTGGGGCTGGCGCTGCCGCTGTTCGCCAAGGTGACGTCGCTGCTGCTCGGCCTGGCCACGCTGTACCTGCTGATCCGCGAAGGCCACCGCCGCGCCGGGCTCACCGGTGTCCTGGTCGGCGCCGGCGCGTACGTCGTGTTCCTGCCGACGTACTTCCACATCACCGCCGGGCTCGAAACGGCCGCGTTCGCCGCGGTGCTGCTGCGCGTCGTCGTGCTCGGGCTGCGCGTGCTCGCGAACGAGCCGGTGCGGACGTGGGAGCCGCCGGCGCTGCTGCTCCTGCTCGGCATGCTGCGCCCGGAAGGCGTGCTGGCCGCGCTGCCGGTCTTCCTCGTGTGGTTCGTGCGCGAACGCGGTTCGAAGCGCTGGGCGTGGACCCTCGCCGCGGTCGTCGTCGGCGCCGCGTACTTCGTGTGGCGCTGGCGCTTCTACGGCCAGCTGCTCCCGAACACCTTCTACGTCAAGTTCGGCAACCTCGACTCCGGCTGGATCTGGACGAAGCACACGACCGTGCTGCTCCTCCCGCTCCTGCTGCTGACGCTTTCGCTGGTGTTCCGCAAGGCCACGCGGGCGGTGGGCGGGCTCCTGGTGGCCACCGTCGCGGTCACGTACCTGACGTACGCGGTCTCCGGCCCGACCATGGACTACCTCGACCGCTTCGCCGACCACGCGTTTCCCGTCCTCTGCCTGGGCGCCGGGATCGCGGTGGGGACGCTGGCCCAGCGCGTTGCCGGTGCCGTGCTCGGGCTGGTGGCCGTCGGCTGGTCGGCCGTCGCCGGCGTCAGCTCGCCCGAGCTGGGACTGATCGCCAACTACGGACCGGACCTGCAGCGCGCGCACGTCGCGATCGGCAAGGGACTGGCCGAGGCCGACGTCCCGGTGCCGGCGCGCAGCGTCGCCGTCACCGATGCCGGGGCGATCCCGTACTACAGCGGCTGGACCTCGATCGACTACATCGGCCTCAACGACCCGGAGATCGCGCACGGCGCCGACCCGACGGAAGTGGTGATGCGACGGCGGCCGACGGTGCTCGTCGTGACGTCCGTGGGACCGCAGCCGGTGGGCAAGCGCTACGGCTTCGACGCGGCCCGGGCGACCGCCGGCTACGAGCAGGTCGCCTCCGTCGAGATGCGGGCCGGGTACTGGCAGGACATCTTCGTCCTGCCGCAGTACGCGGGGACGGTCGGCGAGCACGTCCGGCAGCGCGCCGACGCCGCCCGGCAGGTCAACGATCCGAACCGGCCCGAGGCGACCGTCGGCCGCTGGCTCGACCGGCTCCGCGGCCAGCTGCCCTTCTGAGAGTTGACCGCGTCCCGCGGGGGCGCAAGGGTGGGCCGATGAGCAGCGACGAGGTTCGCCACGGCGTCAAGCTGAGCAGTCTGGACCAGGAGGTCTTCCCCGGCGCCGGGGTGACCAAGCGGGAGTGGCTCGACTACCTCGAAGCCGTCGCCGACCGGATGCTCCCCGAACTGCGGGACCGGCTGCTGACCGTGCTGCGGGTCCTGCGCGGTCAGGGGCCGTTCATGCAGAAGAACCTGCCGAAGTACACCCCGGACTGGGTCGAGCGGGTCAGCGTGTGGGCCGAGACGTCCAAACGGGACGTCTCCTACGCGCTGTGCAACGACCTCCGCACCCTGATCTGGTTCGGCAACCAGCGGGCGATCGAGTTCCACACGTCCCTCTACCGCGGCGACCCGAGCCACGGCCCGACGCACCTGATCCTCGACCTGGACCCGCCGGAGGACGGGGCGTTCTCCCTGGCCATCGGCGCCGCGAAGCTGGTGCGCGAAGCGTTGCGCAACGACGGGCTCGACGGCGCCGTGAAGACGAGCGGCTCCAAGGGTGTCCACGTCTTCGTGCCGCTCGCGCCGGGGCAGTCGACCGAGGACATCGCGGCCGCCACTCGGGCCGTCGCGGCCCGTGCCGAGCGCATCGACCCGTCGCTGGGGACGACCGAGTTCGTCAAGGACCGCCGTGCGGGCAAGGTGTTCCTGGATTCGACCCGGGCGGGCGGCGCGACGGTGGTGTCGGTGTACAGCCCCCGCCACCGCCCGGGCGCGCCGGTGTCGTTCCCGGTTGCGTGGGCCGACCTCGACGGCGTCAAGCCCGCGGACTTCACGGTGCACACCGTGCCGGACCTGCTCGGCGGCGGTGACCCGTGGACCGGGGAGATGCCGGAGCCGTTCGTGCTGCCGGACGACCTGGTGGCGGAGGGGCACACGATCCCGATCGCCCGGGTGGTGGCGATGCACGAGGGCAAGCGCCGAGCCCGGGCGGCCCGCGAGTCGGGCTAAGCCGCCTGGTTGTGCCCGCGCCAGCTGGGCCCGTGCGGCCGCCGGAGCGTCGCGCGGGTGATCTCGACGATCCGGCCCGGCTCCGCCTGCACGCGGTGGCGGGCCAGCCAGACCGTGTCCCGGCCGAACGACCACACCAGCGACGCCAGCGCCGCCACGACCAACGCGAACGAGAGAGCCCAGGGAAGCAAACCGGACACCGCGACCAGGAGCACGACACCCTGCACCGCGGCCACCGTCTTCCGGGCCATGCTCGGGTACAGCGGCGCCGTCAACCACGGCAACGCCCACGACGCGGCCACGAACGCGTACCGCATCAGGCCGATCGCCAGCACCCACAGCCCCAAGGTCCGGGACACCTGGATGCACAGCAGCAGGATCAGGAACGCGTCGACCTCCATGTCGAACCGCGCCCCGAACTCCGACGCCGTGCCCGTGCGGCGGGCGACCTGGCCGTCGAAGCCGTCCATCGCCAGCGCGACCGCGACGATCCCGACGAGCCACCACAGCTGGTGGCCGCCGGCCGCGATCAGCTCGGCCGCGCAGCCCACCAGGACCGCGCGGGCGAACGTGATCCAGTCCGCCGGGCCGAACGCGCCACGGCCGCTGCGCCGCAGGCCCCAGCCCGTCAGCAACACCAGCGCCAAGCCGTACGCGAGCCCGGTCGCCACGGCGAGGACACCGCTCGCGAAGGCCCCGGCGGCGAGCACCGACATCGGGGCCACCGAGCGTAGGAGAACCTCGTTCTTGATCATCTTTTACTCCGCGAATCGGCACGGCTGCTCATAAGGTGGCGGCGACACCAGCCTCCGGTCGCCTGCAAGGGAGAACACGTGGAACAGGCTTTCTGGGTTCAAAGCCCCGGCGAAGGCGCCCTCCGCCCGGTGACCCTGCGCGAGCCGGAACCCGGCGAAGTCCTCGTCCGCACGCTCTTCTCCGGCGTCTCCCGCGGCACCGAAACCCTGGTCTTCCGCGGCGGCGTCCCGGCGAACCAGCACGACGTAATGCGCGCGCCGTTCCAGGAGGGCGAGTTCCCCGGCCCGGTCAAGTACGGCTACCTCAACGTCGGTGTCGTCGAGCAGGGCCCGGCCGACCTCAAGGGCAAGACCGTCTTCTGCCTCTACCCGCACCAGACCGCGTACGTCGTCCCCGCGAGCGCCGTGACGCCGGTGCCGGACGCCGTCCCGCCCGGCCGCGCGATCCTCGCCGGGACCGTCGAGACCGCGGTCAACGCCGTCTGGGACGCGAAGCCGAAGCTCGGCGACCGGATCGCGGTGATCGGCGCCGGCATGGTCGGCTGCAGTGTCGCCAAGCTGCTGCAGGGCTTCCCGGCCACGCGCGTGCAGCTGATCGACGTCGACCCTTCGCGGGCCGGGATCGCCGACGCCCTCGGGGTCGACTTCTCGACGCCGGAAGCCGCGAAAGACGGCTGCGACCTGGTCGTGCACGCGAGCGCGTCCGAAGCGGGGCTCGCGAAGGCGCTGGAGCTTCTCGCGCCGGAAGGGACGGTCGTCGAGCTGTCCTGGTACGGCGACCGCCGGGTGAGCGTGCCGCTCGGCGAGAACTTCCATTCGCGACGGTTGACGATCCGCAGCAGCCAGGTCGGGACGGTCGCGCGGCCCGACCGGGACTACGCCCAGCGGCTCGGCCTCGCCCTCGAGCTGCTCGCCGATCCGGCCTTCGAAGCACTGGTCAGCGGCGAGTGCGTGTTTGAAGATCTTCCGTCCGTGCTACCCAGGTTGGCCACGAATGAACTTTCCGCCCTCTGCCTCCGTGTCATGTATCAGCCGCAGTGACCACGTCCACCCGAACGCATCGGAGGTCTTGGTGTTCAGCATCACCGTCCGTGACCACGTGATGGTCGCCCACAGCTTCCGCGGAGAAGTCTTCGGACCCGCGCAACGCCTGCACGGCGCGACCTTCGTGGTGGATGCGACCTTCCGCCGCGCCGAGCTCGACGAGGACAACATCGTCGTCGACATCGGCAAGGCCACGGAAGAGCTCGGGGCGGTGCTGAGCGACCTGAACTACCGCAACCTCGACGACGAGCCGGAGTTCAAGGGCATCAACACCTCCACCGAGTTCCTCGCGAAGGTCGTCGCCGACCGCCTCGCCGACGCCGTCCACGCCGGACGCCTCGGCGAAGGCGCGCGCGGCCTCGAAGGCATCGCCGTCTCGCTGAAGGAATCGCACGTCGCCTGGGCGAGTTACGAGCGTGCGCTGTGAACAGCCTCTACGTGATCCTCCCCGGGGACGTCGACGACGCGTCCGTCCCGAGTGGAGGCAACACCTACGACCGCCGGATGTGCGACCGGCTCGCCGACGCCGGCCTCGACGTCCACGAGATCGCCGTCTCCGGCTCCTGGCCGCGCCCGGACACCGAGGCCCGCGCGGTCCTCGGTCACCTGCTTTCCGCGCTGCCCACCGGGTCCGCGGTGCTGCTCGACGGCCTGGTCGCCTGTGGCGTGCCCGAGGTCGTCGTCCCGCAGGCGCGTCGGCTGTCGCTCTCGGTGCTGGTGCACCTGCCGCTGGCCGACGAGACCGGCCTGCCGCCCGCGCTGGCCGCCGAGCTCGACGCCCTCGAGCGCGAAACGCTGCGGGCCGCGAGCTCGGTCGTCGCGACCAGCGAGTGGGCCGCGCGCCGGCTGGTGAGCCACCACGGTCTCGCCCCGCACCGCGTGCACGCCGTGCCGCCCGGCGTCGACCCGGCACCGCCGGCCATCGGCACCGACGGCATGTCGCGCCTGGTCTGCGTGGCCAACGTGACCCCGCGCAAGGGCCAGGGCGTGCTCGCCCAGGCCCTGGAAACCGTCGCCGACCTGCGCTGGACCTGCGAATGCGTCGGCGGGATCCGGCGCGAGACGAAGTACGTCGAGCGGCTGCGCGAGCACCGGCTCGGCGCCCGCTTCACCCTCACCGGCCCCCGCACCGGCGCGGCGCTGGCCGCGACCTACCACTCCGCCGACCTGCTCGTGCTGCCCTCGCGCGGCGAGACGTTCGGCATGGTCGTCACCGAGGCCCTCGCCCGGGGCGTGCCGGTGCTGACCACCAACGTCGACGCGCTGCCCGACACCGTCGGCGTCGCGCCGGACGGCTCGGTGCCCGGGATGCTCGTGCCCGGCGACGACGTCGAAGCGCTCGGCACCGCCCTGCGCCGCTGGCTCACCGAGCCGGACCTGCGGACGCGGCTGCGCGCCTCGGCGAAGCTGCGCCGCGAGACGCTGACCGGCTGGGACGACACGGCCCGCCGGATCGCCGAAATCCTGCAGCGGCAGGAGGCGGCGGCATGAGTGAGCTCGCGAGCGAATCGGTCAGCGCTGCCGCGTTCGCCCCGGACTGGCTGTACCTGCGGGAACCCGCCGACGCCACCGCCCGCGCCGCAGAGCTGCTGGACCCGCTTCGCGACTTCCTCCCGGAGCACGAAGACGTCGTCATCCGCGACCTGGGCTGCGGCACCGGCTCGCTCGGCCGCTGGCTGGCCGCCCGGCTGCCCGGCCCCCAGCACTGGATCCTGCACGACGAGGACGCCGAGCTGCTCACCCACGCCCGCACCTCCCTACCGTCCACCGCGCTGGACAGCAGCCCCATCGACGTCGTCGCCGAGCAGCAGGACGTCACCGCGCTGCGCGCCGCCGACCTCGCCGGGACGTCGCTGGTCACCGCGTCCGCCCTGCTCGATCTGCTGACCGAAGCCGAGGTCACGGCGCTGGCCAGGGCGATCGTCGAGGCGGGCTGCGCGGCGCTGCTGATGCTCTCGGTGACCGGCCGGGTGGAACTGTCGCCCGCCGACCCGCTCGACGCCGCCCTCTCGTCCTCCTTCAACGCCCACCAGCGCCGGCTCACCGGCGGCCGGCGGCTGCTCGGCCCCACCGCGGTGGACGTCGCGGCGACCGCGTTCGGCCGGCTCGGCGCCACGGTCGTGCGCGCCGAGAGCGCCTGGCGGCTCGGGCCCGACCAGGCCGAACTGCAGCGGCAGTGGCTCGAGGGGTGGGTCGGCGCCGCCGTCGAGCAGCTGCCCGAGCTGCGCCCGGCCGCCGACGTCTACCTGCAGCGCCGGCTCGAGATGGCCGAGGCCGGCGAGCTGCACGCGGTGATCCACCACGGCGACCTGCTGGTCCTGCCGCCGAGCCTGGAGGTGGCGGCGTGAAGCGCGCACTGGCCTGGCTGCGGATCTTCGGTGCTTTCGCCATCCTCGGCGTTCTCGTCTGGCAGCTCGGCAGCGCCGCCTTCCTCGACGGCCTCGGCCGGATCAACACGCCCGGCGTGCTCGCCGCGCTGGTCATCGGCTTCGCGACGACGCTGTTCAGCGCCGGTCGCTGGCAGATCGTCGCCACCCGGCTCGGCCTGCGGCTTTCCCTGCGGACCGCGGTCGCCGACTACTACCGCGCGCTGTTCCTCAACGGCGTGCTGCCCGCGGGCGTCCTCGGCGACGTCCACCGCGCGGTGCAGCACGGCCGCGACTCCGGCGACGTGCCGCGCGGCGTGCGCGCCGTCGTCCTGGAGCGCACCGCCGGCCAGCTCGTGCTGATCGCGTCCGCGGTCGCCGTCGTGCTGGTGTCGCCGGACGTCGTTCCCGGCGCGTTCCGCGAGGTCGTGACGATCACCGGGGTGGTCGTCGTGCTGGCCGTGGTCGCCGCGATCGTCGCCGGGCGCGTGTTCGGCGGGCGCTGGATCCACAGCCCGTCGAAGGTCCGGCGCGGCTTCGCCGTCACGCTCGCCGACCTGCGGCTCGGCCTGTTCACCCGGGAGACCTGGCCCGGCGTGGGCTTCCTGTCGGTCGCGACGCTGGCGGGGCACCTGGCGCTGTTCGTCGTCGCCGCCCGCGTGGCCGGCGTGGACGCGCCGGTCGGGCAGCTCGTGCCGCTGATGATCCTCGCGCTGCTCGCGATGGGTCTCCCGCTCAACGTCGGCGGCTTCGGCCCGCGCGAGGGCGTCTGCGCCCTGCTCTTCGGCGCGGCCGGTCTGGGCGCCGCCCAAGGTGTCACCGTCGCTGTGGTCTACGGCGTGCTCACGCTCGTCGCGAGCCTGCCCGGCGCCGGTGTCCTGCTCGTCCGGAGCGTCGCCGGGTTCCGCGTGACCCGCGCTCCGCACACCGGTGTCGTGCTCGCCCCGCGCATGGCGGCCGGCACCGGGATCGAATCGGAAGTGGGGTTCAAGTAATGACCGCGAGCGACGTCAGTGATCTTGCCGGGGGTCTGCCGCACCGGCCCGTGGTCGAGCGGGTCGTCGACACCCGGCTGCCGACCCGGCACGGGACCTTCCGCGCGGTCGGCTACCTCGACCGCGCCGGGACCGAGCAGGTCGCGCTGGTCCACGGCGAGATCAGCGAGCTGGGCACGCTGACCCGCGTGCACAGCGAGTGCCTGACCGGCGACGTCCTCGCCTCGACGCACTGCGAATGCGGCGAGCAGTTGGCGGCGGCGCTGGACCGGATCGTCGAAGAGGGCTCGGGCGTGCTGGTCTACGTCCGGGGCCACGAGGGCCGCGGCATCGGCCTGCTCGCGAAGCTCAAGGCGATGCGGCTGCAGGACGAGGGTCTCGACACGGTCGACGCGAACGTGGCGCTCGGCCTGCCGGTCGACGCCCGCGACTACCACGCGGCGGCGGGCATCCTGCAGGACCTGGGGGTCCGGTCGGTGCGGCTGCTGTCGAACAACCCGAGCAAGGTCGAACAGCTCACGCGCTACGGAATCCGGATCAGCGAGCAGGTTCCGCTGCTGGTTCCGCCGAATCCCGAGAGCCTGCGGTACTTGCGGACCAAGGCGGAACGGATGGACCACCTGCTCCCGCACCTGGGCCAGGCGTTCTCAGGCGCCTAGCACCTCGAGCACGCCGGCGAAGCGCTGGACCAGCGTGTCCAGCACGACGTGGCCCTTCGCGGCGGTCGCCAGCGAAGGACGGCCGACCACCCCCGACTCCGTGTAGGACCGCAGGCCCAGCGTCAGCAGGTGCTCCCGGTCGGTGACGTGGTCGGCCGTCTCGTGGCCGGGCCGCACGAGGTGCGGGTGCGCGTGCAGCAGGATCGACGTCTCCAGCTCGCCGGCGTGCATGTCGTCGTCCAGCGACGTCCGGAGGCCGGCCGCGGTGTGCGCGGCCTGCCAGTCGGCGACGCCGGGGAACAACGCCATCGCGCCGGCGGCCTCTTGGACCACATTGGACAGTACGTAGTTGCCGCCGTGCCCGTTGACCAGGACGAGCCGCCCGACCCCGGACGCCTTCAGTGACGCGGCGACATCGGTGATCACCGCGTGCAACGTTCGCGCGGAGATGCTCACCGTGCCGGTCCACGCCGCGTGCTCGTGCGAGCACGAGATCGTGATCGGCGGCAGGTGGAGCACGGGGTAGGCGCCGGAGATGGCCTTCGCGAGGGTCGCCGCGATGACCGTGTCGGTCGCCAGGGGCAGGTGCGCGCCGTGCTGCTCGAAGCTGCCGACCGGCAGCACCGCGACCGCCGCGCCCCGCTGCTGCTCGTCGGCCGTGGTCGAGAGCGGGAAGAGATCGGTCACGGGTACGTCCCTTCACTAGGTTGGAAGTCATGAGCGAGCATGCCGCACTACTCGACGTCGCGCGCGAAGCCGTGGCGAAGGCGACGGAGATCGTCCGGTCGCGCCCGACTTTTTCCGTTTCCGCGAAAGGTGATCGCGACCTGGTGACCGACGTCGACACGGCGGTCGAGGACGCGCTGCGGGAGTTCCTCACGGCCGAGACGCCGGAGATCGGCGTACTCGGCGAGGAGCGCGGCCGCACCGGCGACGGCGGCGGCCGCTGGTGGGCGCTCGACCCGATCGACGGCACCGCGAACTTCGCCCGCGGAATTCCGCTCTGCGGGATTTCCCTGGCCCTGGTGGACGGCGAGCACAGCACGGTCGCCGCGATCGCCCTGCCGTACCTCGGTGTCACGTACACCGCTTCGCGCGGCGAAGGTGCTTTCGCGAACGGAGAGCGTGTCGGCGCGTCCGTCGCGACGGAAATGTCGGACGCCATGATCGCCGTCGGTGACTTCGCGATCGGCCGTCTGGCGGAACAGAAGAACGCGACGCGCCTGCGGCTGCTGTCCGACCTCGGCGCGCGGGCGCAGAAGATCCGGATGCTCGGCACCGCGGCGATCGACCTCGCCTGGGTGGCGGACGGAAAGCTCGACGCCGCACTGATCCTGTCCAACAACCCGTGGGACACCATGGCCGGTGTGCTGCTCGTGCGCGAGGCCGGCGGGGCCGTCGTGGACCGCGACGGCAGCGAGCACACGGTCGGTTCGTCGTCGACGATCGCCGTCGGTGCCGGTCTGCGCAAAGAGATTCTGGACGCACTTGATCGGGCGTACGGGGTTGTTCGTTAGGATTCCGGGTACCCCGTGGGCAGCGCCACAGCGCGCGATTGCGCTGTCCGTCCGAGGTTTTCGGTTACGTTGGTACCGGCCGGCGGATGATCCTGGCATGCTGGCCGGATCTCGCAGGCACGTACGGAGAATGGTGGATGCTCGTGGAAAGTCGCCGGATCCGCGATCGGTACCGGCTGCTCGAGCCGATCGGCGGCGGGGCGATGGGCACGGTGTGGCGGGCCCAGGACGAAATGCTCGGCCGCACCGTGGCGATCAAGGAACTCCTGCTGCCGCACGACCACGACGAGCACCGCACCGAAGAGGCGAAGAACCGCGCGATGCGCGAGGCGCGGATCGCCGCCCGGCTGCAGCATTCCCACGCGATCACGGTGTTCGCCGTCCTCGAGGAAGAGGACCGGCCGTGGTTGATCATGGAGTACCTGCCGTCGAAGAGCTTCGCCGTGCTGATCGGCGAAGAACCGGCCTCGGTCGACGACGCCATCCGCGTCGGCGCGCAGATCAGCTCGGCGCTGGCCGGCGCGCACCGCGCCGGGATCGTGCACCGCGACGTGAAGCCGGCCAACATCCTGGTCTCCGACGACGGCACGGCGAAGATCACCGACTTCGGCATCTCCCGCGCGATCGGTGACGTCAAGCTCACCGCCACCGGCGAGATCGCCGGCACGCCCGCGTACCTCGCGCCCGAGGTGGCCCGCGGCGAGGACGCGGACTTCGCCGCCGACGTCTTCTCGCTCGGCGCCACGCTCTACGCCGCCGTCGAGGGCCAGCCGCCGTACGGCACGGCGGACAACCCGATCGCCTTGCTCTACAAGGCCTCCAGCGGGGAGATCGAGCCGCCCACCAAGGCGGAGCGGCTGACCCCGCTGCTGCTGCGGATGCTCGCAACCGATCCGGCCGAGCGGCCGTCGATGGACGAGGTGGAGCAGGAGCTGCGAGCGCTGCTGACGGACGCGGAGCCGGGCGAGTCGGTCCTCGCGGCGACGGTCCCCGAGGCCGAGGTCGCCGACGTGCCGGCCGCGGTGCCGACCGTCCCGGCCACCGTCGCCGTGCCGCCGGCCGGCGAAGTCGCCACCGTGTCGCCGGGTGCGCGCAAGGGCATGATCGCGGTCGGGGCGGGAGCGGCGCTGCTGTGCGTCGCGGTCGTCGTCGCGATCCTGCTGGTCGTGCGGCAGAAGGCGCCGACGGACACCGCGGCCCCGCCGCCCGCGACGCAGCCATCGACCTCGGCGTCCGTGACACCTCCGCCATCGGCGTCACCTTCGCCGTCGCCTTCCCCGACCCCGTCGACCACGGCGCCCTCCACTTCGACGCCGGTCTCGCCGGTGTCCGCGACGACGAGCGCCGCGGACGCGCTCTCGGCCTACTACCGGCTGTTGCCCGGCAACCTGCCGGCGGCGTGGAACCTCCTGACGGACAACTTCAAGGCTTCCCGGCACCAGACGTACGACTCGTACAAGAGCTTCTGGAGCCGGTACAAGTCGGTGAACGCGACCAACGTGAAGGACGCCGGCCCCGGCAAGGTGACCGCGACCGTCCTCTACGACGGTGGCAAGGCCGAGACCGACACCTTCACGATGGTCCAGGTGAAGGGCGTTTGGATGATTGACTCCCAAGGCTGAACCGTCTCGCCTCCGGCCGCGTGTGACAGATGAGCCGTCATCGTCGTCGACCGCGCCGGAGGTAGCCGTGTCCCGTCCCACCGTCCTGCCCCGGCCCGCGCGATGAGGCCCGCCGACCCGATGGTGTTCATCCTCCCGGCCGCGCCGCCGGGGAGCGACACGTACGACAAGCGCATGTGCCAGAACCTGCCCGCCGTCGGGCAGCCGGTGCTGGAGCTGCCGATGGCCGGCGACTGGCCGGAGCCCGACGCGACGTCCCGGCGTCGCCTGGCCAGATCCCTGGCTGCCCTGCCGGACCGGACGGTGGTGCTGCTCGACGGCGTGATCGCGTCGGGCGTGCCCGAGATCGTCGTGCCGCACGCGCGCCGGCTGCGGCTGGCCGTGCTGGTGCACCAGGCCCTGGCCGACGAGCCGGGCCTCGACCCGTCACACGCGGCGGAGCTGGACGCGTGCGAGCGCGAGACGCTGCGGATGGCCGGGATGGTCGTCGCGACGAGCCCGTGGCTCGCCCGCCTGCTGATCGACCGCCACGACCTGGACCCTGGCCGCGTCTACGTGGCCAAGCCGGGCACGGACGCGGCGCCGCTCGCCGCGGGCGCGGACGGCGTCTCCCGGCTGCTGTGCGTCGGCGACGTCAGCCGCCGCAACGGCCAGGACCTGCTGGTCCAGGCCCTCGGCGAGGTGGATCACCTCGCGCTGTCCTGCGTCATGGCCGGCTCACTGGAGGCCGACCGGGGTTACGTCGACGAGCTCGGCTGGTCCATCGAACGGCTCGGCCTCGGCGGCCGCATAACGTTGGCGGGCGACGCGGTCGACCTCAACGCGGCGTACAACGCGGCGGATTTGCTGGTGATCTCGGCCCGCGCGGCGACGTCCGGCATGTTTGTAGCGCAGGCACTGGCCCGCGGCATCCCGGTACTGGCCACCGAGGTCGGCGGGGTGTACGACGCACTGGGCGTGGATGCCGACGGCGAGATGCCGGGGTTGCTGGTGCCACCGAACGACCCGTTCGCGCTGGCGGACGCGCTGCACCGCTGGTACGCGGACCCGGAGCTGCGCCGGTCTTTGAGAACGGCGGCGCTGGGCCGGGGCAGCGCACTGGAGGAGTGGGAGTCCGCGGCCCGGCGCTTGACGCAAGCGCTGTCGAAGTTGGCTTCCGAGCCCCGCATCGTCGCCTGACCGCGCTT
Organism: Amycolatopsis sp. NPDC005961; assembly: GCF_040629235.1. Lineage (NCBI taxonomy): Bacteria > Bacillati > Actinomycetota > Actinomycetes > Pseudonocardiales > Pseudonocardiaceae > Amycolatopsis > Amycolatopsis sp. NPDC005961. The sequence continues at coordinate 18,462 of NZ_JBEXVF010000066.1, read as the reverse complement.
CTCCGAAAGACGTCGAAGGCCCCCTTGCCGGCACCTTGAGCCGGCAAGGGGGCCTTCGCACTGCTCAGACCAGGGTGAGCGCGTAGATCTCGACCCGCGGATCGTTCGGCAGGCTCACCGACTGCAGCGTCTTCCCGCCGTCCAAGGTCGCCGATACCCCGAACAGCCGGACCGGCGGCCCGTCGACTCCGCTGCCCGCCTTGATGCGGTGCGGCATGTCGAGCACGACCGATGACCCCGAGCCCGCCCAGTCGGCGAACGTCACGGCGAGGTCGGCGCTCGTGCCGTCGGTGTAGTGCGCCGTCAGGGTTGTCGACACCGGGCCGTTGTGCGAGGCCCCGACGAGCCGCAGCGCGCCGTGCTGACCCGCCGGGAGCAGCAGTGACTGCCCACGGGCCTCCACGAAGTTGGGCGAAGTCCCCGAAGCGTCCGGAGCCGCGTACGTCACGCCGTCCCAGGTCACCGGGCCGGCCGCGGGCAGCAGCGAAGCGTCGTAGCTCCAGCCGCCGCCGTCGAAGTTGCCCTCCATGGACGCCTCGACCGTCGCCGTGCCGTCGTGGTTGTAGTCGCGGCCCAGGTCGACCGCGCACTGCGTACCCGGCGAAGCACACGCCGACGGCGTCCGGACCTCGACCGTCGCCGACCGGGACACGCTGTTCGCGCCCAGCCCGGACACCTTGACCTGCACCGCGTACGTCCCCGGCGCGGTCCCCGCCGGCACGGTCACCGTGATCGGCACCGTCTTCTGCACCGGCAGCCGTCCCGACCAGATCAGGTCGACCGGCTGGACCTTCGCCTTCCACCCGGCCGGCGCGGTGACGGAGACCGTCACCGGCTGCAGGGCCGGGTTCTGCGCGAGGACGTCCAGGTCGAGGTGCACCTGCTGCGCCGCCCCCGCCGGGATCACCACGGACGACTGCCGCAGCGACGCGTCGACGTGCCGCCGCAGGTCACCGACGGCGTTGTTCACCGACGGCGGCTCGGCACTGGCGGATGTCCCCCACGAGGAGGGCTTCGACCCGAGCTTGTGGTTCAAGACGCCGCCGTGCGCCAGGGAAGACCAATCAAGGGACGTCTGCCGGACGTCCCGGCCGTTGAGCGACACGCTCTGGACGTACCGGTTCGCGTCGGAAGCCCCCGGCGCGTTCACGGTCAGCGTGCCACCCTGCGACCGGCCGTACTGTCCGATCCGGACGGTCGCCGACTCGAACTGCGGGCTCGACACCGCGAGGAAGTTCGCGCCGCTCATCGTCGGGTACAGCCCGAGCGAGGAGAAGACGTACCAGGCGGACATCGTGCCGAGGTCGTCGTTGCCGGTCATGCCGTCCGGGCCGGTGGTGAACAGCGTCATCGCCGCGCGGACGACGGTCGCGGTCTTCGCCGGCGCGCCGACCCAGTTGTACATGTACGGCGCGAGCAGGTCGGGCTCGTTGTTCGGGTTGTACGTCGGCTTGCCGTAGTAGTCGTACGGGCTGGCGATCCAGTCGTTGCGCGCGGTGCCCGCCGGATCCTGCAACAGCTTGTCGTAGGCGAAGAACGAGTCGAGCCGCTTCTGCGTCGCGGGCTTGCCGCCCATCAGCGAGACGAGCCCGGCCGGGTCCTGCGGCACGAGCCACTGGTACTGGTACGCGCCGCCTTCGTGGAACTGGTGGTCGGCGTCGACCGGGTTGTACGGCGTGAGGAACGTGCCCTCGGTCGTGCGCGGGCGGAACTGCTGCGTGGCCGAGTCCCACAAATTGCGGTACCACTGGCCGCGGTCGGCGAACATCCGCGCGTCGGCCTGGTGGCCGAGCCCGCGGGCCATCAGCGCGAGCGCCGCGTCGGCCGCCGAGTACTCCATGGTCGCGGACGCCGGGTGCTCGCAGTCGTTGTCGCCGCCCTTGGCCGCGCAGTCCTTGCCCAGCTCGAGGCCGCTCGGGATGTACCCGCGGTCGTTGTAGTAGGTGACGCCGGAACGGCCGTTGTACGGCGAGTCGGCGGGCGGCGTGCTCGTCGCGTTCTTCTTGAGCAGCGCGTACGCCTCTTCTTCGTGCCCGGCGAGCAGGCCCTTCGACCACGCTTCGACGAGGAACGGCGTCACCGGGTCGCCGGTCATGATGTTGGTTTCGCTCTCGGCCAGCGCCCAGCGCGGCAGCCACCCGCCGTCCCGCCCGATGGCCACGACCGACAGCGCGACGTCCCGCGCGACCTGCGGTTCGAGCATTTCGAGCAGCTGGTTCTGCGGCCGGTAGGTGTCCCAGAGCGAGAAGTTCTGGTACGGCGTGTACCCGCTCGCGGTGTGCACCTTGCCGTCGAAGCCGGTGTACGCGCCGTCGGTGTCGCCGGCCAGGTTCGGGTGCAGCTGCGCGTGGTAGAGCGCGGTGTAGAACGCCGTCTGCCGCTCGGTCGTGCCGCCGCCGATCTTGATGGCGCCGAGCCGGTCGGCCCACTGCTGGTGCAGCGCCGCCCGCGTCGCGTCGAAGTCGAAGTTCGAAGTCTCCGCCGCCAGGTTCTTCCGCGCGCCGTCGAGCCCCGTGTAGGACAGGCCGACCTTGAGCACGACGTCGTGGTCGGTGCTCGCGTCGAAGCTGGCCCAGGCGCCGTTGCCGCCAGTGCCCGCGGCGTCGCGGCTGCCCGGCGTGCGCGTCGAGTCGCGCCAGGTGCCGTACGAGCTGAACGGGCGGTCGAAGGTGGCGGTGAAGTAGACGGTGTGCTCGTCGTGGCCGGCGCAGAACCCGCCGGCGCGGACGCGGCCTTCGAGGGTCCGGTCGCCGACGACGTGGATCTCGGAGTCCTTCACCGACTGGTTGGCCTGGCCGGTGTTGAACAGGACGTTCGCCTGCCCGGTCGAGGGGAAGGTGTAGCGCTGCCAGCCGGTGCGCGCGGTTGCGGTCAGCTCGGCGTTCACGCCGTACTTCTTGAGGCCGACGCGGTAGTAGCCGGGCTCGGCGTGCTCGTCGTCGTGGCTGTATTCGGACCTGTACGCGTTTTTGTCAACGTTGTCGACGGCGCCGGTGGTGGGCATGATCGGCAGCTCGCCCATCACGCCGCAGCCGACGCCGGACAGGTGCGTCTGGCTGAAGCCGTAGATCGCGTTCTGCAGGTAGTCGTAGCCGCCCTGACCGCCGGTGTCCGGGCTGACCTGCACCATTCCGAACGGCGCGCTCGCGCCGGGGAACGTGTTGCCGAAGTTCTGCGTGCCGACGAACGGGTTGACCAGGCTCACCGGATCCGCGCTCGGCGGGGCGGCTTCCGCCACGGCCGGCGCCAGCCCGGTGACGACCACCCCCACGGCCACCGCGGCGGCCAGCCGTCTGCTCTGCGACCACATGGGCGCACCTCTCAGGAGATGACAACGTTGTCAGAACCGGACCTTTGGTCAGGCCCGTCGTTCGGTCAGCAGCTTTCCACCTCGATGGGCGTTTGAGAAGACCTCAACCGGCCGCTTCGCGCAGTAACCGGACGGCGGCACCGACAGCGTTGTCGGCCAGGTTGCCGTAGCCGAGGACGAGCGCGGGCTCGCCGGGAGCCTCGCGGTAGTCGTCGAGATCGGCCACCTTGACGCCCTTGGCGCGCGCCCTCTTCGTCACTTCGGCCGCGTCCCGGTCCAGGTGCAGGAGGAGGTGCAGCCCGGCCGCCACCCCGGAAAGCCGCCCGGGCCCGAGCGCCTCGACGAGCCGGTCGCGCCGGGCGCGGTACCGCAGCCGCGCGGCCCGGAGGTGCCGGTCGTAGCCGCCGCTGTCGACGAACCCGGCGAGCGCGAGCTGGTCGACCACCGGCGGCGCGTGTCCGGGAAGAGTCCACTGTGGAGGGAGCGAGACCCAGCCGAGGCCGAGCGCGGGACTGAGCGTCTTGCTGACCGAACCGAAGAGCGCGACCCGCCCCGGATCGGTGCCCTGCACCGTGCCGACGGGCCGCCGGTCGTAGCGGAACTCGGCGTCGTAGTCGTCTTCGAGGATCAGTCCGTCGACCTCCCGCGCCCAGGCGAGGAGGTCGGCGCGCCGCCGGGGCGAGAGGACGCTGCCGGTGGGGAACTGGTGCGCCGGCGTGACGAGCACGGCCCGTGTCCCGCGCGGGATCCGTCCGACGTCGACGCCCTCGTCGTCGACCGGCACCGGATCGATCGCCATCCCGGTCGCCGCGGCGGCGCGCCGGAGCCGTGTCCAACCGGGATCTTCGACGGCCAGCCGCGTGACGCCGTTCGCCTGCAGGGCACGGCAGACGCGGGTCACGCCGTCGGTGACGCCCCCGCAGATCACGACGTCGTCGGTTTCGGCGCCGCGGACCCGCCGCAGATAGCCGGCGAGGGTCTTGCGGAGCCGGGGATGACCGTCTCGATCGGGGAGCCCGAAGTCGGTGTGCGGCACGGTCGCGAGCACCCCGCGCACGGCGTCCGCCCAGCGTTGCCGCGGGAAGTGCCGCAGGTCGGGGAGTCCGGGCGCGAGGTCGTACCGCGGTGGCGCCGGCCGGGCCGGCGGCTTGGCCGTGACGGCGTCCCCGACCCGCCGCACGCGCGTGGCCGAACCGGCGCGCCCGTCGAGGTAGCCCTCGGCGACGAGCTGGGCGTAGGCCTGCGTGACGACCCACCGCGAGCACCCGAGGTCGGCCGCGAGCTGCCGGCTCGGCGGTACGGAGACGCCGTCGTCGAGCCCGCGGATCGCCCGGCGCAGGGCGCGCGCGAGCTGTTCGTGCTTCGGCCCCGGACCGCTCAGGTCCAGCAGGACGCCCCAATTGGTCTGTGATCCGGCCACACCATTGGACTGTAGTACCGGACCGATTCGGTCGTAGGTTCGTCGCATGAAGAAGGTGGAACTGGGCCGGACCGGCCAGTGGGTGAGCCAGGTGTCGCTGGGCTGCATGACGATGGGCACGTCGACGGACGAGCCGACGTCGGCCCGCATCCTGGACGCGTACCTCGACGCCGGCGGCGGCTTCCTGGACACGGCGAACTGCTACGCGTGGTGGGCGGGCCCGTCGTGCACCGGCGGCGAAAGCGAAGCCCTCCTCGGCCGCCTCTTGAAGGGGCGCCGCGATCGCGTCTTCCTGGCGACGAAAGTCTCGGCGCAGCCCACGGACCTCCCCGCGGCCCGCGCTGCCGTCCGTGCGGACGGCACGACGGACTGGGAGGCGCGCGAGCGGACGTACGAAGGCGCGAGCGCCGCGGTGATCCGGCGCGAGGTGGAGGAAAGCCTGCGGCGCTTGGGAACCGACCACATCGACCTCTACTACGTCCACGTCGACCTCCGCCGTGAACCACTGGAGGAGACGCTGTCCGCATTGGACGGTCTGGTCCGGTCGGGCAAGATCCGCTACACGGGCTGGAGCAACGTCCGGACGTGGCGCCTGGACCGCATCCGGTCCCTGGCGCTGGCCAACGGCTGGGCGCCCCCGGCGGCGGTGCAGGTCCAGCACTCGTACCTGCGCCCGACCGGCCCCGACGTCCCCTCGATCGCGGGCGGCGAGCTGCTGGACTGGCTGTCGCTGCACCCGGACGTCTCGCTGGCCGCGTATTCGTCGCTGCTGCGCGGAATCTACGACGACGCGGCCTACCGCGAGTCGACGCGGATCTGGCGTGCGTATGCGGGCCCGGCCTCGGAAACGCGGCTGGCGGCGGTGGCGAAGGTGGCTTCGGCGCTGGGCGCGTCCGGCAACCAGGTGGCGTTGGCGTGGTTGCTCCACCGGGGCGTGCTTCCGCTGATCGGCCCGCGGACCTGGGAACACTACGAGTCGATCGCGCCGGCGTTCACCTTGGCGCTGCCGGACGAGCACCTGTCCCTGTTGGACAACGCGTGATCAGTCCAGCAGCCGCTGTTCCTTGGCCACCGCGACCGCGCCGGCCCGGGTGTCGACGCCGAGCTTGCCGTAGATCCGGCCCAGGTGGGTCTTGACCGTCGCCTCGCTGATGAACAGCGCGCGGGCGATCTCCTTGTTGCCCAGCCCCTGGGCCAGCTGGCGGAGGATGTCGCCTTCGCGGTCGGTCAGCGTGGGCCGTGGGGCGCGCAGCTGGGCCATCATCCGGTCGGCGACCGGCGGGGACACCGCGGTGCGCCCGGCCGCGGCCGCCTCGATCGCCGTGTACAGCTCGTTGGCGGACCCGGCTTTGAGGAGGTACCCGGTGGCGCCGGCGGCGATGGCCCGGCTGATGTCGGCGTCGGTGTCGTAGGTCGTCAGTACCAGGATCCGGGGCGCGCTGGGGGTGCTCCGGATCCGCCGCGTCGCCTCGATCCCGTCGATCCCGGCACCGAGCTGGATGTCCATGAGGACGACGTCGGGGTGCGTGGCGGCGGCGGTCGCGACGGCTTCCTCGCCGCTCGCCGCCTCCCCGATGACCTCGATGCCGTCCGCACCCCCCAGCAGGGCGCGCAGGCCGGCGCGCACGACGGCGTGGTCGTCGCAGACCAGCACGCGAATGCTCATCGAACGGTCTCCCAGGGGATCGCGGCCGAAATCACCGTGCCCTGGCCGGGCGCGGACTCCACGGTCAGCCTGCCACCGAGCTGCTGAGCCCGGACGCGCATGGCCGGCAGCCCGTGGCCCCGCTCGCCCTCGGGCGCGGATTCGAGGAAACCGCGCCCGTCGTCGGCGACGTCGAGGACGACCTGGTCGTCGAGGTAGGTGAGGGTGAGGACGACGCGGCCGGCGTCGGCGTGTTCGCGCGCGTTGGCCAGCGCGCCCTGGGCGATCCGGACCACAGTGGACTGGACGCGCTCGGGCAGCGGCCGCTCGGCGCCGTCGATGCGGACGTCGACCGGCAGCCCGGCCCGGCCGGCCACCGCGCGCAGCGCTTCTTCGAGCGTGGCGTCGACGAGGTCGGCGGGAGCGAGGTCCTGGACGAGCCGGCGTGCCTCCGACAGGTTGCCCGCGCCGATGCGCTGGGCCGCACGCACGTGTTCGCGCGCGAGGTCGGGCCGGTCCCAGGCCAGGTCGGCGGCCTGCAGCAGCATCGCCTGGCTGGACAGGCCCTGCGCGAGCGCGTCGTGGAGCTCCCGGGACACGCGGTGCCGCTCGGCCAGCACGCCGGCGCGTCGCTCGGATTCGCGCAGCCGCTCGGCCTGGCGTCGCATGTAGGTGATGACCGCGGCGGTGACCGCCGCGATGGCGATCGGCACGATGGTCAGGTTCGGGTCGAAGCCGTCGGCCAGCCGGTTCTGCGAGACGACCACCAGCACCGTGATCACGGTGACCAGGGCGAGGGCCTGCCCGGTCGGCAGCGTGCGCAGGCCGGTGACGAACAGCGGGATGGCCGACCAGGCGAAGCTGGGGGCGAGCACCACCAGCACGACCCAGAGCGCGAGGACCACGGTCAGCCAGAGCAGGCTGCTCGGCCGGAAGACCAGGCCCGCGCCGTACGCGAGGACCAGCGCGGCGGTGAACGCGATCACCCAGGGGGTCAGCGGGTTGCCGTCGTGGCGCGTCAGGAAGCGGACCGCCGAGGCGAGCACCAGCAGGAAGAACGCCGAGTGCATGACCACGGCGAGCCACCTCGTGTCGGCGTCGGCTCCGGTCATGCCGTCCATGCTGGCTCCTTCCTCGTCCGAGACCAGCCTCAGCCCGGCGGAAGGGCCGCGCATCAGCCGATCGGATGACCCGGTTGTCGGCCGGGACGACGACCGGATCGTGCCCGCGGCGGGGTGAAGCTGGAGTCATCGCACTTCCGAACCCGAGGAGCAGACCATGATCTCGACCCGTACCCGGATCGCCGCCGCCGTTGCCGGACTCGCCGCGGTCGGCGCCACGACCGTCGGCGCTGTGTCCGCCACCGCGGCCCCGGCCGCGCCCAAGGGCGTCATCCAGACGTCGCACCTGTCGATCGCCGCCGCTTCGAAGGCCGCCCAGGCCGCTTTGGACGCCGCGGGCAAGGCCGGTCAGCACGTGTCGGTCGCCGTCGTGGACCGCGACGGCAACACCATCCTGACCCTGCGCGGCGACGGCGCGGGCCCGCAGTCCTACAGCTCCGCCCAGGAAAAGGCGTTCACGGCGGTGTCCTGGAACGCGAAGACGTCCGAACTGGTCGGCCGCCTGCAGCAGACCCCGACGCTGAAGGACATCGACGGCACCTTGTTCCTGGCCGGCGCGGTCCCGGTGACCGCGGGTTCCGCCCCGATCGCCGCGGTGGGTGTCGCCGGGGCGCCGTCCGGTGCGCAGGACGAGGCGTTCGCGCAGGCCGGTGTGGACGCGCTGGGCAAGTAGCGTGTCATCGATGTTGATCCGAGATGTCCGCCCGTGGGGCGGTGCGCGAAGTGACGTCGAGGTGCGGGGCGACCGGATCGCGGCGGTCCGTCCGCACTCGCCTGGGCCGGCGACCGTCGAAGGCCGCGGCCGGCTGCTGTTCCCGGCGTTCAGCGACGTCCACGTGCACCTCGACTCGACGCGGATCGGGCTGCCGTTCCGGCCGCACACCGGCGGGCCCGGCGTGGTGGCGATGATGACGAACGACCGCGAGAACTGGCGCACGGCGGAGGTCCCGCTGCCGGAACGGGTGGCCGGGACCCTTGAGCGGATGATCGCGCACGGCACCACGCGCGTCCGCAGCTACGCGCAGGTCGACGTCGACTGCGAGCTGGAGAAGCTCGACGCCGTCCTGGCGGCGCGGGAGAAGTTCGCCGACCAGGCCGAGGTGCAGGTGATGGCGTTCGCGCAGGCCGGCATCCTGCGCGAACCGGGCACGCTGGACGTCCTGGACGCGGCGATGCGCTCCGGCGCGACGGTGATCGGCGGCATCGACCCGTGCACGCTGGATCGCGATCCGAAAGGACACCTGGACGCGGTGTTCGGCCTGGCGGAAAAGCACCACGCGGAGATCGACATCCACCTGCACGAGCCGGGGCACCTCGGCCTGTTCTCGACGGACCTGGTGATCGAGCGCGTACGCGCGCTGGACATGCGGGGCAAGGTGACGATGTCCCACGCGTACGACCTGGGCTCGATCTCCGAGTCGGTGAGCCGCCGGGTCATCGATGACTTCGCGTCGCTGGACATCGCGATGACGACGGTGGCGCCTTCTGCCGCCGGTCAACTGTCCCTTTTGGACTTGGTTGCTTCGGGTGTCCGCATCGGACTCGGTGAGGACGGCCAGCGGGACTACTGGAGCCCGTACGGCAACTGCGACCTGCTGGACCGGACGTGGCAGCTGGCGTTCACCCGCGGCTTCCGCCGTGACGCGGACATCGAGCTGGCGCTGGCGGTGGCGACGATGGGTGGCGCGTCGATCATGAGCCACGACGTCCCGCGCCTGACCGGCGTTTCCGATCGCCCCGGCCTGGCCGCCGGTGATCGAGCGGACCTGGTCTTGGTCGACGGCGAAACGCCGGCCAGTGCGGTGATGGACCGCGGTCGCGATCGGACAGTCGTCCACGACGGAGTCGTGGTGGCGGACGGCTTGTCCGTGGTCAAGCACTAGCGAGCAGCGCGGCGATGCTGGGTTTGTGTTCGTCGCGCCGCCGCCACGTCAGGGTGACGTCGGTGGTCTCGCCGGCGAGCGGAACGGCGACGGCGCCGGGGTGGTCGACCAGGGCGGGCACGATCCCGCAGCCCATCCCGGCGGCGACGCACCGCCCGAGGGCGGCGAGGCTGCCCACCTCGGTGTCGATGACGGGTCCGTCGAGCCGGTCCAGCATTTCCCGGAAGCCGCACCCCTTCGGCGTCGCCAGGAACCCGACCCCGCGAAGATCTCCGGGTACGGCTTTTTCCTTGCTCGCCAACGGGTGTCCCGGCGGGACGATGACGACGAGCGGTACCTCGCCGATCTTCCGGCTGGCGAAGGTGGGCTCGCCCGGCGCGTCGCCGAAGGTGAAGCAGACGTCCATTTCGGACTCCCGGACCCCGTGGTACAGCTCGCCGCGGCCGCCTTCCTTCAGCGTCAGCTTGACGCCGGGCCACCGCGTCCGGTAGTGGCTGAGGATGCCGGGAACCCAGTGCGCGCAAAGGGTTTCGAGCGCGCCGATGGTCAGGTCGCCGTCGGGCTCGCCGCGTTCGTCGTCGACGGCTGCCTTGGCTTCTTCGACGAGTTCGAGCACCTGGTCGGCGTACCCGGACAGACGTTTCCCGGCGGCGGTGAGCGTCCGGTTCGTCCGGTCGAAGAGCTTGGCGCCGAGCTCGGCTTCGAGGGCCTGGATCTGTTCGCTGACGCTGGACTGCGCGTAGTGCAGCTCGGCGGCGGCGTGGGTGAGGTTGAGCGTCCGCGCGACGACGCGGAAGGTGCGCAGGTGACGCAGTTCCATGAGGACCCCCATCGGCGTTTCCGATACCGGCCATCGTAACTGCCTGCTTCCGCCGGTGTCACGGAGAGTCCAGGCTTCCGTTTGTGGCAAGACTCCTCGCAGGCCTCTCGCTGGGCTACTTCCTGGTCATGCTGGACACGACGATCGTGACGGTGGCGCTGCCGTCGATGTCGCCGTCTTTGCCGGACCAGCAATGGATTTCGAACGGCTACACGCTGACGTTCGCGGCCTTCCTGTTGACGGCCGGCGCGTGGTCGGACCGCTTCGGCGCGCGTCGCGTGTTCTTCACGGGCCTGACGTCGTTCGCTGCGTTGTCGTTGTTGTCGGCTTTCGCGTTCTCGCCGGCCGTGTTGATCGCCCTCCGCGCGTTGCTCGGAGTCGCGGGCGCGTTGCTGGTGCCGTCATCGCTGTCCCTGATCGCTTCGGCTTACCCATCCGCGTCCGCCCGGGCGAAGGCGATGGGCGTGTGGGCGGCGGTGAGCGGAACGGGCCTGGTGGCGGGCCCCCTCCTGGGCGGCCTCCTGACGGAGGCGTTCGGCTGGCGCGCGATCTTCGTGGTGAACGTCCCGGTGGCGCTGGTGGCACTGGCGCTGTCCCGCTCGGCCCCCGCGACGCCGCCCAAGCCGCGACAAGTCGACCTGATCGGCCAAATCACGGCCGTAGTCGCTTTGTCGACATTGACGTACACGCTGGTCGAGGGCAACTTTTGGTTGCTGCCGTTGCCGATGATCGCGGCCGCGGCGTTCGTGGCATCCCAACGCCGCCCAGGCGCGATGCTGCCGGTTTCCCTGCTTTCCCGGAACCTCCTGGCCGGCGCGATCGTGAACTTCGCCTTGTCGGGCGTGCTGTTCGTGCTGTCGCTGTACTTCCAGGAGACGCGCGGCTATTCACCGTCATCGACAGGTCTGGCATTCCTGCCGTTGACGATCCCGACGGCGTTCAACCCGATCTTCACAGGCCGTCTGGTCGCCCGAATCGGCCCGCGCATCCCGGCGATATCGGGTTTCGTCCTGATGTCGACGGGCACGCTCCTGCAGGCATTCACGCCCTGGTCGGTAATAGCGCTGGCACTGCTGGGTTTCGGCGTATCCCTGACGATCCCCTCACTGCTGACGGCGGTGGTGGGATCGGCGCCACCGGAGCTGACCGGCGTCGCGGGCGGAGCACTGAACGCGTCCCGCCAGACGGGCGCGGTCCTGGGCGTGGCGATCTTGGGTGCGTTCTCGACCGCCACGACTGCCCTGATCGTCGCGGCGATCGTCCTGCTCGCCGGCGCTTTCCTGTTTCCTGTTTCCTATTCCCGTAGGCAACAGGAAACGCCTTGTTGACGCATCCCGCCTGACGAATCCTGGTTGCAGGGCCCGGAAATCCTCCGGAATCCCTGAAAACCACCATTCCTTTGGAGGATTCGTCATGTCCATGCCCAAGAAGCTGGCCAGAATCGGCGGCCCCGTCGTGGCGCTCTGCATCATCGCGGCGGCGCCGCTGATCGGCTCCACCGCGGCGTTCGCGGACGGCGACGGCGGCACGCCCCCGCCGCCCACCACCACCGGCCCGCCGCCCGCGGGCACCAACGGCAACCCCTGGCACGGTTGACACGCCCCGGGCCGGCCGCACCCCGGCCGGCCCGGAATGCGTCAGCGCGCGCTGCAGGCGCATTCCAGCGCCGCGCGTTCCTCTCGCACGTCCCCGGCTTCCGGCAGGTCAAGCGCGTCGAATCCGGTTTCGGCGGCAGCCCAATGCGTCACAGCCCCGGAATGCTCACCCATCGCGTGGAGCGTTTCGGCGACACCGCGATGAGCGCGCGCCTGGTAAGCGCGGTTTCCGCTGCCGTCAGCCAAGTCCAAAGCCGCCTTGCACGCCGTCAAGGCGTCCCGCCGCGCGCCGCGAGCAAGCGCCGTCGCGCCGCGGTCGAGGTACAACTGCGTGCGCAGGTCGGCGTCCGGCACGTTCGCCGCCACCTCACGCGCCTTGTCGTGGTAGCGCACGGCGTGTGCGAGCCGGCCCTGCTGCCGGTGCACGTTGCCGATGTTGTTCAGCGCGTAAGCCTCGACGCAGTGATCCCCGACCTCGGCGGCGTGCGCGTGCGCCTCCGTGTAACTGGCCAACGCTTCCGAAAGCAGACCCAGGTTCTCCTGCACGGAACCGAGGTTGTTCAGCGTGTGCGCCACACCCTGGACGTGGCCGACTTCGCGCAGCATCCGCGCGGCCGCCGAATGCTGGCGCAGCGCGACGTCGAGGTGGCCGCGCTGCTCGTTCAGATAACCGAGCATGCTCAGCGCGTGGGCCTGGCCGCGCAGGTCCTCGCTCTGCTCGTACTTCGTCAACGCGACCTCGAGGTGGGCCATCGCCTGCTCGTGCTTGCCCAGCTCCATCGTCGGGATCGCGAGCGCGCACAACGTCGCCGCTTCGCCCCGCGTGTCACCGAGCCGGCGCCACTTCGGCAGCGCCTTCGCGGCCAGCTCCAGAGCCTCGGCGAGCTGCCCGCGCCGGTCGTGCGCGGTGGCCAGCCGCAGCAGCACGTGCGCCTGGCCGTAGTCGTTGCCCGGATCGGCCGCGACGGTCTCCCAAGCGAGTTCGAGGGTGCCGATCCAGTCCTCGAACTGGTTCGTCGTGTTGAAGTAGCGCCACAGCAGCACCGCCAGGCGCCACGTGTGCTCGGGCAGGTCGTGCCGCGCGGCGTACCGGATCGCGGCCACGAGGTTGTCGCGCTCGGCGGTGATCCACCGCAGGCCCGCGCCGGCGTCGGCGAAGTCCGGGGTCACCGCGCACGACCGGTCGGACGCGGGCAGCTGCGCCCGGTCGAACGGGTACGCGGCGCCGACCGCGGCCGCCAGCGTGACGAGGTAGAAGTCGAGCAGCCGCACCAGGGCCGGCCCGGGCGCCGGTTCGACGGCGGCGAACTCCTTGAGCGGGTCCAGCATCTGGTACCGCTCCGGCGCGGCCTCCTCCAGCAGGCTGACCTCGTGCAGGTCGTCGAGCAGCCGCCGGGCCTCGGCGACGTCGCACCCGGCCAGCGCCGCGCCGCCGACGACGTCGACGTCCGGCCCGGGCAGGCTGCCGAGCAGCCGGAACAGGGCCCGCTGCGGCTCGCCGAGCTGCTGGAAGGACACCCGGACGGCGGCGATGCCGTCTTCCTCGCCCCAGGGGCCGTTCTCTTCGAGCAGGTGGAGCAGGTGCTCCAGCGGCCACCGGTCGTGCCGCCGGAACAGCGCGGCGGCCACCCGGATCGGCATCGGCAGGAACCCGCACCGCTTGACGATCAGCGCCACCTCGGCCGCCCGGCCGCGCACCCGCGACGGGTCGGTCAGCGCGTGGAACAGCTCGGTCGCTTCGTCCGGCGGCAGCGGTGACAGCCGGACGGGCTCGCCCACGTCACCCATCCGCCGGCTGGTGACGACGGCGAGACAGCCGTCCGCCTCGGGCAGCAACGGCCGGATCTGCTCCGGCGACGCGGCGTTGTCCAGCACGACCAGCGTGCGCGTACCCCACAACGTCGTCTGGTAGAGCGTGACCTTCCGGCCGACGGTGGCCGGGATCTGCTCGGCCGGCACACCGAGCTCGACCAGCAGCTCGGTGAGCGCGTCGCCGACGCTGGTCTCGGAGACGCCCGGGGTGAACCCGTTCAGGCGGGCGAGGAGCTGGCCGTCGGGGAAGCGGTCACGCAGCCGGTGCGCCGCTTCGACGGCGAGGCCGGTCTTGCCGACGCCCGGCGCGCCGCTGACCCAGACGGCGCGGCGCCCGGCCGCGGCGGCCGTCTCGATCGCGGCGATCTCGGCGGCGCGGCCGGTGAACCCGCCGGGACGGGAGGGCAGCGAGCTGGGCGGTTCGCCGTGTTCGGCGCGCGCGGCGAGGTTGCGCAGCACCGGGCCGGGCTCCATGCGCAGCTCGGCGAGCGCGTCGCGGGTGCTGCTGAAGACGCGCAGCGCGCCGACCTGATCACCCCCGGCGAGCAGGGCGCGCATGAGGAAACCGGCGTGCTTCTGGCTGGCGGGATCGGACCGGAAGAGCGGCCGCAGCCGGTCGCGCGCCGACCGGTGGTCGCCGGTGTCGAGCTCCAGCTCGGCGAGGTCGCCGACGGCGTCGGGCAGGCTCTCCTCCGGGAACCCGACCTCGGGCCCGCCGACGCGGTCGATGTCGATGTCCTCGAGGAACCGCCCGCGCCACAGGCCGACGGCTTCCCTCAGCAGCTCGATCTTCCGGCGCGGGTCGTCGGTCCGGCCGGCCTCGGCGCGCAACCGGGCGAACCGGACGGTGTCGAGCTGGTCGTCGCCGACACGCAGGAGGTAGCCGGTCGGCGTGGTCTCGATGCCGACGCCGACGTCGCGCAGCCGCTTGATGTACCCGCGGATCAGCGTGGGCTTGGCTTCGCGGTCGGCCCAGACGATCTCGGCGAGGCGGGCGCTCGACACCGGCTTGTTGGCGTTCAGGAGCAGCACGACGAGAACGAACCGTTGCTGCTGGTCACCCAGCTGCACCGGCACGCCGTTGTGCCACGCCTCCAGCGGGCCGAGCATCCGAAACTCCACGCGGCCTCCCCGGCGTCAGGTTGCTTTCCCCGGTTGTGTCGCGCAATCGGCCGTTGGAGTTTCGGTAATCCGCATTTCTTGCACGTTCGATACACACCGGGTTGCCAGACTCCGCCGGTCGAATCAGGGGTGAAGGAGAAACCGGTATGGGGTCCGACGTGTTGCCGTGTTACGTCGCGTGCGACATCTCGCTTTCGATGGCCGACCACATCGAGGAGCTGAACAAGGGACTACGCGAGTTCCGGGGGGCGGTCCACGCCGACGCGTCGGTCGCCGACCGGGTCCTGTGCAGTGTGATCGGCTTCGGGGAGGAGCCGTCGGCGGTCCACGGGCTGTACCTCGCGGCCGAGGTCGCCGAACTGCCGCCGCCAAGCCCGTGCGCGGGCACCAACTTCGGACCGGTGTTCACGTTCCTGCGCTCGGTCATCGACGTGGACGTCCGGCTCCTGGAGACACACAGGGTGCGGGTCCACCGGCCGTTGGTGTTCTTCCTGTCGGACGGCCAGCCGACGGATCCGGTGACCTGGCCGTCGGCGTTCTCGTCGTTGTGCGACCCGGCTTGGGCGCGCCGCCCCCGGGTGGTGGCGTTCGGGGTGGGCGACGCGGACGAGCAGGCGCTGGGCCGCATCGGCACGTTCCGCACGTACCTGAGCCGCGACGGCGTCCGTCTGGGGACGGCGCTGATCGCCTCGGTGATGCACGTTCTGTCCACTTCCGGTCCACCGCCCGGCCGCACGCTGTCCTAGAAGGGGGTGCTGGCCATGGAGACGCACTGAAGGAGAGCAACCGTGGGGCGTTCTGAGCTGGTCCAGGAGCTGAAAACGCTGCGCAAGGGTCGTGGCTTGGCGGGCCGCGTCGAGGACCGGGTGGGGCCGTGTCTTCGTTCGGCATGCGCGGTCTCGGCGGAGGACGGGATGGTGGCGATCCGCGAGAAGGTGTCGGATCGTTTGACGGGCCTGGCGGAGGACCTCCCGGAGGACCTGCGAGTGGCGGCGCTGGCGGCTTTCGCGATCTGCGCGGAAGCCCGCCAGCCGCTATACCAGGACAGAGTCCGTTGGGCGGCTCATCGTCTGGACCGCGACCCCCGAACGGTCCGGCGGCGTGTCGACGAGGCGATCGACCTGCTGGCGGAGCTGGCTTCGGCGTCGTCGTCCCCGCCGGCTGTTTCTGGGGACTGGCACACGTCGTCGTTGTCGATCGCGCTGGTGCTGGACGAGCTTGTGGTTCTCGAGCAGCGCCGGATCGTGGCCGACCAGGACGGGCTCCGCTCTGTCGATCTGGCGGTGTCGCTCCCCGCCGGATGCCCCTCGGCCACTGTTCTCTACGGCGGGACTTTGGTGGATCGCGGGATGGAGACGTCGACCCGCTGGGGATACGGGTTGGAGCTGCCCCGCCCCTTGACGCGGGGTGAGTCGTGGGAGGTGGCGATCTTGTTCCGGCCGCCGTCGTTGCGGCCGTACATGGTCACGGTGCCGCGTCAGCCGTGCGATTCGTTCGACTTGCGGGTCCGCTTCGGTCGGCTCCCGTCTCCCGAGGTCTGGGCATTGGACGGGGCGTTCCAGAGGGACGTGTCGGACCCGGGCTACCAAGGCCGCCCTCTCGCGGTCGACTCGTCGGGGGAGGTGGGGTTGAAATTCCGCGGCCTCATGCCGGGCCTGGCGTACGGAGCCCGCTGGCGCGGCACGGACGAGTGAACCGGGCAGTCCGGCGGCTTGGTCCTGGGCATACTGCTCGCGTGGGCTTCACGGTGGACACCTTCCAGATCGCTTCGTACGGCGGCATCGTGCGAAACCACCACGACGGCACCAAGGTCGCGGAGGGCTTCGCCGAGACGAACCTGCAGATCGGCGCGCAACCCGGGTTGATCGCCGAACTGGTCGGCAGCCACGAGCAGGCCAAGGGCCAAATCGTCAAAGCGCTGACGGCCCTGGCCACGGTGTGCGAGGCGAGCAGCGCCGAACTCGATCGCACCCGCCAGATGTACGACCGTGTCGACGCGGGTTCAGCCGAGCGGCTGGACCAGACGTATCCCGATCCCGGACGTCCGCCGCAGATGCCGTCGGTGCCGGGCTTGCCCGCGGACACCAGCACGCAGGCCGTCCGGCAGACCGCTTTTCCGGCGGAACGGCTGAAGCCTCCGCAGGCCGCCGACTTCAGCAATCCGATCCAGCTCGTCAACGACCTGGGCAACCTGATCAGCGCGGGCTACTGGGCGCAGCAGTTCCTGGACGCCACCATCCAGGTCAATCCGGTCGAGGAGTTTTCGAACTGGGTGGCCGGCGATTGGGAACAGTTCGCCAAGGCGTCGGACGCACTGAACTCCCTGTCCTTCTTTGCCGCTGATCTCGCTCAGGACCTGAAGACGAACATCACCGTCCTCTTGACGAGCTGGACCGGCAACGCGGCCAACGAAGCGTTCCGGTACTTCAGCGGGCTGACCGACACCGTGAACGGCTACGCGGAGGGTCTCGGCGCCTTGCGCGACAAGTACCGCGAAGCGGCTCAGGGCGTGTGGGAGTTCTCCGAAACGATCAACGACGTCATCCAGGACATCTTCGACAGCATCTTCTGGGGCGCGATCGAGCTCGCGGCCGGCGGTGTTCTTGCCGAAACGGTGGTCGGCCCGGCCGTTCTCTGGAGCCTTGCCGCACTGGAATGCAAAAACGTCGTCGACGGTTGGAAGCAGATGACAAACCTGCTGATGAACGTGCAGAACACAGTCCGTCTCATCCACGGCGGTGTCCTCGACATCATCGGTTCGGGCGGCACCTTCGAAGCCCACCCCCTGCCGGCCGGCTACGACCACCCCGGAGTCTGAGCGTGTCCCAGGAATTCTCCCCGGACCCGGTGAAGAACCGCGCCCGTCACGCACTCCTGACAAAGCTGGCGGCGAACACAACCAACCCGGCGGCGGCCGAGCTGGCCCGCGAGCTCCTGGCCGGCAACGTGACCCCGCGCGGAGTGTTGAGCTCGAACTCGTACGCCGACTTGCTCGCCGGAAGCACATCCGCCTTCACCGAGTGGTACGGCAACCTGTCCGAGTCCGAGAAGGACGCGCAAGCCGAAGCCGGGCGGAATGCGTTGTCACAGCTGGCATCCGACGACAACCCCGCGCCGTCCCGCAGAGGACGGCAAGACTCCGTCGACGACGAGGATTTCTCCGAGGTGGACTGGCTCGATGGCTGACCCGCGAAACGAATCACCGTTGTTCGACACCGACGCCATCCTGCGCAAGGCGTATTTCGGCGTGTGGCTACTGAGCCTCGTCTTCGTTGGTTTCGCCATTTGGGGCATCGTCCGCTATCCCCATTGGTCGTGGGTCCTGCCCATTGTCGCCGCTGTGGTCGCGTTGGCCGCGAACCATCGCCTGCGCAACGCAAGTCGCCGCGGCGAAACCGTGCTGCTCGCAGTGGTGACGCTGGTGTTCGTCGTGGGTTCAGGAGTAATGCTCGACGTCGCCCTACGCCTGGCCCGCGCTTGACGCGACCCGAAGGTGCCCCCGGCAGGATTCGAACCTGCGACACCCGCTTTTGCGGATCATGGTGCGAGTCACTTGCCGCTAGTGATCGACTTGCGTCAAGACCTGGCGTATTCGCAATTGCAACTGGTCGTTGCGTGATGCTGACTGTGGTCGTTTGCCAAGTATTGGCGGGGGTAAAGTGTGGCCGCCAGCCCGCCAGCCCGCCAGCCCGCCAGCCCGCCAGCCCGCCAGCCCGCCACCCCGACAAAAACAC
>NZ_JBEXVF010000065.1:0-55788 GCF_040629235.1 Amycolatopsis sp. NPDC005961 | reverse complement strand
CGGAGCCGACCCCGCTCACCCCGGACCAGGCCGAGACGTCCCACGAGGTGATCGACCAGGCGGAGGGGCACCCTCAGCAACACCGCCGGCAGGCCACAGGCCGATGTGCGCCGCCGCGACGACGATGCTCACCGGGGCGAACTTCTCGCTCTCGATGGTCGACGCCACGTCGATGCGGGTCGCCCACTCCAGGAGCCGGACCGCGATCACCTGGACGATGATCCCGAGCAGGCCGTAGACCAGCGACGTGATCAGGCCCTCGGTGAGGTCGCTGGCCGAGTTGAAGATCGCCACGACGACGATGAACGCCATCGAGAGCATCCCGGACGCGGTCACGATCACCGCGTTCGGCAGGCCCTGCGTGACCAGCTTCGACAGCTTGCCGGGCGTGGTCCAGTCGATCGCGTAGAAGCCGGCGAACATCAGCAGCAGGCCGATGACGCCGTACAGCAGGATCGCGCCGATCCCCCGCACGAGGTCGGAGCCGAACGTGTCGGACAGCGCAAGGGTCGTGTTCACGAGTTGTCTCCCAGGAGAAAAGAGCTGATCAGCGACGGTGTTCTATCACGACTCGACGATGCGATGTGGGACAAATGCCGCACCGTCGTCGGTGACCAGGCCGCCGGTCTCCCGAATGCCGAGGCCCGCGGAGCTGTCCCCGACGATCCACGCGCCCAGCGCCGGCCGGTAGCCGTCGAACTCGGGCAGGGGGTCGAACGCCTGGTAGACGAAGCCTTCCGCGCCGTAGACGCCGTCGGTCTGGGTCTCGTAGCCGGTCGCGACGATCTGGACGTTCGCGCCCTCGCGGCCCAGCTTGGGCTTGCGGACGTACTCCGTGAGCAGGCCGGGGTCGTCGGCGAACGCGGGCAGCAGGTTCGGGTGGCCCGGGTAGTTCTCCCACAGGATCGCGAGCAGCGTCTTGTTGGAGAGGATCATCTTCCAGAGCGGCTCGATCCACAACGTCCGCGGCAGCGACTCGACGGCGTTGCGGCCGAACTCCTCGTCGACCACCCACTCCCACGGGTACAGCTTCAGCACGGTCGCCATCTGCGACTCTTCGAGGTCGACGAACCGCTTGAGCACCGGGTCCCAGCCGATCTCCTCGATCGCCAGCCCCACGGTGTCGAGCCCGGCCTCGGCCGCCGTCTCCTGCAGGTACGCCGTGGTGACGTTGTCCTCGCCACTCGGATCCGCGGCCGACCAGGTGAAGTGCAGCTCGTTCGACGGCAGCTTGTCCCGCAGGAACGCCCACCGCTCGACGAGCTTCTCGTGGATCGAGTTCCACTGGTCGTCGTCCGGGAAGACGTCGGTCTTCCAGTGCCACTGCAGCAGCGACGCCTCCAGCAGCGTGGTCGGCGTGTCCGCGTTGTACTCGAGCAGCTTCGCCGGCGACTTGCCGTCGTAGCGCAGGTCGAACCGCCCGTAGACGTGCGGGTCCTGCCGCTTCCACGACTCGGCGATGTGCGGCCAGACCCACTCGGGGATCCCGAACCGCTGGTAGCCCTCGGTGGTCACGACGTTGTCGACGGCCTCCAGGCACATCGAGTGCAGCAGTTCGACGTCGGCCTCGAGCGAGAGAACCTCGTCCATGTCGAAGACGTAGTGCACGGACTCGTCCCAGTAGGGCCGCATCCGCCCGCTGTTGTCGCGGGCCGGCGTGCCGTAGACGAGCCCCTGCTCCTCGACGATCCGCTGCCAGTCGCGCCGCGGCTCACGCCGGTCCCGGTACACCTAAGATCCCCCGCTCTTGCCGCTGCCGCCGGTGCCCCCGGTGCTGCCGCTCTTGCCGCTGATGCCGAAGCCGCCGCGCTGGACGGACTTGCCGGACTTCGTGCTGACGTTGGTGCGCGACGACGGCGCGTCGTACGAACCGCCGGACACGCGCTGCCCGATGGCGCCGGTGCCGCCGTAGTTGTAGCGGTAGCTGTTGTAGCCACCCCCGCCGATCGGCAGGAACAGGAAGCCACCGCTGGAGTACCCGCCGTGACTGGTGACGTAGTTCTCGTCGCAGTTGTCGTCGTTCTGGATGACACCGCTGTTGTCGGTGCAGACGGCGGTGACGTCACCCTCCGGCTTCGCGACGGCGTAGAACGTCGCGACCAGGCCGACGAGCCCGACGGTCACGCCGCTGCCGATCAGGATCTTCCGCCGGGTCGCCGCCTTGGCGTCGGCCTGACGGGCCAGCTCGGCGTCCCGTTCCTCTTGGACGAGGGCCTGCTGTCGGGCTCGCTGCTCCGCAACCGACGGCTGCTTGGGCTGCGTGTTCGAGTCCTGGAATCTCATCGAACCGCGCTTCGGCGGCTCGGGGGGCGGCTGGTCCCCAGTGTTGTTGTCCTGCGTCATGTGCGCTCCGTAATCCCGGCCACCACGAAACCGTGACCCACCCTAACCACCCTAGGTCGCGCACGTCGCACGCGGCGCGGGCATCATGGACTGCGATGTCTCCCAGCGCCGATCGGTTCCCTGCCGCCACACAGACGCTGCGCACCCGCGTCGTGATGGGCGGGATCTTCGCGGGCGCGCTCATCGCGCTCGCCCTCAGCGTCCTGTTCACCGGCAGCGGCGGCTTCGCCGGCGGGTCCGGCGGCGGGGCGGGAAAGCTCTCCCCGGCGGCGGAGGAGGCGTTCCACTCACCGCCAGGCAGCTGCCTGACCTGGAACAACGCCGACGCGAGCGACGCGAGCAAGGTGGCCTGCACGCAGCCGCACAAGTTCGAGGTGACCGCGCTCGTGGACATCGGCGCCCAGTTCCCGGAGGGCGCGCCGGTGCCGTCGCTGGAGCAGTGGCAGCAGATCGCCCAGCAGAAGTGCACCTCGGACGTGAAGCCGTACCTCGGCCACAACCTCGACCCGTACGGCAAGCTCACGACGAACCTGCTGCGCCCGACGCCGTCGCAGTGGGACGACGGCGACCGCCAGCTGCGGTGCGGCCTGCAGTGGGCGGGCCCCGGCGGCACGCTGCTGGCGACCACCGGACCGGCCAAGGAGCAGGACCAGTCGCTCGTGTTCGAGCCGGGCACCTGCCTCGCGCTGCAGGGCAAGGGCGTCGGCGACCCGCTCGAGTGCACCAAGCCGCACTCCTACGAGATCATCGCGATCCTCGACCTCAAGACGAAGTTCAAGGACACCTACCCGTCGCAGGACGACCAGAAGGCCTGGCTCGACACCGAGTGCACCAAGCAGGCGGCGGACTACACGGGCGGCGCCGACCTGGACGCGAAGAAGCTGATCCTGACCTGGGACCTGCGGGAGCAGGAGAGCTGGGACGCCGGGTCGACCAAGGTCAACTGCAAGGTGGCGGCGCTGCTGCCGGACAAGAGCGGCCTGCAGGCCGTGACCGGCAGCATCAAGGCCGCCCCGGCCGGTCCCGACGGCCCCGATGCCGGCCAGCCCCAGGACGGCGGCCCGCCGTCGGACGGGGGCGGCGGGCCGACCGCGTCGAACTCGGCCCCGCCGACGTCGAAGCAGAACGGCTGATGCCGGTCGAGATGAGCCGCGAGCGGTTCGAGGAACTGGTCTCGGAGGCCCTGGACGAGGTGCCCGCCGAGTTCGCGAAGGCGATGGACAACGTCGTCGTGCTCGTCGAGGAGTTCAACGACGAGGCGCCGGACATCCTCGGGCTCTACCACGGGATCGCGCTGACCGAGCGGACGTCGTCCTACGGCGGGGTGCTGCCCGACCGGATCTCGATCTACCGGCGGCCGATCCTCTCCATGTGCGAGGACGAGGACGAGGTCGTCGAGGAGGTCCTCATCACCGTCGTGCACGAGCTGGGTCACCACTTCGGGATCGACGACGCCCGGCTGCACGAGCTCGGCTGGGGCTGATCCGGCACTAGTAGTAACACCGTGACCACTTTCCGGTGACACCACGCTTATCCTGTCACTGGAAGTCAGTGCGTGACTGCGATGAGTACCGGGGGTCGCGGTGAACCCTGCCCGAAGACTCACGTGGCTGCTGACGTCGAGCGCCGCCTCCCACCTGGGCGACGGCATCGGCAAGGTGGCCCTGCCCCTGCTGGCGACGACGCTGACCCGCGATCCCGTGCTGATCGCCGGGCTGTCCGCCACCCAGTTCCTCCCCTGGCTGCTCTTCGCCGCCGTCGCCGGCGCGCTGGTCGACCGGATCGACCGGCGGCGCGCGATGATCGTCGCGAACACCGCCCGCGCCGTCGTCGTCGGCATCCTCGCCGTGCTCGTCGCCGCCGGCGGGATGACGATCTGGCTGGTCTACGCGACGGCCCTGGTCATCGGGACCGCCGAGACGATCGCGGACAGCGCGGCCAACGCCCTGGTCCCGGCGGTCGTCGGCGACGGCTCGCTCGACGCCGCCAACAGCAAGCTGCAGGCGTGCGAGATCGTCGGCCAGACGTTCCTCGGCGGCCCGGTCGGCGGCCTGACCTTCGCGCTCTTCGCCGCCTTCCCGTTCGTCCTCAACTCCGCGGGCTTCGCGATCGCGGCCGCGGTGCTGCTCGGGCTCGCCGGCACCTACCGCGGGCAAGCCGAAGCCCGGCCGCGGACGCGGTTGCGCACCGAGCTGGCCGACGGCCTGCACTGGCTGCGCGGGAACGCGCTGCTCACGCGCCTGCTCGTCATCGCCGGGCTGCTCAGCCTGGTCAGCGAGCTCGCGCAGGCGCAGCTGGTGCTCTACGCGCTCGACGACCTCCGCCTGTCCGACGCGACCTTCGGGCTCTTCGCGTTCGTCGGCGGCATCGGCGGGCTGCTCGGCGCCGGCGTCGCGCCACGGCTCGTGCGCGCGGCCGGCCGGCGCGTGGTCGTGACCGGCGGGATCCTCGGCTGCGGCGCCGGGTTCGGCGGGATGGGCCTGGTGCGCTCGCCCGTCGCGGCCGCGGCGCTGTTCGGCCTGTTCGCGGCCGCGGTGGTCGCCGTCAACGTCGTGCTCGCGACCGCGCGGCACACACTGGTGCCGGGCGAGCTGCTCGGCCGGGTGCTCGGCGTGTGGCGCACGGTCGTCTGGGGCGCGATCCCGCTCGGCGCCCTGCTCGGCGGGGTGCTGACCGAGGCGCTCGGCACCGCCGCGCACACGTTCGCCGTGTCCGGGCTGGCCATGCTGGGGATCGCCGCGTTCGCTTCCGTCGCGCTGCGGCGCTTGCCGCTCGATGACAAATCGGCCTCAGCCGTGGCGCTACTGCACCAGGATCCGGGTTTGTGAGCTGAAATGTCTCATCACCCAGGTGGTGGGAGGCGGCTATGCGCACCGTGGACCAGGGCACCGGCACCGACGCCGAGCCCGGCTCCGACGAGTCCTCGACCGAGTCCGAGGAGGTCAAGGCGGCACCGCCGCAGTCACGCCGGATGCTCGTGCTGTGCGCGGTCGCCGGGTTCGTGCTCGGCGGCGGCGTCTTCGGGCTGCTGTGGGGCCTGTCCGGCGTGCACGCGGGCGCTCTCGACGACGCACTGGCCGCGTGCCAGGCCCTCGACCGCGTCGGCGAGCTGCCGGACACGAGCCGGGACGCGCAGCCGTCGCTGACGCCCGGCCTCACGCCCGAACGCCTGCACCGGATGACGGCGGCGCGCGAGCTGTCCGCGGCCGCCGCCCAGGTCAACGCCACCTACCAGCCGCTGGCCGACCACATCGACGGCGTCAGCCGGATGGTGCTCAGCCTGCACTTCAACGACATCTCCGGCCAGCGGCACCTGGTCGAAGCGCAGGAGATCTGCGGGCGCCTTTAAGAGGTGTGGACCGTCTTCACCGAAAGCTGGTTGCCCGGGATCTTCGTGCTCGCGCAGGCGGTGCCGTCGGTGGGCACGAAGTTCGACGCGGTCTCCTGCGGGAGGTAGATCCGCAGGCCCTTCACCGCCGTCGGCTGGCAGGTGCCCGGGTCGAAGTTCTGCACGTTGACGAACTGGATGTCGGCGACCGCGGTCTGGCCGGGGTTCAGCTTGACCGCGTTGCCCTTGGTGCCTTCGCGGAACGCGTCCTTGCCGACCTGGTGCCCGTCGTTGCCCGCCACGTAGGAGACGCCGGGGAAGCCCTGGATCTCGCACGGCTTCGCGCTCTTGTTCTTGATGAGCAGCGGCCGGTAGACCGAGCCCGCACCGGCGTCGCCCTGGCCGAGCGAGAGCGTGACGTCGCCGGCCTTGCAGAGACCGTTGTCCGCCGGCTGGGCGGGCGGCGTCGCGGCCGGCGTCGAGCTGCTCGGGCTGGACGCGGCCGTGGTGGCGCTGGCCGACGTCGTCGGCGATGCCGTGGTCGACGGCGTCGAGCTGCTCGCCGCGTTCGTGGTGCCCCCGCTCCCGCACGCGGAGAGGGCGAGCACACCCGCCGAAGCCGCGATGATGGGGAACAACCGTGAAAGCTTCGTCCGAGCCATTTCAATCGCCTCCCTGGTGTGGTGCTACTGGGTAGACGTACGGATCTCCGGCAGGTTGGTTCGCCCCGTTAATTCCCCACCTAAAGTGTTCTAAACGTGACGGGATCACACTTTCGTGACGGTCAGAGCGGGGTGTCGACCCAGGTCAGGCAGTGCCACCGGCCGTCCGGACGGGCGTCCAGCTCCACCAGGCCGGTGTTCGGGATCAGCGCCGCGTTGGCGATGTCCGCGTGGACGTTCGGCGCCAGCCATTCGGCGGACAGCCGGATCGCGCCCCCGTGGCTGACCAGCGCGATCACGCCGTCCGGGTCGGCCTGCTCGTGCTTCGCGCGCAGCCGGCCGACCGCGTCGAGCATGCGGGTGCGCACGCTCGTGCCGCTCTCGCCGCCGGGCAGCGACGGCGTCAGCTCACCGAGCGTCCACCGCCGGACGACCTCCATGTAGGTCCGGATCGACGCGTGGTCGGTCGCCCCTTCGAGATCACCCGCGACGACCTCGTGGACGCCGTCGACGACCTGGACGTCGAGCGAGAACCGGGCGGCCAGCGGCGCCGCCGTCTGCTGGGCGCGGGTCGCCTGGGACGCGTAGACCGCGACGATCGGCTCCCCCGACAGCCGGAACGCGAGGTCTTCGGCCTGGGTCCGGCCGAGCTCGGTCAGCGGCGGGCCGGGCAGGGCGGTGTCGAGCGCGCCGCGGACGTTCCCGTCGGTCTGACCGTGGCGGATCAGCAGCAGCCTCACGCCAGGTCCCCCTTGCGGACCGCGTCGGCCCACACGGCGGCGTCGACGAAGTCGTCGTTGCCGGCCCCGGGCTGGATCGTGGTGCGCGTCCCGTCGGCGCGCGGGTGCGAGCCGAGGAACCGCAGGTTGCGGCAGTGCCTGCGCAACGCCGTCAGCGCGTCGAGGATCCGCGGCTCGGCCACGTGCCCCTCGAAGTCGATGAAGAAGCGGTACTCGCCGAAGTTGCTGCGCGTCGGGCGGGCGTCGAGCCGGGTGAGGTTGATCCCGCGATCGGCCAGCGCGGTGAGCAGCTCGGCGAGCGTGCCGGTGCGGTTCACCGCCGCGGCGACCACGGACGTCCGGTCGGCGCCCGTCGGCTCCGGCAGCTCGCCCGGCGGGCGGACCAGCAGGAACCGCGTCGCCGCGTCGCTGACGTCGGCGACCTCGGTGGCCAGCACCTCGAGGTCGTAGTGCTCGACGGCGACCGGTGCGCAGACCGCGGCGTCGAAGTGGCCGTCGAGCACGCCGACCGCAGCCGCCGACGTCGACGAGGACGCCACCGGGTGCGCGTCCGGGAGGTTCGCTTCCACCCACTCGCGGACCTGGGCGAGCGCGTGCGGGTGGCTGGCGACGGTCTTGATGTCCCCGCCGCCGCGCCGCGTCAGCACGCTGAAGTGGATCGGCAGGATGGTTTCGGCGACGGCGACCAGCGGGGTCGACTCGCTGAGCGCGTCGAGCGTGGTCGGCACCACGCCCTCGACCGAGTTCTCGATGGGGACGCACGCGGCGTCCGCCTCGCCCTCGCGGACGGCCGTCATCGCCAGCCGGACGGTCTCGACCGGAATCAGTTCTTCGCCGCCGGCGAGCACCCGTGCGGCCTGTTCGGTGAAGGTCCCCTGGGGGCCGAAGTATGCGATCCGTGACACAACACCCAGGCTACGGGGCGAGACCGTGGCGACTTTCACTCGGACAGCCGGTACCAGAACCGGTTACGCCGGGTGGCATTTTTTGCGATGCTAGGGGTGTGACCGCCGACTCGGGCACGCACACCGGCCGTGAGGGCACGCACCCGCCGGTCTCCCCTCGCACACCGGAGCTGGTGCTGTGCGCCGTCGATGAACCACTCGCCACCGCCTGGACGTCAGCCGCGAAAAAGCTGGCCGGCCGGGTCCGGGTGCACCGCGGGTCGGTCCTCGACGTCGTCGCCCAGGCCGTGGTCAGCCCGGCCAACTCCTACGGCTGGATGCGCGGGGGCATCGACGCCGTCTACGCGCGGGCGTTCCCCGGGGTCGAGCAGAGCGTCCGCAGTGCCGTTTTGGCTTTTCACGGGGGTGAGCTGCCCCTCGGCGACGCCGTGGTCGTGCCGACCGGCGAGGCCGAGCCGGCGTGGCTGATCAGCGCGCCGACGATGCGCGAACCCGGCGAAACGCTGCCCCCCGACACCGTGCACCCCTACCTCGCGGCGCGGGCGGTGTTCCTGCAGTGGCGCGACGGACGGCTCGACCAGGGTCCGGTCCGGGAGCTCGTCGACACGATCGCGATGCCGGGGCTCGGTACCGGCGTCGGCGGGGTCGACCCGGTGACGTGCGCGCGTCAGGTCGCGGCGGCGTGGGACGAGGTCTTCCGTAACGCGCGGTGATCAACCGAAACCCGGGGTGGACTACATCACAGCGCGTTCACCGGCCGTAAGCCCTACCGTTAATCACGCAGGTGAACGTCCGCCAGTGCAGGCGACGGCCGGAGGAGTATGCGATGACCCGGGTCCGCGAACTCAGCCCGTATGTCGAGCTGCACCGGGAACAATGGAAAGAGCTGCGCAGTTCGACGCCGCTGCCGCTGACCGCGGCCGAGCTGCTGAAGCTGCGCGGCCTCGGCGAGCAGGTCGACCTGGCCGAGGTGGCCGACGTCTACCTGCCGCTTTCCCGCCTGATCAACCTCCAGGTCGCCGCGCGCCAGCGGCTCTACGAGGCGACCACGACGTTCCTCGGTGACGACTCCCGCGGCACGAAGGTCCCGTACGTGATCGGCATCGCCGGAAGCGTGGCGGTCGGCAAGTCGACCACCGCCCGCATCCTGCGCACGCTGCTCGCCCGCTGGCCGGACCACCCCCGCGTCGACCTGGTCACCACCGACGGGTTCCTGCACCCGCGCGCCGAGCTGATGCGGCGCGGGATCATGCACCGCAAGGGCTTCCCCGAGAGCTACGACCGCCGCGCGCTGCTGCGGTTCGTCACCGAGGTCAAGTCGGGTGCCGAGCGCGTCACCGCGCCGGTGTACTCGCACCTGGCCTACGACATCCTGCCGGGCCAGGAGCAGGTGGTGCAGCAGCCGGACATCCTCATCCTCGAGGGCCTGAACGTGCTGCAGCCGGGCCCGCGGCTGATGGTGTCCGACCTCTTCGACTTCTCGATCTACGTCGACGCGCACACCGACGACATCCAGCGCTGGTACATCGAGCGGTTCCTGGAGCTGCGGCACACGGCGTTCGCCGACCCGGCCTCGCACTTCCACCACTTCGCCGGCCTGCCCGACGACGAGGCCCGCGCCGAGGCGCGGCACCTGTGGCGCTCGATCAACGAGCCGAACCTGATGGAGAACATCAAGCCGACCCGCCCGCGGGCCACGCTGGTGCTGCGCAAGGACGCCGACCACACCATCAACCGGGTCCGCCTGCGCAAGCTCTGATTCGTCGGAGGGGTGACGCGCCTCGTCACCCACATGCCGGGCATTTCCACGCTGGGCGAACGTCCGGGCACTCTTCGTCGTGCGCCGGCGACTCTCCGCGCCGGAACCCGGCCGATCGGCCGAGATGACGTAACCGGTTGGCCGATACCGGCAGCCCCCGGTGAAAGCGACCCTGAAGGAGTCAGGAAAACCGCTCTGAGCTGGGGAGGAGGCCCACGATGTTCGCCATGATCCTCACGTGGGTCGGTGCGGTGCTCGGTCTGGTCCTGCTCATCGCGATGGCCGCCGGAACGTTCGCCGTGGACTTCGACGACCGGCTTCAGGAGCGCCGTCGCAAGAGCAAGCCGATCGAACCGGCGGGCCCGCTCCCCTGAGCGTCAGAGTTCCGCCAGCGCCTCGACGTACGCGTCGGCGTCGTATTCGAGCGATTCCTCGGACTCCAGCAGGCTGCCTTCCAGCGCGTCGATCAGCTGCTCGAAGACCTCGTCGCGGTCGAGCTCGCCCTCCTGCAGGCGCTGCGCGGCCTGCCAGGCTTCGGCGGGCTCGTCGTCCCACAGCTGGTCGACGATCGTCGCCCGCAGCACGAGGCGCTGCTCTTCCTCGTCCTCGTCGGCCTCGGCGATGACCAGCGCCCGGCGCTGGTCGGGGTCGGTGGGGTCGAGGTCGACCTCCTCGTCCTCGATCTCCGTGGTCAGCGACGGCACGGCGAACATCCGGCGCTCCAGCGCGTCCGCGAGCTCGGTCGGCGACAGGTCGCCGACGTCGCCGAAGTAGCGCTCCAGCGGGGAGTCGTCCTCGTCGGCGTACTCGCTCAGGTAGTCGGCGACGGCCTCGTCGAGTGCGGCGATGGCCGTCCCGGTCAGCCCGGCGCGCTCGCCCGTCCACTGCACCCAGGCCAGCACGACCGGCTCCACGGCCTCCTCGTGCTCGGCGTCGAGCTCGAACTCCTCGCCGAGCAGGCCTTCGAGGAACCGCGCGATCTTCTCCGGCCCGACGCGCAGCGGGTTCGCGGGGTCGGTGGCCAGGCCGTGCTCCAGCAGCATGCGCCCGATGGCGCGGGCGGCGCCGGCGTCCTCACCGCTGGCGGCGACGAACTGCTCGACGACGGCGGCGCGCTCGGTCTCGGACCACTCGGCGACCTCGGGGACGAGCGCGGGTTCCGGCAGCGCGCGCGACCACGTCAGCGCGACCGCGTGGAAGCGCGCGTAGTCCTCGCTGACGTCGGCCTCGTCGAGGCGGTCGGTGGCGTCGAGGCCGTCGGCGAGCAGGCGGTGCGCCTCGGCGGGGTCGACGGCCTCGGCGACGACCAGCTCCGGGTCGGCGTCGGACTGCGCCCGCATCTCGGCGAGGACCTCCCCGGGCTGCTCGATCACGACGAGGTCCCGCACGCGGCCGCCCTCGGTGAAGTCGAGCAGGGCGAGCAGGCCGTGCGCCTGGTCGCCGTGGGTGAAGACGCAGAGCAGGGACGACTCGTCGCCGTAGACGTCGCCGGTCCGCCAGCACTCGCCGGCGGTGACCTGGCCCAGGTCGGCGGCCCAGGTGGGCGCGGGGATGCCGCGGCCGAGGACGACCTGCAGGCCGTCTTCGGCGGCCTTGCGCTCGACGTCGGTCTCCGCGACGACCTTCAGCGCGGCCAGCAGCGCGGCGGCGCCCGGGGTGATCTTGCGCTGCGCGAAAGCGATCAGTTCGAGGCCGAGCGGCTCGTCGCCCTCTTCGAGGGGCACTTCGTGGAACTGGCCGAGGACCTCGGAGGTGAGCAGTTCGACATCCACCGGCGCGGGGTCGGCGCCCAGCGCCGAAAAGTCGTTCAGGATGTCCTTGAACAAGCCGGTCACGCTGTGGGTGACGGGCTGCGGTGCCTTCTTGCGGGCGCGACTCACCGGGCTCATGAGGTCATCGTTTCATCGGCCCGGCGAGCTGGTCGCGGTGGCCCTGGCGCGGGTCCCGCCGCGTGCTCGACGGGGAGGCGCCGAGCCGGACGGCGGAACAGGGCCACCGCGACATCGCTGGCCAAGGGTGTGACCGCCTTGGCGGAATTTCGCTGTCCCGGTGCACGTGAAACACCGGTTCACCCGGCTCAACGAGGTGGTCTTGGGGAGGTTACGGCCTTCGGGATGGCAATTCGGGCGGCCCGGATTTCCGTGATCAGGCGGGATTTCCGGCGGTGGGTTTCCACCAGGGCACCGACGTAGGCGGTGAATTCGTCCGCTGTTTCCGCACGCTTGTGCAAGGTGCGCAACAGCTTCAGCCGGCGCGCGGCCTCACGGTAGGCCTGCGGGTCCTTGCGCTCGATGAGCTCGTCGACGTGCTCGCGGAAGACCGGGATCGTCTCGGCCGGGTGCTCGGCGGCGCGCTGCTCGGCGAGTTCGAGCTTCAGCTCCGGCGACGCCCCGAACCGCACGCACGCGCGCCAGGCTTCGTCGGGACGGCCGTCGTCGAGCAGGACGCGGGCCAGCTCGTCGGCGTGCCCCGGTCCTTCGGCGGCCAGCTCGCGCAGGCGGGCCAGCGCGGCCCGGCGCTGGGTCGTCCACTTCCCGTCGGCGGTCGCGGCTTCGCGCAGCGCGGCGAACGTCCCGCAGTCCGGCTCGGCGTCGAACTCCTTGCGACGGCGGGACGTTTCGTCGTCCGGTTCCGGCACCCTGACCGGTTCCGGCGCGTGCCCGTTCTTGTCGTGGGTGAGCGCGCGGGCGGCGTGCGCGATGGCCTCGCTGTGCCGCCCGGCGGCCCGCAGCACCCGGACGATCTTGAGGCTGACGTCGCGCCGCGGCGGCTTGGCCGACAGGATCGCGACCAGCTCGTCGACGTCGCCGAGCACCTCGGCCAGCTGTTCGCGCAGCCGTTCGGCGACGTCCCGGCGGTGCCCCGGCCCGCTCGCGGTCAGCACATCGTCCACAGTGGACTTGATCCGCCGCAGGCCGGCCTCGCCCAGCGGCGCCGCGAAGTCGGCGAGGGCGATCGACGGACGGCCCGGGCCGTCGAACTCGACCTCGAGGATCCAGTCGGCCAGCTTCTCCGGGTCCGGCGGCCGGGCGGCGCACGCGCGGGCGTACAGCTCCACGGCGCGGTCCAGCCGGTCGCCGAGGTCGCCGGTGTGGTCGCCGGACTGCTCGAGCACCTCGCTGATGTCGTCGACCGTGCGGCGGGCGAGCGGGGCCAGGTCGGCGCGGCTGCCGGCGTCGAGCATGCGCCGCAGCGTGTCGAGGACCGCCCCGACTTTCGCGGTGTACTCGCCGTTCCCGTCGGTCACCGCGGCGTCGAGCAGCCGGTGCGCCTCGCTGACGTCACCGGATTGGGTGGCGGCGCGCAGTTCGAGCGAATGCCGCAACTCAGGGTCACGTTCGGCTTGGGCGTGTAACAGGTCCGCCAGCGTTTCCGCGTCCAAAGTGCGCAGGTAGGGGCGGAGATCCGGAGGGGGACTCACGCCGACCAGTCTGCCCGAGCCCGGCAATCGCGCGTGTGGGCCAACCGCGTGCTCTTTTCGGCGTAGTCCGTGACTTTGCGTGAGGTCCTCATCGGCGTCGCAAGTCGTCGAGCACGGCTTTCATCGGCCACGGTTCGGGCAGGCGCGGCCGCCGTGACCGTGCGTGGCGGGGTCGCGGGATGGCCGCCTGCATGGTCGGCACCATGATCGGGACGACCGGCACCGGCACGCGGGCGACGAGCCGCCGCACGACGACGAGCAGCAGCCCGGCGGACAGCAGCAGGGCCGTGCTCGCGGCGATCGCGCCGGCGAGCGTGCGGCGGCCGTCGTCGAGGGTGAGCTGCACGGCGTACTGGCTTTGCTGCGAATACAGGCCGCCGAGCTGCTGCGAGACGGTGTAGGCGGCGCTGCGCCAGGTGGATTCGGGGATGGGCAACGGTTCGGCGGCCGCGAACGCGTCTTCGACGGCGGCCAGCCTGCTCCAATCGGCGCTGCGGGTGAGCGACTCGTACGCGATACGGCCACTTTCGGTGAGCTGCGGCGCGAGCCGGTCCAGTTCGGCCCGGTAGGCGGCCACGGCCTCGCTGAACGGCCGCCGCGTCACGCCGTCGATCCCCGCGAGGGCGAGGGAATCGGAGCGATCCATGCCTTCGGCGACGGAAAGCAGCTCGACGGCGGTGGTCTGCTGGTACGCGGATTCGGCGTCGGGCGCGTAGCGGGTGTGGTCGCGCAGCCCGGCGATGGCGGTGTCGATCCGCTGGGTGAAATTCGCGTACGCGGCGGTCCGTTGGTCGGGCGCGGACATCGCCGCGCTGCGCTGACCCTGCAGGGCGACGACGGCGCGGGCGGTCCGCCCGGCGGCGTCCGCCGCGTCCAGGGCGCTGTCCCGCGTCCGGTTCGCTTGGTGGACCAGGAAGAACGCGATCACGACGGCCACGACGACGAGCGCTCCGGCGGGCACGAACGCGATGCACAGCATGCGTCCGCGGACGGATCGCAGGTACTTCAAGACGTTCCTTTCCGTGCTTCAAGCCCCGCAAGCATCCCGACGAAGTTCAACCTATTGAGTGAGAGATTCACCGGTCAACGCCAGTCCGCCATACGGCCGTTAGCGCACCGTGACGGGCGGGGACAATCACCGCGTGACCCTCGACGACGTGACCCAGCGCCTCCGCGCCTTCGCGGCGGCCCGCGCCTGGGAGCCGTACCACACCCCGAAGAACCTCGTGATGGCGTTGTCCGGCGAGGTCGGCGAGCTGACCTCGCTGTTCCAGTGGCTGACCCCGGAGGAGTCCGACGCGTGGCGCGAAGATCCCGCGTTGGAAGCGAACGTCCTGGACGAGATCGCGGACGTCACCCTGTACCTGCTCCAGCTGGCCGACCGCCTGGGCGTGGACCTGGCGGCCGCGGCGCACGCGAAGATCGACCGCAACGAGGTCCGCTTCCCACCACCGGATCAGAGCAACGCGACGACATCGGCGTAGGTCTGGGCGCTCGTACGCCCGTCCGTGGGTACGACGAGGCAGTCCGGGCGCTGCGGGAGGTAAGCGGTGAGCTGGTCGTGGATCCGTTCGACCAGCGCGATCCCCCCGCCGCGGTCGATGACGACGTCGATGCCCTCGGTGGCGGAGCCGGAGCGCGCGGCGAACCGGGCCCCGGCGACGGCCTTGTCGGCGGTGAGCAGGATTTCCCGGTACTCGGCGCCGCAGCGTGCCGCGGCGTCTTCGAAGGCCGCGATGTCGGCCACGCGGGTGGCGAGCTGCGGCATGACGACGTCGTGCCCGGTCCGCAGGTGCGTCTCGGCCATGGCGCGGGTGAGCAGCTGCGCGGCTTCGAAGGTCTTGAAGAAGGCGTCCTGCCAGCCGCCGATGAGGCAGACGATCCGATCGGTGTCGAGGTTGAGCACCCCGGGGTGCCGCTCGGCGTAGGTCTGCGCGATCGTCGACTTCCCGATTCCGGACGGCCCGTTCAAGTGGATCAGTCTCGGCACCGGAGCGACGGTACCGAAGTCCCGCCAGGCGCCGGTCAGCCCCAGAAGATGCCGTCCGGGTTGCGCTCGATCTCGGCCAGCAGGAGCGTCGGCGAGCTGGCGACCGGTGCGTCCGGGTAGGTCAGCCACCGTCCGTTGCGGTCGGACCGGAGGACCGACCAGATGCCGAACTCGTCGAGGCGCAGCTGCGCGATCTTCTGCTCGGTCCACTCGGGACCGGCCTGAGGCGACCAGGGTGCCCGCAGCTCGACGATCGTCACCGCGCGGCCCCGGGTCCGGCATTCGACGCGGACCTGGTCGTGAAGGTGCTCGGGGACGCGCTGCGCGCACCACCGCTCGACCTGCCGGAGCGCGAGTTCCGGAATTCCTGCCATGGGTCCCAGTGAACCGGTGACGCCGGACACCCGGCCACCCGGGTCGGCTCCGCCCCGCCGGCGACCGGGGGTCACCGCGGCGCCGGCTCGGCGAGCACCCACCCGCCGAGCAACGCGCCCACGCCCAGGACCGCCAGGAAGATCCCGCCCGCCAGCGGGGTGCCGCCGAACATCCCGATCACGACGATGAACATCAGCACCAGGCCGGCGCCCATCAGGAGCCGGCCGCCGAGCACCTTCGCCGGGCGGCTCGGCGCCGCGACCGCGGCCCGGGGTGCGGGCGGCGGCTCGAAGCCGAGCGCCACGGGTGCCGCGCGGACGTCGACCACTTCGGCGCCCAGCTCGGCGGCCCGCGCCCGCCGGGGCTCGGTGGCCGGCACGGTCGCGTCGACCACCAGGTGCGTGACGCTCGCGGTCAGCTTCTTGGCCAGCTGGACGCCCTCGGCGAGCACCCGGGCCCGCATCCCGTCCGCCGCCACGGTGGTGCCGAGCACCAGCACCCGGGTCGGCTTGCCGCCGGCGGCCGGACGCAGGTCGCCGGCGTCCGTGACGCCGAGCGCCGTCGCCACCTGGCGCAGCTCGCGCGCTTCCACGGCCGTCACGACGCCGTCCCGTTCCGCGATGTGCCGCAGGGCCGTCACGAGCTGCTCGTGCGTCGTCCGCACCCGCCCTTCGGACAGCCCGGCCTCGGTCGCCGACGCGGCCAAGGCGGCCACCTCGGCACGCGACAGGTGCT
Organism: Amycolatopsis sp. NPDC005961; assembly: GCF_040629235.1. NCBI lineage: Bacteria > Bacillati > Actinomycetota > Actinomycetes > Pseudonocardiales > Pseudonocardiaceae > Amycolatopsis > Amycolatopsis sp. NPDC005961. The sequence goes on along the minus strand of NZ_JBEXVF010000065.1, from coordinate 39,530 downwards.
GATCCGAGACGGCCTCGGCGAGCAGGTCCAGGTAGGCGTCCCCGGTCCGCCCGGCCGCCACCCGCTCGAGCGCCTCGGCCATCCACCCGGGCTCGGCCGGCACCGCTTCGCCGCGCGGGAGCAGCCGTCCGCCGGCCAGCCGCGGCAGGCCGGGGAACACCGGTTGCGTCGCGAACGTGCACCCGTACCGCCCGAACATGCCGGTGACCAGCGCGGCGACCGTCCTCGCCCGGGAGAGCGCGGTTTGCCCGGGCCTGCCGGACACACCCAGGGCGTGGGCGACGGTGGCGAGCCGGTAGTTGGGCAGCCGGACCACGGACTGCGCGGCCGCCAGCGTCGAGACGCCCGGCAGCACGGGCATCCGGACGCCGGCGAACTGGGTTTCGAAGTCCAGGAAAGCCGTCACGAACGCCAGGTCGTGGGCCACGATCACGCTGCCGGCGCACAGGTCGAGGAGCGGCCCCAGCACGGCACCGAACGACGGCGCGTCGTCGAGTTCGCCGCGCGTGATGCCGTGGACGACCGACGGACCGGGCGAAACGTCGGCGCCGGGATCCACCAGCGTCGTCAGCTCGCCCACGAGCGAGCCGTCGGCGTGGACCCGCACCGCGGCGAGTTCGACGACGCGCCCGGGGCGCAGCCCGGTCGTCCGGACGTCCACCGCGGTGAAGTCGGTTCCGTGCGCGGGGTGGCCGCCCGCGCCGAGCAGCGAGAGGGATTCGATCACGCCCGCTGGTCGTTTCCCGGCCGCGCGTTGTGACAGCTTTTCGAGGCGCGGCCGCTGTTCGTGACGCGATCGTGACGGCAACAATCCGCCCGATAACGACTGGTGGCCGATCACGAGCCGATGCGTAACAAGGGCGGGAGATTTCGCGAGTACACCGTCGGCACGTCGCGTTCGAGGAACGAGGAATCCCGGCATGAAACGCTTTCCGAACTGGCTGAAGATCGTCTTGGCCGCCTTCGCCGTCCTGTTCGTGCTGGGCGCGATCTTCGGAAAGGCCCCGGAGCCGAAGCTCGCGGCCGCCACACCCCCAGCACCCGCGACGACCACCGCGAGCAGCGCGACTCCGGCGCCCGTCAGTTACACGATCGGGACCGTGGCCGACGGCGCGACCGTGGTGGTGAACGGCAGTGATGGCACCTCCAAAACGGTCCGCGTCCTCGGCGTCACAGCGCCCGCCGGCACCACCGGGTGCTACTCCGCGGAATCGCTCGCCTGGGCGACCACCGCGCTTTCCGGCAAATCCGTGACGCTCGGCGCGGAAACGGCGAACGGCGTCGCCGTCACTTTAGCGGGCGGTCAGGACTACGCGACTCTCGCCATTCGAATGGGGTACCTCAAGTACGCGACGGACGCGGCGCTGCCCGCGCTCGCGGCTGCCGAGACCGCGGCGAAGCAGGCGACCACCGGGCTGTGGGCGCCGCCATGCAACGGGACCATCGACGTCCCCGCGCCGACGCCGACGCCCACGCCGACCCCGACCCCGGAGCCGCCGGCCACCAAGGCAGCCCCGGTCCCGCCGCCCGTCGAGACCACCGAGGACGCGCCGGACCCGAAGCCCGATACCGCCGCGTACTACAAGAACTGCACCGCCGCGAAGGCCGCCGGCGCCGCACCGCTGTACCGCGGCGAACCCGGATACCGGGCCGCCCTCGATCGTGACGGCGACGGCGTGGCCTGCGAACGGTGATCTAACCTGGGCCGATGACCTCCGCGGACGAGCTGCTCGGCAGGCTTGCCGCCCTCGATCGCGAAGAGCTGGCCAAGGTCCTCGCCCACCGGCCCGACGCGCTGCACGAACCGTGGCCGCGGCGGCTCGACGTCGTCGCGGCCCGGCTCGCGACCGCGCAGTCCGTGAACGAGGCCGTGCTCGGGTTGTCGTTGCCGCAGGTGCAGGTCGTGAGCGCCGTCCAGCTGTGTCACGCGCTGGGGCGGCGGCCGGTGCCGGTCGGCGAAGTCGCGAAGCTGCTCGGCACGACAGCCGAGACGATCGAGTCCTTTGTGGACGAACTTGCCGAACGCGCCTTGCTGTGGCGCGATCCCGACGGCATCCGGCTCCCGGAACTCCTGCACAAGAGGAACTTCAGCGCCGAAGGCCTCGGTCAGCCCGTCGCCGAACTGCTCGGAGAGATCGGCCGGAGCCGCGCGGCGCGCCTGTCCCAGGCCCTCGGCCTGCCCGAAGGCCACAAGGAACTCGTCCACTTCTTCCGCGACGGCGACCGCGTGCGCGAGGTGTTCGGCACCGCCCCCGAACCGACCCGGAAACTGTTGCGGGACATGGCCGACGGCGTCCCCGAGGCCGAAGGGGTGCTGTCCTTCCACACCGCGGAGGGCTGGGCGTTCGAGCACGGCTTCCTGTTCAGCACCTACTACGGCAGCGCGGTCATGCCGATCGAGGTGTCGCTCGCCCTGCGCGGCCCGGACCACCAGCTGCCGTTCACGCCCGCCGAACCCGGGTACGCCGTCACACACGTCGGTGCCGAGTCGGTGGAGGCCACGTCATCGGCTGCCGCGCTGCGGCTGCTCGACCGCGTCTCGGCCGTACTCGATCGCGCCGGCGTGGAGCCGTTCCCGCTGCTCAAGGACGGCACGATCGGCGCGCGGCTCGTCAAGAAGGTCGCCAAGGACACCGGCGGGACGCCCGCGGAGATCGAGCTGGCCATCGACCTCGCGGCGCAGGCCGGGCTGTTGCTGGCCGACGAGCCGCCGCCACCGCGTCGCGGCCAGAAGGCGCCGCCGCCCACGCTGGCGCCGGACCCCGATCTCGCCCGGCCCGAGCCCGCGCTGCTGTACCGCCTGCTGCTGACGACCTGGTGGGAGCCGGCGCCGCCGGAGTACGAAGCCGACGTCGACGCGCTGGTGCGCCGTCTCGTCGTGCGGGTGCTGGCGCGGCTCGAGCCCGGCACCGCGATCGCCGACGTCGACGCGCTCACCCGCCTCGCCGAGTGGCACGCGCCGATGCTGCCGATCGAGGACTTCGCCGGCCACCTGCGGGACGCGCTGGACACGGCCGAGCTCCTCGGCGTCGTCGCGCACGGCGCTGCCACCGCGACCGGCCGGGCGCTCCTCGAGGAAACCGGCCTCGTCGAAGTCACCGGTGAGCTGGTCGCCCGAGCGCGGACGACGGCGCTGTTCGGCACCGACCTGACCGCGATCGTGCCCGGGTCGCCGGACGCCCGGCTCGCCGCGTCGCTCGACCGCGTCGCCGACCGCGAGGCCCAGGGCACCGCGACCAGCTGGCGGTTCTCCCCCGCGAGCGTCCGGCGGGGGTTCGACCAAGGTTCGACGGCGGCCGAGCTGCTCGACGAGCTGGGCGCGATCGCCGCGGGCGAGCTGCCGCAACCGCTGGTGTACCTGGTCAACGACGTCGCGCGGCGCCACGGCGAGGCGCAGGTGCACGACGTCGCCAGCGTCGTCGTCGGCGAACCCGCCGTGCTCGCCGAGCTGGCCGCGCACCGCAAGCTCGCGAAACTCGGCCTGCGCGCGGTGGCGCCGACTGCCCTGACGTCCACAGTGGACGCATCCGGGACGCTGGACGCGTTGCGCGGAGCCGGTTACGCGCCGACTCACCATGCCGCCGACGGCACCATCGTGCTGCCCGCCCGCGAAACCGACGCGGCCGAGCCCAGGGTCGTCGTCCGCGACGCCGGCCCCGGCGACCGGCCGCCGGATCCCCTCGACCACGCCGAGCGGCTGCTCGCGGCGCCGTCGAGCGGCCCGAGCCTGCTGCGCGGGCAGCTCGCGCGGGCGATGAGCGACCGCTACGCCGGACGTCTGACGCCGAAGCAGCAACAACTCTGCTGGCAGCTCGAAGCCGGCATCCCGGCGGAGATCGTCTACCAGGCGGACGCCGGCCCCGCCCGCCTGGTGATCGCGTACCCGGAGCTCGACGGCGACGTCCTGGACGTCTGGTCGGTCGGTGACCGCGCGTACCGGCGGCTCGAGCTGACGCGGATCGACCTGAGCTAGGCCTCGACGCCGGTGAGCCGCGCGTAGACCACGACGTTGTCGAGGTAGTTGCCGCTCGACCGGTCGAACGCCCCGCCGCAGGTGATGAGCCGCAGCTCGGGATCGGCTGTGTCGCCGTAGACCTGGTCGGTCGGGAACTCCGCCTTGGCGTAGCGGTCGACGCGGTAGACGGTGAAGACCGCCGTCCGGCCGTCGGCGCGGCCGACCCGCGCCTGCTCGCCCGGGCGCAGCTCCTTGAGCCGGGAGAACGCGCCGGGGACGTGCTTGTAGTCGACGTGCGCCGCCAGCACCGCCGGGCCGGCCTCGCCGGGCGACGGCGCCCCGGTGAACCAGCCGACCGTCGTGGCGTCGCCGGGGACCTCGAGCTCACCGCCCGAGGTCAGCCCGAGGTCCTTGATCCCGTCGGTCCGCACGCCGATCGCCGGGATAGTCAAGGAGGCCGGTTTCGCCGCCGGGAGCGCGTCGCCGGACGGCGCGGCGGCGGCCGGCGGCGCGATCCCGACAGGCGTGGCGGACGGCGGGGCGACCTGGTCCGGCGGGTGCGGCGAGAACGCGAGGACGGCGGCCACCACCAGGATCGCGCCGAGGGCGGCGACGACCGCCGTGACCGCCGGCCACAGGCGCGGGTGCCTCAACTCGTGCGCCGGCGCAGGTAGAGCACCATGCCGCCGGACACCGCCGCGGCGAGCAGCGCACCGCTCAGGACCAGGATCGCGGGGGCGCCTTCGTCCGGCTCGCCGCCGCCGGTGGCGACGCCACCGACCGGCTTCACCTTCACCTGGCTGCCCGTTGTGGACTTCTTGGTGGTGGTGGTGGATTTCGGGACGGTGTGGGTCTTCGTCGTGGTCGACGGCGGTACGGGCGTCGGGTTGGACGTGTTCTGCGGGCGGTGCGGCAGGGATTCGCAGGCGATTCCGTCGTGATCGGAATCGAGGTTGTTCGGGTCGCCCGGCGTTGCGTCAAGGACCGCCTGCGCCTCTTCCTGGTACTGGAAGTTCTTGCAGTCCAGGTCGGCCGCGAGCGGCGTCGCGAGCTGCGCGGAGGCGAGGGAGACGGGGCCGAGGAGAGCGAGCCCGGCGACGGCCGCGGCCGTCGTCAGGGCACGACGAAACAAGGACACCGGAAGGTCCTTTCAGGAAGAATCGGGGTGATTGCGTGGTAACTATCGCGGCTGCGGCGGGGCCGTTACGGACTATTCCGGAATTTCGGAAACGCCAGTGCCCCACCAAAAACCGGCCGGCTGGTGATTCTTCGCCATTCGCCGTTGACCTGCGGAATCAGCGGCAAGAATGCATACCGTCGGGTTTGTTACGAGATTCGTGGTCACACTTTGGGGTAATGGATCGGGCCCGGCCGGTGTGATGTGCGGACCAGCCGTCACCGTGGCGGGCACGTACCCCGTAACCTGGGGATATGCCGATCCAGGTACTGCTCGTCGACGACCACGAACTGGTCCGTCGCGGGCTCCGCGACCTTCTCGGCGACGAGCCCGACATCGAGGTCGTCGCCGAGGCGGGCAGCGTCGAAGAGGCGCTGGCGGTGGCGATGCACGTCGAGCCGGAGGTCGCGGTGGTCGACGTCCGCCTCGGCGACGGCGACGGCATCACGCTCTGCCGCGAACTGCGGTCGAAGCCGAACCCGCCGGCCTGCCTGATGCTGACCGCGTTCGACGACGAAGAGGCGATGGTCGGCGCGATCATGGCCGGGGCCGCGGGTTATCTGCTGAAGCAGGTGCGGGGGCAGGACGTGGTGTACGCGGTCCGCGAGGTCGCGGCCGGGCGCTCGCTGCTGGACCCGGTGAGCACCGCGCGGGTGCTCGACAAGATGCGGCACCCGCCGACGGACGAGCTGGCGACGCTGACCGAGCGCGAGCGGGACGTGCTGGAGCTGATCGGCCAGGGCCTGTCGAACCGCGAGATCGCCGAGCGGCTGTTTCTCGCCGAGAAGACGGTCAAGAACTACGTCACGTCGGTGCTGGCGAAGCTCGGCATGCAGCGCCGGACGCAGGCCGCCGCCTGGATCGCGCGCCGGGAAAAGTAACTCCCCGCGGCCGTCCCGTCCGCAAGCCGCCGTTCGCTGCGTACTTTTCACCTCTCGTCACGGTCCGCCACGCCCATCAGCGGTTTCGTCCTGCCAGTTTCACTCGAATGTGAGTCGAATGGGTGTTCGAAAAGCCGGTACGATCTTCAGTGAGGGCGAGGAAGGGAGGCGGGATGACCCGAGAAGGGTAGATCGCGATCAGGCAAGTGGGAGGTCGAACGCGACGAGCGTGCCGAGGCTGGGCGAGGAGTTCAGGAAGAACTTGCCGCCGGCGGCATCCGCGCGTTCGGCAAGATGGCGCAGGCCACGGGTGGCGACGCCTTGGGGGACCCCGGAACCGTTGTCCCGGACGCGGAGTTTGACGCCGCCGGAGTCCCTGGTGAGGGTCACGCGGGTTTCGCTCGCGCCGGAGTGTCTGACCACATTGGACAGAGCTTCGCGCAGGGCGGCCCGGATGTGGTCGGCGCTTTCCGCGGGGATGTCGGCGAACTCGCCGGACAGCTCCAGGGTCGGCGGGAAACCGAGCAGTTCGCCGGCGATGCGGACCTCGCCGCGCGCCGACTCGGCGAGGTCGGTGGGCGTGCCGGTGTCGTGGCGAGGCTCCGGCGACCGCAGCGCGCGCACGGTGCCCCGGATTTCCTCGATGGTCTGGTCCAGCTGGTCGATGGCGTCCGAAAGCCGCGCGCCGTCGGCTTGGGCGAACCGCTTGCGCATGTTGCGCCGAACCCGGTCGAGCTGCATCCCGGCGCCGTAGAGGCGCTGGACGATGACGTCATGAAGTTCGCGAGCGATCCGCTCCCGCTCTTCGTAGAGCGCGACGCGGTGCCGAGCATTGGCGCCTTCGGCGAGCGCGAGCACAACCCCGGCTTGGGCGGCGAAGGCAACAAGCATCTCAACGGTCCCGGCAGAGAACGGCTCACGCCCCCGCTTCCGGTAGACGGTGAGAGCCCCGAGAACCCGCCCCCCAGACCCGAACGGCGCGGCGGCGAAGGGCCCATAGCCCTGAAGTTCGGCGGGAACGTAGGGCGCGGTCCGAGGATCGACGACGAAGTCGGCACTGGCAACGGGCTCCCCACCGCGGGCCACCCGCCCGGCGGCCGAGTCCGCGGGGAGAGCAAGTCCGCGCAGTGTTTCCGCCGCTGTGATGGTGGTTGCCGCGGTGCCCGCGACCTGATCGCCAAGCAAGGCACCCGCACCGCTGGCGGGACCTCCGGCCGCCGCGCTCGCAGCGCTTGCCGCGGCGCCCGCGACCTGATCGCTGAGCGAGGCACCCGCACCACTGGCGGGACTTCCCGCCGCCGCACTCGCAGCGCTTGCCGCGGCGCCCACGGCCTGATCGCCGAGCGAGGCACCCGCACCGCCACCGGGACCTCCGGCCGCCGCGCTCGCGGCGCTTGCCGCGGCCGCGCCCTGATCGCCAAGCGAGACGCCCGCACCGCCGGCGGGACTTCCCGCCGCCGAACCTGCGCCACCACGCGCATCGGGGTCACCGGGCGCGAAACGCTCGTCGGCCTGCGTAGGCGGCGCCGGGCTGCCCGCCGCCGCACTTCCGTCGCCGGATCGTGCGCCCGCACTGCTGCTTGCTTTCGAGCCGTTCGTTGCCGAGCCTGCGACCGCGTCGCTGCCTGGGTGTGGCTCGGCCGGGGCCGCGTCGGCGGTCCGGCCTTCGGGCGATGCGAACTCGTCCGCGGCCGGGTGGGCGGTGGCGTAGTGGGCGGCCTCGACCACCACCCGGCCGTCTTCGGCGCTGACCATGGCCAGGCCGAGGTCCGCGTCGGCGAGTTCGGCCGCTCGGGCGACGACCGTGTCCAGCACCGCTCCCGGGTCGTCGCCGGACAGGGCGGTGCTCGTGATCTCGGTGGCGGCGGACAGCGCCCGCGCGGCAAGCGTCGGATCCATGAGTTCCGTCATTATCGCGCGACGCTGCGGCGGCGCGCCAAGCACGCTTCGAGAATCGATCACGCCACCGGCACCCGCGTCACGATCCGGCCGTCCCGGACCTCCAGGACCACGTCCGCACCGGCGGCTTCCTCGGCGCGGTGGGTCACGTGCACGACCGTCCGGCCCGCCAGCGCCTCGCGCAACTGTGCGCGCACGGCCTGGGCGGTCGGCTCGTCGAGGTGAGCGGTCGGCTCGTCGAGCAGCACGAGCCCCGCCGACGACGCGCCGAGCAACGCCCGCGCCAGCGCGACGCGCTGCGCCTGGCCACCCGACAGTCCGCTGCCGCCGCTGCCCAGCAAGGTCGACATGTCGAGATCGGCGAGCCCCGCCTGCCGCAACGCCTCCCGCAGCTCTTCGGCGGTTGCCGTCGGCCGCGCGAGCCGGAGGTTTTCGGCCACGGTGGTCCCGGCGAGCATCGGCTCCTGCGGCGCCCACGCAACCCGATCCGGCACAGCGACGACACCACACCGCGGAGCAAGAAACCCCAGCAGCGCGGCCACAAGAGTCGACTTGCCGGCACCGCTCGGCCCCACCACGGCGGCGTAGGTACCCGGCGCGAGGTCGAGATCGACATCGCGCAGGACCACCGGCCCGCCGGGCCAGCCGAGATCGGCTCCCCGAAGCACCACGCGCTGCCCAGCACCACCCTCGACCGGCAAGCTCCGATCCGCCCCGCCGCGACGGCCGATCTCAGCCCCCTCCGCCACAACGCGCCGCCCAGCACCACCCTCGACCGGCAAGCTCCGATCCGCCCCGCCGCGACGGCCGAGATCGGCTCCCCGAAGCACCACGCGCTGCCCGGCCCCGACCTCTTCCGCCGCGCCGTGACGTCCGACCTCGGCCGTATCCGATGCGACGCGCTGCCGTGCACGCTGCAGGGTGTCCCAGTGCTGTGCCGCCGACGGCAGGAGCGCCAGGACCTCCGCCAGGGCCAGCGGCACCAATGCCACTACCGGCGCGAGCACGGCGTCGAGGCTTCCCGCCGCCACCGCCTGGGCGGCCAGTGCCGTGCTGACCACCGTGCCCGCTCCGCAAGCCAGCGTGATCAACGCCTCCGCCGCGCCCACTCCGAACGCCTGACGGCGGGCCTGCCCCACCAGGCGCGTGTCCGCCTCCGTGAGTGCGCGGCGGTGGGCGCGGTCCTTGCCGAAGGCGAGCAGTTCCGCCGCCGCCTCGAACAGCACCAAGACTCGCGACGCCACCTCGCGACGACCTTCCGCCAGGGCTGTCGTCGCGCGGCGTTCGGCTCGCAGCGCCACCCACGGTGCGCACAGCCCCACCGCCACCGATGCCGCCAGGGCCAGACCCGCCGCGGGCAGAACCCACGTCTGCACGGCGATCGCCCCTGCCGCGACCAGCGCCACCACCAGCGGCGGTGACACCACCCGCGGCAACAAGTCGCGGACCATGTCGACGTCGGCGACCAGGCGACGCTGTCCCTCGCCCGCGCGCAGGCCTCGCGCGGGACCGAGGCGGACGAGCGAATTCCACAGCCGCACGCGGAGGCGGCCGGCGATGCGGAACGCCGCGTCGTGGGTGACCAGCCGTTCCACGTACCTCAGCCCCGCGCGCCCCAGGCCGAACGCGCGGACGCCGACCACCGCGACCGTCAGGGTCAGGATCGGCGGCTGCTGCGACGCCTTCGCGATCAGCCAGCCCGACGTCGCCGTCAGCGCCACCCCCGCCAGTAACGCGAGCGCCCCCAGCGCCGCGCCGGCGAACAACCGTCCGTCGAGCATCGCTCGCCACGGCAACGGCGACGCGGAAGTGTCGACAGTGGACTCAACAGCACTAGGCACCGTCTCCGGCGGCAGGTCGACCGCGGGGGTGTGCTCGTGGGCCGCGATGATCGCCGCGGCGCCGCCGTCGACCGCTCGCTGGACCGCGTCGAGCACCAGGCGCGCATTGGCCTCGTCCAGGTGGGCCGTCGGCTCGTCGAGCAGGAGCAGCCACGCGCCGTCGCGGACCCGGTCGAGCGCGCGGGCGACCGCGACGCGCTGACGTTGCCCCAGCGAAAGCTGAGCCACCGGCCGGTCCGCCAGCCCGGTCAGGCCCAGCTCGGCCAGCGGAGCGTCGGAGCCGATCTCCGAGCGGACCGTGCCACCGGTGAACACCGGCGACTGCGGCACCCACGCCACCTGCTCGCGCCAGCGTGCGAGGTCGGCATCGGCGAGGTTCGTCGAGCCGACCGTGATGGCGCCGTCGTGGGCCGGGACGAAACCGAGCAGTGCCGCGAGCGTCGTCGACTTGCCGCCGCCGCTCGGGGCTCGGAGCCAGACCGTCTCGCCCGGGCGGACCGTGAACGTCTCGCCGTCCGGAGCGAACCCGCCGCGTCGCGCGACGCGCAGGGAAGACACCCGGAGTGCGCCACGCGAAGGGATCGCGGTTCCGGCCTCGAAAGCCGGCTCGGCCAGCAGATCGGCGACGCGCCGGACCGCTTCGACGCCGTCCTCGCTGGCGTGGAACGCGGCGCCGACCGCGCGCAGCGGCTGGTAGCACTCCGGCGCGAGGATCAGCACGCCGAGCCCGACGGCCAGCGGCAGGTTCCCGCCGACCAGCCGGACGCCGATCACCACCGCGACGAGCGCCACCGACAGCGTCGCGATCAGTTCGAGCACGAAAGCCGAGGAGAACGCGACCTTCAACGTCTTGAGCGTCGCCCGGCGGTGACGCTCGGAGAGTTCCCGGACCGCCTCGCCCTGCGCGGCCGCGCGGCGGAACGCGGTCAGCACCGGCAGCACGCGCACGAGCTCCAGGAGCCGTTCGGACATCCGGTGCGTCGCGTCGGTCGCCCCGGCGACGCGCCCGGCCGTGTACTTGCCGACGAGGATCGCGAACATCGGCAGCAGCGGCACCGTGAGCGCGACGATCACCCCGGACGGCCAGTCGGCGCACAGGATCGCCGCGCCCGCGCCGAGCGGCACGACCGCCGCCGTCACCAACGCGGGCAGGTATTCGCGGAAGTAGGCGTCGAGCGCGTCGAGGCCGCGGGTCGTCAACGCCGTCAGCTCGCCGTGGCCGCGGCGGGCGATCCACTCCGGACCGAGGCGCAGCGCGTGGTCGACGGCCTTCGCGCGCAGCTCGCGGTGCGCGGTCGCGGCCGCGCGGGCCGAGACCGTGCGCACCGCCCAGCCGGTCAGCGCACGCGTCACGACGAGCGCGAGCAACGCGGCCAGCTGGGCGGTGCTTCCCCCGGAACCCGCTCCGACGATCGCCGCGAGGACGTCGGCGAGCAGGAACGCCTGGGCCACCAGCGCGAGGGCGTTGAGGAAGGCGAGGAACCCCACCAGGGCCAACGCCCGGCGCACCGCCGGCACGAGGGCCGGCAATGCGCCGAGCGGGCCCTTTCCCGGCCGCGCCGAGTCCATTGTGGACTCCGAGGCGAGAAGGGTCGCGCGCCCGGGAAGCTTGCTCATGGCGCGTGGACCGCCGGGATGTGCTGAGTGCCGATGCGCTTGCGGAACACCCAGTAGGTCCAGCCCTGGTAGATCAGCACCGCGGGCGCACCGAAGACGGCCACCCAGGTCATGACGGTCAGCGTGTACGGGCTCGACGCGGCACCGGCGATGGTCAGCGTGTTGGCGGCGTCGAGCGTCGAGGGCAGCACGTTCGGGAAGAGCGCCCCGAACATGACCACCGCGGCCCCGGCGATGACGACGCCGAGCGCGGCGAACGCCTGGCCGTCGCGGTCGGCGCGCAGCCTCAGCCAGGCGACGACCGCGGCGAGAGCACTGATCCCGAACGCGAGCAGTGTCCACAGCGTGCCCGAACGCCACTGGACGACCGAGAGGAACCCGACGATCGGCAGCATGGCGATCGGGAGGAACCGAAGCGCCAGCGTACGAGCGCGTTCCCGCAGGTCACCGCCGGTTTTGAGGGCGAGGAACGCCGCGCCGTGCGTGATCGCGAAGGCGACGACCGCGACCGCGCCGAGCAGGGTGTCCCAGCGGAACGCGGCGAACGCGGAGCCGACGCGGTTGCCTTCGGCGTCGAGGGGCAGGCCGAGGACGGTGGTGGCGAGGATGAGGCCGACGCCGAGCGGCGCGACCCACGAGCCGATCATGATCACGCGGTCCCAGGTGCGCCGCCATCGTTCGGAGTCGACCTTGCCGCGGTATTCGAAGGCGACGCCGCGGCCGATGAGGGCGAGCAGCACGATCAGGAGCGGCAGGTAGGCGGCCGAGAAGAGGCCCGCGTACCAGGCGGGGAAGGCGGCGAACATCGCTCCGCCGGCGACGATGAGCCAGACCTCGTTGCCGTCCCACACGGGTCCGATGGTGTTGACCATAACGCGGCGCTCGGTGTTGTCGCGCGCGAGGACGGGCAGCAGCATGCCGACGCCGAAGTCGAAGCCTTCGAGGAAGAGGTAGCCGAGCCAGAAGAAGGCGATGACGACGAACCAGACGGTTTCGAGGGTCATCGGGTCACTCCTCGGTAGCCGTGAGTTATCCACAACCCGTCGAGTTGTCCACAGGGTGCCTGTGGGTAACTCGGCAGAGTGAAGAAGTCGATACTTTGAGTGTTCATCCCGTCCGCCCCCTCAGTACGCGAAGGCGAGCGTGTCGCCGTCGGTCTTGTCGGAGTCCTTCTTCGGTGGCGGCATCACCGCGTCGACGCCGCCGCGGATGTACTTGCGCATCAGGTACAGCTCCACCAGGCCCAGCGCCGCGTACACCGTGGTCAGCGCGATCAGGGACGTCCAGACCTCGCCCGCCGTCAGCCGCGACACCGCCTGGGCCGTGAACATCCACACCCCGTCGACGCCCGACGGGTTCGGGACGACCACGAACGGCTGACGGCCCATCTCCGTGAAGATCCAGCCCGCGCTGTTGCCCAGGAACGGCGTCGCGATGCCGCCGAGGACCAGCAGCGGGAACCAGCGGCCACCCGGAATCCGATCGCGGCGGGTCAGCCACAGGGCCAGCAGGCCGATGCCCGCCGACACCGCGCCGAAGCCGATCATCATGCGGAAGCCCCAGTACGTCACCGGCAGGTTCGGCACGTAGTCGATCGGCTTGCCCGCCAGCGACCCCAGCTCGGGATCGTCCGGGTAGTTCGTGCCGTACTTCGCCTGGTACTCGGTGATCAGGTCCTCGACGCCCTTGACCTCGGTCTTGAAGTCGTTGTGCGCCAGGAACGAGAGCAGCGCGGGCACGTTGAACGTCTTGACGTCCTCGCAGTTCGACCCCGCGACGTCGCCGATCGCGATGATCGAGAAGCTCGCCGGCTTTTCCGTGTGGCACAGCGCTTCCGCCGACGCCATCTTCATCGGCTGCTGCTCGAACATCAGCTTGCCCTGCGTGTCACCCGTGATCGCGAGGACCGCGAACGCGGCGATACCGACCCAGCCACCGAGGCGCAGCGAAGTCCGCCAGACGTCCTGGTGGTCGCCGCGCCGCCACAGGTGCCAGCCCGCGACGCCCACGAGGAACGCCGACGCCACCGAGAACGCGCCGGCGAGGGTGTGCGGGATCGCGGCCAGCGCCGTGTTGTTCGTCAGCACCGCCCAGATCGAGTTCATCGTCGGCTTGCCGTTCTCGAACGTCACGCCCACCGGGTGCTGCATCCACGAGTTCGCGGCCAGGATGAAGTACGCCGACGCCATCGTGGCCAGCGAAAACGCCCACGCGCACGCCAGGTGCACCTTCTTCGGCAGCCGGTCCCAGCCGAAGATCCACAGGCCGAGGAACGTCGACTCGACGAAGAACGCGACGAGCCCTTCCATCGCGAGCGGCGCGCCGAAGACGTCGCCGACGAAGCGCGAGTACGCGCTCCAGTTCATCCCGAACTGGAACTCCTGCACGATTCCGGTCACGACGCCCATGGCGAAGTTGACCAGCAGCAGCTTGCCCCAGAACTTGGTCATCTTCAGGTGCCGCAGCTCGCCGGTGCGGACCCAGCGGGTCTGCATCGCCGCGACCAGGATCGACAGCCCGATGGTCAGCGGGACCATCAGGAAGTGGTAGACGGTGGTGATGCCGAACTGCCACCTTGCTAGCTCCAGGACCTCCACGTGGTCCAGCGTGCTCCGGGGGCGCGGCCACAGCCAGATCAAGTGGTCCCGACAAGCGCAGGACCAACGTCCTGGGTGACTACAGCTGGTCGAGCGCCGCCCGCGCTTCGTCCGCCACCGTCCGCCGCGGACCGGCCGAACCCAGCTCGAGGACGTGCTCCAGCGCCAGCGCGTACGCCGTGTCGAACGCCCGGTCCGCGGCCACCGGGAGGTCCGGGCGGACGCCGGTGCCCTCCCAGTTCTCCCCCGTCTCCGGGTGGAACGAGCGCGCGATCGACACGGTCACGTCGAGGTAGGTGTCGACCTTGTACTGCTCACGCGGGTGGGCGCCGCCGCGGGTGGCCTCCCCGACCGTCTTCGCGCGACCCTGCTGCTGGAGCGAGAACGCGAGGTCCTCGCCGCCGGAGAACGTCCGCGGCCCGGTCAGCACCCAGACCGGCTTGGTGCCGCCGAACCGCAGGCCCGGGACGTACGGCAGCGTCCACATCTGGATGGTCTTGTGGTCTTCGCGCTCGTAGATGTCGAGGTAGTGGACCTGCTCGTCGACGAGGTAGGTCTGCAGCAGCGCGCTCGTGCCGGGGGTGCCGCCGCGGTTGCGGCGCACGTCCAGCAGGAGGGCGTCCGTCGGCGCGAGCAGCGTCATCGCCGCCGCGATCGCGGGGCCGGCCAGCTCGGGCGGGTAGAGCATCGTCGTGTCGAGGTAGCCGACGTTGCCGGCCAGGCGCCGGACCTCGGCGATGCCGAAGCCTTCCAGCTCGGCCTCGACCCGGAACCCGTCGGAGTTCACGGCCGCGTCGCCGTCTTCGGCGACCGGGTCGACGTGGTGGCGCAGGCGCAGGTGCTGGTCGCCGTTCACCGACTGCAGGTCCGTTGTGACCAGCGTCGCGAACTCCGCGTCACCCAGACCGTTGTACGCGCCTTCGCCGAGACGCTCGCGAAGCACTTCTGCCAGCTTCGCCGCGACGTCCGGGAAGACGTAGTGAGCTTCCAGCCGGCGGATGACCTCATTGACCTGCGCAGCACGCGCTTCAGACCCCATGGCCGCCAACCTACCGCAGCCCACAATCGAATTTTCGGTACGCCGAAGAAAATTGTGCGACGCGGCTTGACAACAAATTCATGACGGCCTGTCGGACAATTTCGCGGAAGCCATCAGCTTGCGGTGTTCCGAAACTCCCCTTTATCGTTGAAGTGAAAGGGGCGAAACATACTCATGACTTCCGCAATGGTGGCGCTGCTCACCGCGTTCGGCCTGGTCCTCGCCGTGGAGCTGCCGGACAAGACGCTGGTCGCAACCCTGGTGCTGACCACCCGTTTCCGCGGTGGTCCGGTATTCGCCGGGGTCTGCGCGGCGTTCGCCGTGCAATGCGTCATCGCGGTCGCGTTCGGCAGTGTGCTGACGCTGTTGCCGGACCTGGTCCTTTCGCTGGTGGTCGCCGCGATGTTCGGCCTCGGCTCTTTCATGCTCCTTCGCGAGGGATTCAGCGAAGCCGACGAAGCAGGCGAAGACGCTTCGCGCGTCGGCCCCGCTCCGCTGTCCTTCCTGCGCTCCGCGATGACATCGTTCGGCGTGCTCTTCGCCGCCGAGTGGGGTGACGCCTCCCAGCTCGCGACGGCGAGCCTCGCCGCCCGCATCGGCAACCCCGTCGCCGTCGGCGTCGGCGCGTTCGCCGCGCTCATCGTCGTGGCCGGGCTCGCGGTGTTCATCGGCGGGAAGATCCGCAGCCGGATCAAGCCGAAGCTGATCCAGCGCTGCGCCGGGTTCGTGTTCGCCGGTTTCGCGGCGTTCGCCCTGCTCCAGCTCGCCTTCTGACCGCTGCCTCACAGGTTCACCGGGTAACCTTTCGGAAACGAAAGGGTGGAAGCCAGGTGAACAAGCCATTGCCCGCGGTCTCGCCGTTGCACGGCCGGGTCGCGCTCGGCGGCATCGGCCTCGCCGTGGCCATCTCGATCGACCTGCACCTGCGGCTCTCCGGCCAGGTCAGCCCGATCTGGCAGACGCTGTCGGAGTACGTCTACGGCAAGCTCGGCTCGTCGTCGGCGGCTCCGCTGTTCAGCGTGATGTGCCTGGCCCTCTCGCTCGGCTCGGTCGCCCTGCTCGCCGGCATCGCGAAGGCCCACAGGCCGGGTACGACCGCCGTCTGCGTGTTGCTCGGCGTGTGGTCGGCCGGCCTGCTCGTGTGCGGGCTTGTCCCCGTCGACCCGGACGGACAGGCGCGCTCGACGGCCGGGCAGGTCCACAACCTCGCCGCGCTCACGGCGTTCGTCGCCCTGCCCGTGGCCGCGTTCGTGCTGACGAAGAAGGGCCGTGAGCGCTGCCCGTGGGAACCACGCCGGACGACGATCCGGCGCCTGGCCACGGCGAGCTTCGCCAGCATCGGCGTGGTGCTCGCCGGCTTCGTCGTCACGCTGATCGTCGGCCCCGCGCAGCAGGACGTCACGCTCGGCCTGTTCGAGCGGTTGTTGTTCACGATCGACGTCGCCCTGCTGCTGACCATGGTCCGGCCGCTGCTGGCGGTCTCGCGCCGCTAAGCGCGCAGGATGTCGGCCAGCCGGGCGGCGGCCGCGACGACCTGAGGGCCCACCTCGGCGGCTTTCAGCGGCTCCATCGAAACGACTCCGACGCTCGCCTTCAGCCCCGGCACGCCGCGAACCGGCGCCGCGACGCCGGACGCGCCCGCCTCCAGCTCGCCCGTCGACGTCACCCAGCCGTCGCCGCCCGGACGCAGGGACATCGCCTTGCCGGCCGCGCCCGCCGTCAGCGAGTGCCGGCTCCCGACGCGGTAGGCGACGTGGAAGCTCGTCCACGACGGCTCGACGACGGCCACCGCAAGCGCTTGCGTGCCCTGGGCGACGGACAGGTGCGCGGTCGCGCCCACCTTCTCGGCCAGCTCGCGCAGCACCGGACCGGCCGCGTCCCGCAGCTGCGGGAGCACCTGCCCGGCCAGCCGGAGCAGGCCGACGCCGAGCCGGACCTTGGTGCCGTCGCGCCAGACCAGCCCGCGCTCCGACAGCGGCACGAGCAGCCGGTAGACGGCCGCGCGGCTGGCCCCGATGGCCACGGCCAGCTCGGAGATGGTCGCCGCGTCGCCACCGGCGTCGGCCACTGCCTGCAGCAGCGCCAAGCCTCGGTCGAGCGTCAGCGACCCCTCCCGGCCGGTCACAGCAAGCCGAGTTCGCCCATGTCGGCGACGGGCTGCTCGAACGAAGCCGCCGCGTACGACGCGAAGAGCGCCCGGACGGCCTTCGCGGCCTGCTCGGACAACCCGCGGGCCTCTTCGGCCAGCGCCTCGGCGTCGGTCGACTCCAGCGCACCCCGGACGTCGCCGCCGGAGAGGCTGCGCGCGGAGGCCACGAGCAGGTTCAGGAAGCCGTGGTGCACGAAGCCGGTGTCCGGATCGGTGTGCCGGACGGCGCGGTGCAGGCTGTTCGTCGCCTTGAACGAGGCGCCGGAGGACCCGCTGACCACCGCGAGGAAGTCCGCGACCTCGTCGACGTTGGGGAAGTTCTCGCCCGCCTTGCCGCCGCAGCGGATCTTCGGCCAGCTGCCGTGCTCGATGACCTTCCGCACGCCGTCCAGCCAGCCGACGCCGCGCCGCGGCTCGACGACGCGGATGACGTCCTCCGGGACGAACTCCGAGACGCGCTCCAGCCACACCTCGTCGACGTCCGACGGCGCCGGCATCTCGACCATCCGCAGCGCCAGCAGCTCGCTGCGCGACTCGACGATCGAGATCGCCTTCGGGACGCCGCCGAGACCGGTGTCGATGATCAGCGACAGGGGCAACGGCTGCTTCGGCTTGATCTTGATCAACTCGGTGATCAGCTCCGGCAACCGCGAGGCTTGACAGAGGAAAACCCCCAGTACACCGGCGTGCTCGGACTCCCGGCTCGCGAAGTGCGCGCGGAGGGCTTCGGGCATGGCCGCATCGCCGGGAGGGAACAGCGCCGAGTCGTCGACGAGCCTCGCGAACAGGGGAGGAATCCCACGGGGGCCGGGGGGCGTGAGTTCCACAGCGCTTGACACGAATGACACGCTAGTAGCGTACGACATGAGGACAAAATCGTTCGCACAGCGGACGCGTCTGAAGGGGTTGTCGATGCCTTACTACCGGCGAGTAGGTGAGATCCCGCACAAGCGGCACACCGCGTTCCGGAAGCCGGACGGCGGGCTCTACGCCGAGGAGCTGATGGGCGTCGAAGGCTTCTCCGCCGACTCCGCGCTGCTGTACCACCGGGGCCTGCCCACGGCGATCGTCGACGCCGTGGCGGTCGAGGAGGACCGCGGGACGCTGACGCCGAACCACCCGCTCAAGCCGCGGGCCTACCGGACGCAGGACCTCAAGTTCGGCGCCGAGGCCGACGCGGTGACGGACCGGCGGCGGCTGTTCGGCAACAACGACGTGACCATCGGGTTCGTCACGGCGACCGCGCCCAGCCCGCTCTACCGCAACGCGGCCGGCGACGAGCTGTTCTACGTCCAGGGCGGCTCCGCGACCGTCGAGACGATCTACGGCAGCCTCGAGATCGGCGACGGCGACTACCTCGTGCTCCCGACGTCGTGCACCTACCGCGTCGTCCCCCACGGCGAGGTCGGCCTCTTCATCCTCGAGGCGCGCGGGCACATCGGGCCGCCGAAGCGGTACCTGTCGGCGAAGGGCCAGTTCCTGGAGCACTCGCCGTACTGCGAGCGCGACGTCCGCGGGCCGTCGTCGCCGCTGGTCGTGGACGGCGAGGACGTCGACGTGCTCGTGCGGCACCGCGCGGGCCTGACGCGCTACACGTACGCGACGCACCCCTTCGACGTCGTGGGCTGGGACGGCTGCCTCTACCCGTGGGCCTTCAACATCGACGACTTCGAGCCGATCACCGGCCGCGTGCACCAGCCGCCGCCGGTGCACCAGACGTTCGAGGGCCCGAACTTCGTCGTCTGCTCCTTCTGCCCGCGGAAGGTCGACTACCACGAGGACTCGATCCCGGTGCCGTACAACCACGCGAACGTCGACTCCGACGAGCTGATGTTCTACGTGCGCGGCAACTACGAGGCCCGGAAGGGCTCCGGGATCGGCGTCGGCTCGCTGTCGCTGCACCCGTCCGGCTTCACGCACGGCCCGCAGCCGGGCGCGGCGGAGGCGTCGATCGGCGCGGAGTTCTTCGACGAGACCGCCGTCATGGTCGACACGTTCGCGCCGCTGGAACTCGGCGAGGCCGCCGACGCGTCCGAAGACCCCGGCTACGCGTGGACGTGGTCGCGTCGCGGTCCTAAGCAATAGTCAAAATACCGTCCCCTTCGCGTTCCGCTGCCGGATAATGGCATTTCCGGCGACGGATCGGGGAGGATTCGATGATCAATTCCCAACCAGCACGGCGCAAGAGAAAGTTTCTCCCGTTCCTGGCCGCCATCCTGGTCGCCGCCGGGTTGATCGTCGGAATCCGGTATTGGACCAGTGACTCGGCCGACGAGGCGGACGAGCCGAAATGCACAGGCTCGGACGCCATCGCGCTCACCGTCGCGTCGTCCCCGGAAAAGGTCGGAATAGTCCAGGAAGCCGCGAAGGCCTACTCCGGACGGACCGTCGCCGGCCACTGCGTCGACGTCGTCGTGAAGTCGAAGTCGTCGGGCATCGCGATGCAGGCGCTGGCGAACGGCTGGAACGAGGCCACCGACGGCCCGCGCCCGGACGTCTGGACGCCGGCCGCGAGCGGCTGGGTCAACCTGCTGCGCGTCAACGCGAAGGGCGACTCGGCGTCGATCGTGCCGGACGGCGACCCGCAGTCGATCGCGAACTCGCCGCTGACCGTCGCGATGCCGAAGCCGATGGCCGAGGCGCTGGGCTGGCCGGCCAAGCCGATCGGCTGGAAGGACCTCGCCACGCTGGCGACCGACCCGGCCGGCTGGGCGAAGTACGGCCACCCGGAGTGGGGCAAGTTCCGGCTCGGCAAGACGAACCCGAACATCTCCACCGCGGGGCTGAACGCGACCATCGGCGCTTACTACGCGGCGACCGGCACCTCGTCCGACCTCACCGCGGCCGCGCTCGAGAAGCCCGAGGCGAAGCAGTTCGTCACGAACATCGAGCAGGCGATCGTGCACTACGGCGACAACACCCTGACCTTC
Organism: Amycolatopsis sp. NPDC005961; assembly: GCF_040629235.1. Taxonomy (NCBI): domain Bacteria; kingdom Bacillati; phylum Actinomycetota; class Actinomycetes; order Pseudonocardiales; family Pseudonocardiaceae; genus Amycolatopsis; species Amycolatopsis sp. NPDC005961. Next base: position 19,445 of record NZ_JBEXVF010000065.1, on the reverse strand, counting down.
CTGACGAACCTGCAGAAGGCCGACGACCGCGGCGCGGCGCTGTCCTACATCTCGGCGGTGACCGTCGAGGAGAGCTCGCTGATCGGCTACAACCAGGGCAACCCGACGAACGACCCGGCGAAGGTCGGCCAGCACGCGCCGCCGAAGGTGCCGCTCGTCGCGATCTACCCGGCGGACGGCACGCTCAACTCCGACCACCCGTTCGTCACGCTGAACTGGGCCGACGCGACGCGCAAGCAGATCGCCGCCGACTTCCTGGGCTACCTGCGCGGCCCGGAGACGCAGCAGAAGTTCGCCGCGCTGGGCTTCCGCTCGTTCGACGGTCAGCCGGGCGCGCAGGTCACGACCCAGAACGGCGCCCAACCGGACGCGAAGATCAGCTTCCTGCGGCCGCCGTCGCCGACGGTGCTCTCGAAGCTGCTGACGACGTGGACCGAGCTGCGCAAGAAGGCGAACGTGCTGCTGGTCGTGGACGTCTCGGGCTCGATGGGCGACGAGGTCAAGGGCACCGGCAAGAGCAAGATCGACCTGGCCAAGCAGGCCGCGATCGACGCGCTCGGCCAGTTCGTGCCGCGCGACCAGGTCGGGCTCTGGCAGTTCTCGACCCACCTCGACGGCGACCGGGACTACCAGGAGCTGGTCCCGGTGCAGGCGCTCGGGAACAGCGGCAAGGAGACGCTGGCGTCGCGGCTCGGCGGGCTGACGCCGCAGGCGGGCACCGGGCTCTACGACTCTTCGCAGGCCGCGTACGAGTACATGAAGGCGCACATCGACCCGTCGGCGATCAACGCGGTCGTGGTGCTGACCGACGGACGCAACGAGGACTCCGGCGGCGTCGACCTCGATCACCTGCTGCCGCAGCTGCGGCCGGAGGGCAACGCGGAGACGGTCCGGCTGTTCACGATCGCCTACGGCTCGGACGCCGACCAGGGCGTGCTGAAGCAGATCGCCGAAGCGACCGAGGGATCGGAGTACGATTCGTCCAAACCGGACTCGATCAACCAGGTGTTCACCTCAGTGATTTCGAATTTCTGACATGAAGTTCGCCCGTGAGCTCGCCGAACCGTGGGGGCTGCTGCTGGCCGCCACGTCGGCGGGCGTGGCGTGGGCCGTGCAGCTGCCGGTGCTCGTCGCCATCCTGATCGGGATGGCGGTCCTGGCCGCACGCGCGGGCGTGGCTTCGCTGGGCCGGGAGCAGGAGCCGGCCCGCCGGGAAGCGCGCGTGCTCGACGTCGCCACGGGTTCTCCCGAGGAGAACTGGCTGCGCCGGGCCGAGGGCGCGGCCGACGGGTTCGCGTCGCTGAGCGCGTCCCTCGACTCCGGTCCGCTGGCCGACCGCGTCGCGGACATGGAACCGGTGGTCCAGGAGACGCTGGCCACGCTCCGGCGCCTCGCCGGGCGCGCGTCGGCGACAGGAAAGGCGTTGTCCCGCGTCGACCTCTCCGCGGTGACGCGGGAGCGGCGCCGGCTGGAGCAACAGCTGGGGTCGGCGCGCGAGGAGGTCCGCGGAGATCTGGAGCAGGCGCTGACGGCGGTCCAGGCCCAGGCGGACGTGCACGCACGGCTTTCGAGCGCGAGCGACAAGCTGCTGGCCCAGCTGCAGTCGGGCGCACTGGGCCTGGACAGCCTGGTGGCCCGCGTCGCGGAGCTGACGGCGGCGACGACGGACGTCGCAGTGGACACGGGCGCGGTGCGGGAGCTGAGCGACCAGCTGGAGGGCATCCGGCAGGGCGTGCTCGAGACCGAGCAGGCGACGCGGAAGTCGCTGGGTTGACCGGTGGTGTGAACTTTTGTCCATGAAGGCAGAGCCACGTTCGAGCGCGCGCAGTCAGTGGGTCCTGGAAGCGAAGGGCGTCGACGACGAGCCCGTGCCACCATCGGTGCTCGCCGAGTGGCGGCGCTACCAGCGGTCTTCGTGGGCCGCGCGGCGCCGGCATTCGATCGTCGAGGTGACGAGCCTGGTCGTGACCGCCACGATTCCCGCACTCGCGGCGTTCGCTTTGGACGTGCGGCTCATCGCCGCGGTCGGGTCGCTCGCGGTGCTGATCAACGGGCTCCGGGCGCTGGGTGGGTACAAGGAGAACTGGACCAGCCGGACCCGGGCGCGCTACGCGATCGAGAAGGAGATCGCGCTGTTCGCGGCCAAGCACGACGCGTACGCCACCTCCGGCGCGGCGGCGGTGCTGGTGGAGACGGTCGAGGAGATCTGCGCCGGAGAACGCGACGGCTGGGTAGCGCTGCGGCTGTCGTACGGCAAGACCCGCGAGAACGCTTTGACGAGTTAGTTCTGTCCGGGGAGGCCGGTCCACCGTTACGAACACGCCGCAGGCGATCACCGCACTCGCTGGTCACCCGCGCCCCAACCTCACGGGTCAGTACACCTGGCTCGCCCAGCCAGGCAGCCAGGTGGCGCCGGCCCGGACGCCCGGGCTCAGGTGGGCGCGCAGCCGGGCGAGTGCGGGGTGCGCGTTGCCCCGGCGCCAGACCAGCGAGTGGGGATAAACGGGCGTCGGATTCTCGATCGGCACGCGCCGCAAGTCGTGGCCGGCCGGCCACAGGATCCGGCTCCGGGCCCCGACCAGGGTGGCCACGTCCGCCGACTCCGCGATCTTGTCGAGCACGACCTCGGTGCCGAAATTGGGCCCGGCAGCGTCGATCGACAGTCCGAACGCGGCCGCGAACTCGCCGTAGTACGCGCCCCACTCGGTTCCGGGCACCACGCCGGGCATCCAGATCCGGTGCCCGGCCAGCTCCGCCGGAGTCACCGACGACAACGCGGCCAGCGGGTGCGCGGGGCCGCACAGCAACTGGAGCGGCTCGTCGAACACCCGCTGCGCGTCGAGGTCGTCGGGCAACTCGACGACCGCGCGGAACGACGCGTCGACCGAGCCGGCCCGGATCGCGGCGGTCGCGGTGTCAAAGAGCGTCACGACCTCCAACGCGACCTCCGGGTGAGTCTCGTGGAATTCGCGCAACAACCCCGCCGGGCACAGCCGCCGTCCGATGACGTCGACACGGAGCGGGCCGGTGCGGACCGACGCGAGCGCTCGCGCCTCGGCCAGAAGCAGCTCGCGGGCGTGCGGCAGGAACGCCTCGCCCTCACCGGTGAGCACGGCTCCGCGCGCGGTGCGTGTGAACAACCGCGCCCCGAGCGACTTCTCCAGTGCGGCGATGCGCTTCGACACGGCTTGTTGCGTGATCGAGAGATCGACCGCGGCGTCCTGAAACCGGCCCGCCTCCGCGGCGGCGGCGAACGTACGCACGGCATCGAGGTCCACAGCGGACGACTCTAGGTTCACAACGCCGTGTTGTGGCTCGCCGCCGTGTCGGTTGTTTGCTTCGCCGGGTCGTTCCCCGCTTTGATCCTCCGGTGATGCGCAGGCGGCTCGGGCGGCGGTTCAGGTGGCTGTGGACGGCTTACGCCGTGAGCGCGTTCGGTACCTGGCTCGGCTTCGGGGCCTTTCCCATGCTGGCGATCCTCGTGCTGCACGCCGGGCCCGCGGCCGTCTCAGCGCTCGCCGCCGTCGGGCCGGCTGTCGGGGCGCTCGTGGCCGTTCCGCTGGGGCCGTGGGTCGATCGGCGGCCGAAGCGGCCGGTGCTGGTGGCCATGGACCTCGTCCGGTTCGGCGCGCTGATCAGCGTTCCTGCCTTCTACGCGCTCGGGTCGCTGAGTTTCGTCCAGCTGCTCGTCGTCTCCGTGGTCGTCGCCGCGGCGGACATCACCTTCACCTCGGCGAGCGGTGCCTACCTGAAGGGGATCGTGGCGCCCGAAGACCTGCTCGTCGCGAACGGGCGGTTCGAGTCGACGAGCTGGACGGCCACCGCGCTCGGCCCGCCGCTCGGCGGGGCCGCCTTCGCGCTCTTCGGCCCGGTGACGTCGGTGGCCGCCAACGCCGTCAGCTTCCTGCTCTCCGCGCTCGGGATCCGGGCGATCGGCGGCGGCGAGCCGCGGCCGCGGCAGACCTCTCGCCTGCGGGCGCGCGACTTGGCCGAAGGGTGGCGCACAATCCTGACGCACCCCGGGCTGCGGCCGCTCTACTTCAACGTTCTGGTGTTCAACGGCCTCGTCATGGGGACCGAGCCGCTGCTGGCCGTGCTGATGCTGAACCAGCTCGGCTTCACGCCGTGGCAGTACGGGCTCGCGTTCGCGGTCCCGTGCCTCGGTGGGCTCGCCGGGTCGCGGCTGACCCCGCGGCTCGTCCGGCGGTTCGGCAGGCACCCCGTCCTGGTCACGGCCGGCGCCGTCCGGGCGTGCTGGCTGCTCGCGCTGGCCTTCCTGCCGGGCGGCACCGGTGGGCTGGTCTTCGTGATGGTCGTCGAACTCGGCTTGATCGTCTCCTGCAGCGTGTTCAACCCGGTGCTCGCCACCTATCGGCTCGAGCAGCTCCCGGCGGACCGCGTCGCGAGCACGCTCTCGGCGTGGTCGGTCAGCACCAAGGCGTCGATCGCCACGCTGACCGCGCTCTGGGGCGTGCTCGCGAGCTTCACCGGTCCGCGCGTCGCGATCGGTGTCGCCGGGGTGCTGATCCTGGTGACGCCGCTGCTGCTGCCGCGTCGCGACCGGACGCCCGCTCAGCCCAGCCAGACCGTGCCCAGCACCGGATAGCCCGGCACGCCCGCCTTCGCCGCGCCCGGCCGGGGGACGCCCGCGATCCACAGGCGGCCCGTCGCGGATATGTTCGCCGCCATCGACGGGTCCGCCTTGTGCAGGCGGAAGCCGACCACCGTTCCGTCGGCGAGCATCGTCAGGCCGCTCAGGCGGGCCGCGCCGTGGCGGCCCATGCGGACCGGGCCGTCGAGGACGGCGCGCAGCTCCGTCCAGTGGTCCGCCGGCAGCGGGCGCCGGTAGGTCAGCGCTCGCAGCGCGGTCGCTAGCGCGCCCAGCAGCGCACCGGCTGTGACGGTCAGCGCGACCCACTTCGTCACCGGGAAGTCGAACCGCACCCACACCGCGAACCCGGCCAGGACCAGCAGGAACGCCGCCATCGCGCGCAGCTCGCGGGCGATCCGGCGGCGGTGCGCGGCCAGCACGGGGTCGAGCCGCGGCGAATCGGACGTCACCGGGGCCGGCACGGCCACCGCACCCGACGGCGGCGCGTCGACGATCCGGGCGCGACGCACCCGCACGACGCCGGAGAAGCCGACGAACACCTTCGGGCCACGCCCGAGCAGCCACACGCGCCGGTGTCCGGCCAGCAGCAGCCGGTACGTCTCGTCAAGGCGGACGCGCAGCCAGCGGCCGTCCGGCAGGCGGACACCGACCGTCCGCCCGGCGGCGACCAGCGCGTCCGGCGCGATGTCGACCTGCCGGAACGGTTCGCGCTTCAGCCGCGTCTCGGGCACCCAGAGGTGCGCGCGGTAGAGCCACCACGCCACGACCGAGCCGGCCAGCGCGATCGTGCCGAGCGGCAACGCGATCCCGGCGCCCGTGAAGAACTGGGCGATCCCGAACACCGGCAGGACCCAGGTCAGCAGGCGTCCGTTCGCCGCGGTGCGGCCGATCCGGTCGAGGTACTCGCCGAAGATCGGCAGCGCGCCCGAGGGCATGGCGGGGTCGAGCTCGAACGCGGGCACGCGTTCGGGAACCGGAACGATCTGCACGCTGGCCCCCACCGTGTCGACACTGGTCACCGGACTTTTCGGAATTTTGCACGGCCGCGTTACCGGTACTCCGTTCAGCGGAACGCCCGCGTGACCCGGACCGCAAGCCAGCGACTATCCAGACCGCGACATTCAGGTTAGGCTCACCTAAGTAGGAGGTGAGCCGTGACTGAGGCCCCGACATCCATCCGCCGCCCGCCGGCGCCGAACCCCGCCGAGCGCGCGAAGACGATCGCCACTCGCAACGGGCCGGCGTCGCTCATGCCCACCTGCGAACGCGCCGGTCTCGACAGCGAGCGCGTCGTCCCGGTCCTGCACCACGTGCACCACAGCGGGAGCGTCAGCGTGCTGCTGCCCGACGACCACCCGATGGTCGACGCGGCCAAGCAGACGCAGCGCGGCGAGCTGGCCGTGATGGTCGAGCTCGCCGACCAGGCGCCGGTCGACCTGCGCGAGCCGATCCGCGGGCTGCTGTGGATCACCGGCTGGCTGCGGCCGCTCTCACCGGTGTCGGCCCGCGCGCGGGCGATCGCGATCGCCGAGTCGCGGCCGGACGAACGGCTCCTCGACGTCGGCCACGGCATGACGCTGCTGCGGCTCACCCCGGCGTCGCTCGTGCTCGCGGACGCCGAAGGCACGCACTCGTTGCGCCCGCACACGTTCAGCGCCGCGCCGCCGGATCCGTTCCACGACTACGAAGCCCACTGGCTGCGACACCTGGAGAGCGACCACTCCGACGTCGTCGAGCAGCTGGCCAAGCACCTGCCGGCGGACCTGCGCGGCGGCCGGATCCGTCCGCTCGGGCTCGACCGGTTCGGGCTGCGGCTGCGCGTCGAGTCCGACGCGGGCGACCACGACGTCCGGCTGGCGTTCTCGAAGTCCGTCGACAGCCCGCAGCAGCTCGCGGTGGAGCTGCGGCGGCTGGTCGGCTGCCCGTTCCTGCGGGGTGCGTCAGGCTAGTTCGGCGGGGAAGCCGCCCTTGACCAGCGGGCCCCAGCTCTCGATCGTCACCCGGATGATGCTCTTGCCCTGCTTCACCATGGCTTCGCGGTATTCGTCCCAGTCCGGGTGTTCGCCCGAAATGCTGCGGAAGTAGTCCACGAGCGGCTCGACGGAGTCCGGGATGTCCAGCACCTCGGCGGTGCCGTTGAGCTGCACCCACTGGTCGTTCCACTCGTCGGACAGGATGCAGGCCGAGACCTGCGGGTTGCGCTTGATGTTCACGATCTTGGCGCGCTTCGGGTAGGTCGAGATGACCAGCCTGCCCTCGGCGTCGACGCCGCACGTGACCGGCGAGAGCTGCGGGCCGCCGTCGGCCTTCGTGGTCAGCAGGATCGCGCGGTGGCGGGTGGACAGGAACTCGACCAGCGCGGCGCGGTCGACGGTTTCGTTGGTGGCGATGCTCCTCGGCATACCCCGAAGGTAGCGTGCGCACATGACGTTCACCGCGCGATCGTGGCTGGCCCCGGCCGCACCGGCGTTCCCGGAGCCGATCGATGACCCGCGGGAGCGCCGGGCGATCAAGATCGAGCTGCTGATCGTCTTCGGCATCACGCTCGGGCTGTCCGGCGTGCGCAGCCTGCTGTCCCTTGTGGACTCCCTGCTGCAGCCCACGCCGTTGGCCCAGCAGCAGGTCCAGCTCAACGTCCCCCAGGCCGCGGCGAGCCTGATCGACCTGCTCAAGCAGCTGCTCTCGGCCGCCCAGCTGGTCGGCTGGGGCGCGCTCGGGCTGTACTTCCTGTGGCGCGCCGGGATCAAGATCGCGCAGGTCGGGCTGGACCGCCGGTCCCCCGGCCGCGACGCGCTGCTCACCCTCGGGCTCGCCGCGCTGATCGGGATCCCCGGCCTCGCGCTGTACTTCATCTCCTACCACCTGGGGTTCAGCCTGGCGGTGCAACCGTCCACTTTGAACGACACGTGGTGGCGCCCGATCACGTTGACGCTGTCGGCGTTCGGCAACGCGTTCGCCGAGGAAGTCCTGGTCATCGGCTACCTGCTGACGCGACTGCGGCAGCTCGGCGTCCGGGAGAACAACGCGCTGTTCGGCGCCGCCGTGCTGCGCGGGTCGTACCACCTCTACCAGGGCTTCGGCGGGTTCGTCGGCAACCTGATCATGGGCCTGGTGTTCGGGCGGCTGTGGCAGAAGACGAACCGGCTGTGGCCGCTCGTCGCCGCGCACACGCTGTTCGACTTCGTGTCGTTCGTCGGATATGCGCTGTTGAAGGGGCACGTTTCCTGGCTGCCCTGACTAGGATTGGCGGGTGATCGACGAAACGACACCTCCCCGGGTGGACAGCGAAGTCGGACCCCTGCGCGCGGTGCTGCTGCACCGGCCCGGCAACGAGCTCAAAAGGCTGACGCCCCGCAACAACGACCAGCTCCTGTTCGACTCGATCCCGTGGGTCGACCGGGCCCAGGCCGAGCACGACGCGTTCGCCGACGTGCTGCGCAGCCGCGGCGTCGAGGTGCTGCTGCTGGCCGACGCGCTCCGCACGGCGCTGGAAGACGACCGCGCTCACGCGGCCGGCGTCCACGCGGCGGTCGACGACCGGCGGCTCGGCGTCGACCTGGCCGATTCGCTGCGTTCGCACCTTTCCGGCGTCAGCTCGGCCGGCCTCGCCGAGGTGCTGATGGCCGGGATGACGTTCGAGGAGCTGCCGTCCGCGGAGGGCGCGTCGCTGGTGCGGATGATGAACCACCCGCACGACTTCGCCGTCGACCCGCTGCCGAACCTGCTGTTCACGCGCGATTCGTCGGCGTGGATCGCCGACCGCGTCGCGATCTCGTCGCTGACGATGCCCGCGCGCCGCCGCGAGACCGCGGTGCTGGACCTGATCTACGCCTACCACCCGTACTTCCGGCACGCGGCCCGCGCGTACGGCGCGCATTCGGCGCCGATCGAGGGCGGCGACGTGATGCTGCTGGCGCCGGGCGTGCTCGCCATCGGCGTCGGCGAGCGGACGACGGCGGCCGGCGCGGAGTCCCTGGCGCGGTCGGTGTTCGCCGACGGCATCGCGCACACCGTGCTGGCGGTGCCGATCGAGCAGTCCCGCGCGACGATGCACCTGGACACGGTGTGCACGATGGTCGACGCCGACGCGGTCGTGATGTACCCGCTGGCGCGCGACTCCCTGACGGCGTTCACCATCCGCCCGACCGGCGACGGCGGCGTCAAGGTCGCGGGCCCGACGCCGTTCCTGACGGCCGCGGCCGAGGCGATGGAAATCGAGCGGCTGCGCGTCATCGACACCGGCCTCGACCCCGTGACGGCCGAACGCGAGCAGTGGGACGACGGCAACAACACGCTGGCGCTGGCGCCGGGCGTGGTCGTGGGTTACGAGCGGAACGTCGAGACGAACGAGCGCCTGGAGGCGGCCGGCATCGAGGTGCTGCCGATCGCCGGGTCCGAGCTGGGTTCGGGCCGGGGCGGACCGCGGTGCATGTCCTGTCCGGTGCGCCGGGACCCGCTGCATTAAATGAAGTAAGCCTTCCCTAAATGTTTACGACAATTTAGGGAAGGCTTACTTAAATAAGGCTCGTCTTCTTTAGGAATGGTAACCCTAATAGGGGGGAGATCACCACCCCCAAGTGGCTTTTTCGCCAATCTTGATCTATTCTCGTCTTCATGGCCCTCACCAAGAAGAAAGAACCGCGCTCGAAGTTCTACGAACTGCTGCAGGCGCAGATCCACAACGAGTTCAACGCGTCCCAGCAGTACATCGCGCTCGCGGTGTGGTTCGACGCCGAGGACCTGCCGCAGCTGGCGAAGCACTTCTACAAGCAGTCCGTCGAAGAGCGCAACCACGCGATGGCGCTCGTGCAGTACATGCTCGACCGCGACCACCACGTCGAAATCCCCGGCACGGGCGAAGTGCGCAACGAGTTCTCCGGCGTCACCGAGGTCATCGAGCTCGCGCTCGAGCAGGAGAAGGACGTCGCCACGGACATCTCCGCGATGGCCAAGGCCGCGCGCGCCGAAGAGGACTACATCAGCGAGCAGTTCATGCAGTGGTTCCTCAAGGAGCAGGTCGAAGAGATCTCCCAGATGAACACGCTGCTGAACGTCGTCAAGCGCGCGAACGGCAACCTGTTCGAGGTCGAGAACCACCTGCACCGCGAGTCCGTCGGCGACGGCGGCTCCGACTCGCAGATGCCGCCGGTGGCCGGCGGAGCGCTCTGACTGCGCTTTCCCACCACGCTTGAAACCGGAAACCCGGGCTCTCCCCCTGTGGACAGCCCGGGTTTCCGCATGTGGCCGGCGCTCAGCCGGCGCAGTCCTGGTTGACGCTCATCAGGCTGGTCTGCACGACCCCGGAGTCGTCGAGCCGGAAGTGGTAGTCGGCGGCGGCGGTGGCCGGGGCGACGACGCCGCCCGATTCTTCCCTCGCCGCGGGATAGGTCGCGAGCACCTGCGCCTTGGTCGAGCCGGCGCCGACGCCCTCGGCGGTGTGCGCCGCCTGGTTCGGGGTGACGACCGTGAGCCCGACCGCTTTCGAGACCACGACCTTCGCGGCCGACGGCACTCCGCTGCCCTGCACGGTGTAGACGGTGCAGCCGGCGCCGGCCTGAGCATCGGTGAGCGTGACGCCTTGCGCGGCCATCTCGGTCTCGGACATGCCGAGCTTGATGGTGCCGAAGCCGTCCGAACCGAGCAGTGGCCCGCTCAGCACGGGCGGCAGCTTCGACGGCGGCTGGGTCGACGGCGGCTGCGAGGCCTTCGACGTCGACGCGGCGGGAGGCGCCGAGACCTCGATGTCCTGGGTGCTGGTCGGCTCCGGAACCGGGGTCTGGGGCTGCCGCCCGGCCGTGAGGTTCTCGGGCGGCTTGACGTTGATCGAGGATCCATCGGCGGACATCACCGCGGTGCCGTCCTCGGCATGGAGGCGCACCATGGTGAGCCCACCCGCGACGGCGACCACGGCCGCCGCGACACCGGTCACGGCCAGGACGCCATGACGACGGCGACGACGCCGTCGCGCACCGGCGACGATGGTCGTGCCGGCCTCCGGCGGCGGCGGCAAGTCCAGCCGTTCGTCGGCGAACAGCTCACGCAGGCGCTGCTCCAGCTCGTCCTCGGAGATGTTCAACCCGCGTCACTCCCTTCGCCGTGGATGTCGGCTGCTGTCAGTTTCGATCGCAGCGAAGCGATCGCCTTGCTGGCCTGGCTCTTGACGGTTCCCTGCGTGACCCCGAGCGAACCGGCGATCTCCGCTTCGGAGAGACCTTCGTAGTAACGCAGGACCATGACGGCCCGTTGCCTCGGCGGCAGCGTCCGTAACGCGCGCCACAGCGGCTCGTGCTCGAACGGGTCGTCCGGCACGTGCGGGCTGGTGTCCGGGAGATCGGCCACCAGGCTCTCACGGCGCGTGCGGCGCCACCGGCTGACGTGCGCGTTCGCCATCGACCGGCGGACGTAGGCGAGCGGGTCGCCCGTCTTTTCGTGCACGTACGTCCAGCGCGAACCGATCTTCTCCAGCACGGTCTGCACCAGGTCCGCCGCGTCGTGCGGGTTGCCGGTGAGCGCGTGGCCGTACCGCAGCAGGCCCGGCAGGGTGGCCTGCACGAAGTCGCCGAAGTCGGCCAGCTCACCCGGCAACGTCGCGGCCCTCCCTCGGCCTGCGCTGGTCACCCAGGTATCTCCCCCGGTGAAGACGGGTGCCGCAGCGGTCACCGTATCGCCTCCCCCCGGGGTCGGATAGTCGCTTTCCCCCTGCACACGCATCACAGCCCCCTCAGGTTGCCCGCGTTCCCGCCCGGATTCGCAGACGTCCGGGCGGTTCTCGAGTTGCCCACGTCAGCGGCGGGCGAGCGCATCCGGCAGCCGGAAACGGCCGTCGGTTTCGTCGAACTCGTGCACCCCGACCACCGCGGCGTGCGGAATCGGGCCGTAGACGTGCGGGAACCACACGCCGGCCGGATGCGGCGGCTCGCCGTCTTCCCAGCGGACGGCGACGCCGAGCTTGGCCGGGTCGATCTCGAGCAGCACCAGATCGGTGCGGCCCCGGTAGAGCGCGTTGGCCGGCAGGTGCGCCGTGCCGAAGTCGGAACAGTGGACGAACCCGACTTCCCCCAGTGAAGGCGGCCGGTACTGGCCGCCTTCGCCCACTTCGGCCCAGTCGGCCGCCCCGCAGATGTGAAGTATCACGCGCTGAATCGTCCCACCACGGCGTTCCGGCGGCGGTGTCTCGTGCGCCACATAAGGCCTGGTTGAACGCTCACCGAGACGGTTTCCGGCCACCGGAACACACCGACGGTCCGGTGCTTTCCGACGGCGGCCGGTGGGGCTCGCCCGCTCGGAAGCCGTCGCGCGCGGGCCTGCGAGTGGTAGTCCCTGGCTGGCGCGGTGGGGCGGAACGAAGCCGCCGTTAGCGGAGGTCGTGGGCCAGCTCGGCGAGGCCGGGATGAGACCGCCGCGAGCCGAAGTTGTGGGCGGCACGGCGAAGCTGGAGCGAAGCCTCCTCAAGAGACGGTCGTGCGCCGGCGCGGCGGGGACGGAACGAGAGCGACTCCAGCGGGGGTTGTACGCCGGCGCGGTGAGGCGAAATCAGAACCGCCGCCGGGCGGGGTGCTCGGCGGCGGTCGTGGGCTGGTGCCCGATGGTCGTGGCGGTGCGGTCAGCGCAGGGTGAGCTGGCGGCCGATCAGGCCGTCGCGGGCGCGGCGCTCCGCCGCGTTCAGCGGTTCGGTGTCGAGGGACTTCAAAGCCGTCTCGAGGCGGGTGCCGAGGGCGTCCTTCGCCTCGGCCCACTCGCGGGCGTGGGCCTCGGGGTCGAGGTCCCAGACCGGGACCAGCAGGCCGTGCGCGCGGAACGAGCCGGCGTAGCGGGAGCCTTCGCCGAGGCCGAGCTCGCCGGCCGCGGACAGCCGGGCCAGGGCCTGGAGCAGCAGGTTCTCCGGCTCCGGGCGGACCCAGCGCAGGTGCGCCTTCTCGCCGGCGAGAACCCAGTAGGCGCCGTGGCCGAGGCGCTCGGTCGGCATGATCGCGGCGTTCGCACGCTCGAGGGAGACCGCGACGTCACCGGTGGCGTCCGCGTCCTCCGGCAGCCACCAGGCGAAGTCCTTGTGGAGCGTGACGTCGAGCTCGGCGCCCGGCGTCAGCAGGTCCTGGAGGCGGGCGTGCTCGTCGGCGGACGGCGGGGTCGTCGTGTCCGGCACGCCGAGGACGTCGCCCTCCTTCGCGTCCAGCAGCCACTTCAGCGAGCGGCCGAGGTCGCGGCTGATGTCGGACGAGCGGGTCTGCACCTGCAGGCCGACGTACCGCTCGCCGTCCGAGCGGACGAACGCGGCCGCGGCCATCGGCAGCACGGTGCCGAGGGTGACGTCGCCGCCGTCGGCGAGGGTCAGCTTGGCCGTCGCGGACGGCACGAACTCACGCAGCGCGATCAGCTCGGGCTCCGCCGCCAGCCCCTCGAACGGCTGGCCGACGAAGACGTCGCGCACCTTCGGCTTGCGGTCCGTCGCCTGCTTGGGACCCTTCTTGCGCGCGCCCTTGCCCACTGCTGCCTCCTCTGGCTCGGCTTCGAACGCTATCGAAGGGTTAGTCTCGCGACGTGTTCGACCCCCGCGATCCCGCATTCCTGGAAGACCCGTACCCGGCGTTCGCCGCACTGCGCGAGCATGGCGACGTCCATTTTCACGACGAGCTCGGCCTGGCCGTGGCGGTGTCGCACGCCGCGTCGTCGGCTGTGCTGCGGCATCGCGGGCTGGGCCGGATCTGGCAGGACGCGCAGCCGCTCGAACGGTTCGCGTCGTTCAACCTGCTGCACCGCAACTCGCTGCTGGAGAACGAGCCGCCCGCGCACACCCGCCTGCGTCGCCTGATCGCGGGCGCGTTCGGCCGCGGCCACGTGCAGCGGCTGCGTCCGATGGTCGCGACGCTCGCCGACCGGATGGTCGACGACCTCGCGGCCGCGATCGCCACCGACGGCAGCGCGGACCTCCTCGCGCACTTGGCCCAGCCGCTGCCGGTCGCGGTGATCGCCGAACTGCTGGGCGTCCCCGGCACCGACGGGCCGCGGATGGTCGAGCTGTCCAACGCGATCGTGAAGATGTACGAGTACGGCTTGCCCGAGGACGGCCGCGACGCCGCCGAGCGGGCGGCCGCCGAGTTCGTCGAGTACGTCCGGTCGGTGGCCGCGGCTCGGGCCGACGCCCCGGGCGACGACATCATCAGCGACCTCCTGCGCAGCGAGCTGACGCCGGACGAGCTGGTCGCGACCGCGGTGCTGCTGCTGATGGCCGGTCACGAGGCGACGGTCAACGTGCTCGGCAACGGCATCACGGCGCTGCTCACCCACCGGGACCAGTGGGAGCGCTTGCTGGCGGCTCCTTCCTTGCTGGATTCGTGCGTCGAGGAACTGATCCGGTTCGACGCGCCCCTGCAGCTGTTCGAGCGGACGGCGACCGAGGACGTGTCGATCTGCGGACATGTCGTCCCGCAGGGGCAGAAGATCGGCGCGCTGCTGGGTGCCGCGGCCCGCGACCCGAAGGTGTTCGACGCGCCGGACACCCTCGACATCGGACGGACGCCGAACGCGCACCTCGGCTTCGGCCTGGGGATCCACTACTGCGTGGGTGCTCCTCTCGCTCGGGTGGAGATCGCCGCGGCGTTGAGCGCGTTGGCCGCCAAGCTGCCGGGGTTGCGGCTCGCCGAGACTCCGCGCCGGCGGCCCGAGTTCGTGATCCGGGGGCTGCGGGAGCTTCGCGTCACGGTGTGAGCCGGGTCCGGGGCGGATCTCGCGTGCTTGAAGGGGCATCACGTGTGATTGGGAGGGCATCACGCGTGATTGGGGAGGCATCACGCGTGATTGGAGGGGCGACACGGGGGTTCATGGGGTTACTCCGGTGAAGAGGTCGTCTTCTTGGTCGGCGGGTGGCGTGGGGTGGGCCAGGTGGTAGTCCTCGTGGGGCCAGGCTTGGCGTTCGATTTCGCGTGAGTGGGCGAAAAACGGGTGGGCTGGGTCGACCTGGGTTTGGTGGGACAGGAGGGCCTGGTCTCGGGTGGCGAAGTACTGCTCGCAGCGGATTCGGGTCGTGACGGGCACGGCCGGCTCGAGCGGGAGTTCGGCCAGGACATCGGTCATCGCGGACTCCAGGCCGGCGGCGAGGGTCGCGTCGTGGATCGCTTGGAACCAGGCTCGGCTCAGGGTTGCTTGGTAGTACAGCTTTTGTGGACGCCAAGGGGTCCCGGTGCCTGGGTAGCGGGTGGGGTCGGCGGCCGCGGTGAAGGCTTCGAGCGTCACCTCGTGGGTGCGGATGTGGTCCGGGTGGGGGTAGCCGCCGGTTTCGTCGTACGTGATCACGACGTGGGGGCGGAACTCGCGGATCAGCGCGACCAGTGGGGCAGCCGCCGCGGACAGCGGGAGGGCGGCGAAGCAGCCGTCCGGTAAGGGTTCGCCTTCGCCGGGCAGGCCGGAGTCGACCAGCCCGAGGAAGCGCTGGCGGATACCGAGGATTTCGGCTGCGGCGGCCATCTCGCGACGGCGGATCGCCGGGAGGTCGGCGCGGTTTTCCGGGGTGTCGACGGCCGGGTTGAGGATGTCGCCACGCTCGCCGCCGGTGCACGTGGCCACCAGGACGTCGACGCCTTCGGCCGCGTATCGGGCGAGGGTGGCCGCACCCTTGCTGGACTCGTCGTCAGGGTGGGCGTGGACGCTCAGGAGGCGGAACGTCATCGGATGCTCCTTCGGGGCTTCCCCAGAATATTGGGTCGAACCTCAGATTAGGTCCGACCCAATGAGTAGGTCAAGCACAATCTTGGGTCCGACCCAGTAGAGTGACGGCATGAGCGAGGGACTCCGGGCCCAGAAGAAGCACGAGACCAGGAAGACCATCTCGGACGTGGCGACGAAGCTATTCATCCGCAACGGCTTCGAGGACGTGACGATCGCGGACATCGCCACCGAGGCGCGGGTCGCCAAGATGACCGTCACGAACCACTTCCCGCGCAAGGAGGACCTGGTCTTCGACATCCGCGCCGACTTCGCGTCCTGGCCGGCCAGCCTGGTCCGCGACAGCGTCTTCCACGACACCCGCGAGCTCTACTTCGAAGCACTGGGGGCCGAGCACGCGCTGGTCGGCTTCTCACGCCCGGGCTTCGTGCGGATGATCAAGGAGAGCCCGGTCCTGACGAACGCCCTGCACGAAATGCACCGCGAGCGTGAGGCGGCGCTCACGCACCTGCTGATCCGGCGTCACCCCGAGGAGGGGCTCGAGCCCGTGCTCGCCGCCGCCCACCTCGCCACCGTGCTGCGCGTGCTCTTCCAGGAGGTCTTCGACCGGACCCTCGAGGACGAAAAGGGGATCGCCGACGCGCTGTGGCCCACCGCCGAACTGGCTTTCGACCAGCTGGAACCGGTGCTGGGCCGGTACTAGCGCGCGGCGCCGGAAGGCCGTGCGGTGCGCAGCTCGGGCTCCGGAGCGCCGGCCACCTTCAGTACGCGCATCGAGCGCACGGCCCGCGCGTCCGACGGCGCCAGCAGCGCCGTGAACCGCCGCACGACCATGGCGGTCACGACCGCCAACGAGGCCGCCGCCAGGTCGGTCAGCGCGACCAGGACGACGCTGTCGGCCATCGACTGGACGTCGTCGCGGAAGCGCCAGACGATCGTCACGCCCAGCAGGACCCAGTTGAGCAGCCAAGCGCCCCACCACACGAGCACCTGCCGCGACGGCTTCGGCCGGACGTCGCGCGAGCGGCCCAGCACCGCGTGCTCCAGCTCGCCGGCGATCGACAACGCCATCGGCAGGTTGGCCAGCGGCACGAGGACGCCGACCAGCACCTGCCACACCGGCCGGGGCGGGTCGTCGCCCGAGACGTCGGCCGCCGCCCGGCGGGCGACCAGCAGCCACCAGAGCGTCAGCGCGGCGGGCAGCAGCGCGAGGATCGAAGCGAGCAGGCCGGCGGTGAGCACGAAGCCGTCGGAAAACGCCACCACCGAACGGTTCAGCGCGGACTCGCGGCCCTCGACGAGCAGCACGTACCGCCAGACCTCCGCGCCGGCGGCGACCACGGCGAGGACGGCGAACGCGAACAGGACACCGATCAGGCTGCGGCTGAGCACCGGCAGCCGGTCGATCGGGCGGACTTCGTCCGACGCCGTGCCAGGCACCGAAGTCGGGCGGCGCCAGACCAGGTTGGGGAAACCCCAGCGCGGCGGCACCGGGTACGACGGCGGCCCGTAGTACCGCTCGGGCGGCGTCACGCGGCGACGCGGCCACGCGCCCGGCGGCGGGGACGCCACCCAGCGCAGCTTCGGCCGGTGCGCGGGACGGTGCTGGTACGGGTACGGCTCCGGCTGGGCGGCCAGCGTCCGGCCCCGCAGCTGCTGGGCGTTCGGCGGCGGGGTCTGGCGCGGCCAGTACCCAGGTGGAGGAGGCGGACCCGGCTGCAAGGCTAGATCACTTCGGGATCGATGCCGGGGTGCTCGCCGACCATCGGCCGGCCTTCGCGCTGCCACGCGCCCATGCCGCCGGCGACGTTCACCGCGTCCCAGCCGCTCTGGTTGAGCCACGACGTCGCCCGCGCGGACCGGCCGCCGCTGCGGCAGATCACGTGGATCGGCTGGTCGTCAGGCAGGTCGGCCAGCTCGCCGACGCGGGCGGGCAGCTCCCCCATCGGGATGTGCACCGCGCCGGGCGCGTGCCCGGCGGCCCACTCGTCGTCTTCGCGGACGTCGAGCAGCACGAGGCCGTCCTTGGGCAGGTCGCGGACCTCGGCGGTCGGCAGTTCAGCAGGGCTCACCACGATCTCCATGCTGCCATGTCGGGGCGTTGCCCGCGCGTGAGGTGGACGGACGGCCGAGCGGAACGGGGCATCACACGTGATCCGGGAGGCATCACGCGTGATTGAAGGGGCATCACGCGTGATTGGAGGGGCGACACGGCGGGGCCTTCCGCGCGGTGCGGAAGGCCCCGGCCGCGGTCAGTGCTGGGCGGCCTTCTCGGCGCCCGCGCCGGTCAGTGCGCGGACCTCCATCTCGGCGTACTTGGCCTTGTTGCGCTCCTTGGACAGGACCGTGCCGAGCCAGCCGAGCAGGAACGCCGCCGGGATCGAGACCAGGCCCGGGTTGTCGAGCGGGAACCAGTGGAAGTCGACGCCCTGGATCATCGACGCGCTCTTGCCCGTCTTCGCGTCGACCGGCTTGCCCGAGACCGCCGGCGAGAAGACGATCAGCACGATCGTGACGACGAGGCCGCCGTAGATCGACCACAGCGCGCCCTGCGTGTTGAACCGCTTCCAGAACAGCGAGTACAGGATCGTCGGCAGGTTGGCCGACGCCGCCACCGCGAACGCCAGTGCCACCAGGAACGCGACGTTCTGGCTCTTCGCCAGGATGCCGCCCGCGATGGCCAGCGCGCCGATCACCAGCGCCGTGATCCGGGCGACGCGGACCTCACCGCCGGTGGAGACCTGGCCCTTCTTGATCACGCTCGCGTAGACGTCGTGGGCGAACGACGCCGACGCCGTGATCGTCAAGCCGGCGACCACCGCGAGGATCGTCGCGAACGCGACCGCGGAGATGAACCCGAGCAACACCGGCCCGCCGAGTTCCAGCGCGAGCAGCGGGGCCGCCGAGTTCGTCGTCCCCGGGGCCTTGGCGATCTTGTCCGGCCCGACGATCGCGCCCGCGCCGTACCCGAGCACCAGCGTGAAGAGGTAGAACACGCCGATCAGGACGATCGCCCAGACCACCGAACGACGGGCGTCGCGAGCGGTCGGGACCGTGTAGAAGCGCATCAGGACGTGCGGCAGGCCCGCCGTGCCGAGCACCAGCGCGATGCCGAGCGACAGGAAGTCGAGCTTCGTGGTGCCCGTCTTGCCGTACTGCTTGCCCGGGTCGAGCAGCGCCGCCCCGCCCTTGCCACCCTTGTCGACCGCGGCCTGGAACAGGTCGGACAGGTTGAAGCCGTACTTGCCGAGCACCCACAGCGTCATCGCGAACGCGCCGACGATCAGCAACGCCGCCTTGATGATCTGCACCCAGGTGGTGCCCTTCATGCCGCCGATCAGGACGTAGAGGATCATGATCACGCCGACGACGGCGATCACGACGTCCTGCCCCGCCTCGCCCGAGATGCCGAGCAACAGGTTGACCAGGCCACCGGCGCCCGCCATCTGCGCGAGCAGGTAGAAGAACGACACGATCAGCGTCGAAACCGCCGCCGCCGCGCGCACCGGCGTCTGCTTCATGCGGAACGCGAGGACGTCGCCCATCGTGAACTTGCCGGTGTTGCGGAGCAGTTCCGCGACCAGCAGCAACGCGACGAGCCACGCGACCAGGAAACCGATCGAATAGAGGAAGCCGTCGTAGCCGTTGACGGCGATCGCGCCCGCGATGCCGAGGAACGACGCCGCCGAAAGGTAGTCGCCGGAAATCGCGATGCCGTTCTGCGGACCGGTGAACGCCCGGCCGGCGGCGTAGTAGTCCGACGCCGTCTTCGTGTTGCGGCTGGCCCGGAACACGATCACCAGCGTGATCGCGACGAAGACCAGGAAGATGATGATGTTGAGGGTGGAGTTGCTGCCCTCCACGCCCGCGGCGACGGTCATTTGCGCGGCTCCCCTTCGATCTCGGCGCGGATCCTGTCGGCGACCGGGTCGAGCTTCCGGTTGGCGTAGCGCACGTAGAGGCCCGTGATGACGAACGTCGAGACGAACTGCAGGAGGCCGAACACCAGGCCGACGTTGATGTTGCCGACGAGCTTGGTGCTCATGAAGCCGTGCGCGTAGTCGGCGAGGAGCACGTACAGCAGGTACCAAAGCAGGAACAACGCGGTCATCGGGAACACGAACACCCGCAATCGGCGGCGCAGGTCCGTGAATTCGGGACTCCCCTGGATGCT
>NZ_JBEXVF010000064.1:0-56231 GCF_040629235.1 Amycolatopsis sp. NPDC005961 | reverse complement strand
GCCCGGTCCCATTCCGAACCCGGAAGCTAAGCCTGATAGCGCCGATGGTACTGCAACCGAAGGGTTGTGGGAGAGTAGGACACCGCCGAACTTACGTTGGGAGAGGGCCTGGGCCCGGTTGAGAACTTCGGTTCTCCCGGTCCAGGCCCTTTTTCATGCCCAGGGCATGACCGTGTCGTCCGCCCAGGCACGCGTGTCGTCTGGCTGGGTACGCGTGTCGTCCGTCCAATCACGCGAGTCGGCTCCCCAATCACGCGAGTTGACCCTCCAGACACGCGAGTCACGCGTCGGCCGCTGCGCTGATGCCCGCCCAATCACGCGTGATGCCTCCCCAATCACGCCCGATGCCTCAAACCGAGTGCGGACGAGGCGCCGGCCGGCTCCGCAGGGGACTCGACAACACCAACGACGTCGTCGTCTCCCCGTACCGCTGGACCGTCTCGACCACTGCCTCCAGCTCCGCGGTGTCCCGGCACAGCACCCGCAGGATCCAGCACTCCTCACCGGTGACGTGATCCGCGGAAACGACCTGCGGCAGCGGCAACACCGCCGTCCGGAAGCGCGGCGTGTCCAGGCTCCGCACCCGGGCCCGCACCAACGCCTCGATCGGCAGCCCCAGCTTCGACGTGTCGACGCGAGCCGCGTAGCCGGTGATCACCCCGCGTTCCTCGAGACGGCGCACTCGCTCCGTCACCGCCGAGCCCGACAGCGACACCCGGCGGCCGAGCTCCGAGAAGCTGAGCCGGCCGTCCTCCTGAAGGAGCTCCAGCAGGTGCCAGTCGACGTCGTCGAGGTCCACCGTGATTCTCCAAGCCGCGCGGGGACAGAACCCGGAAATCCCCGGCCGTCCCGGGCTTCCACGCCGATTCTGCCCTGTGTCCGGACTCCCGCGACGAGCAGGATTCAAGGCATGACGACCGCACGCACGCTCACCGTCCCGGCCCCCGCGCCCGAAGCCGCCATGACCTACTTCGGCGCCGAACTCGCCTTCGAAGTCGACCCCGACGATCTCGTCCGGGACCTCGAAGCCGGCCACACCGACGGTTACGTGATCGTCGAGACGCGCGCCGAAGAGGCCTTCGCTTCCGCTCGCATCCCCGGAGCGGTCAACCTCCCCTACCGCGACATGACCGACGAGACCACCGCTCACCTCGACAAGCAGCTCGTCTACGTCTGCTACTGCGAGAGCGTCAACTGCAACGCCGCCACGAAGGGCGCCCTCAAGCTCGCCGAGCTCGGGTTCAAGGTGAAACGGCTCTCCGGCGGCATCACCGCCTGGATCGCCGCCGGCTACCCCGTCGAAGGCGAAACCACCGCAGGCGAAGCGACCGCACCAGCCGGGATCCGCTGCGCCTGCTGAGCCACCTACCCTGAAAAGCGTGACACGACTGCTCATCATCCAGCCGGACGCGTCGGACCCGCTCGGCGCGCTCGGCGACTGGCTCACCGGCGCCGGCGCGGTGCTCGACGTCCGGCTGCTGCCGAAGGACGACCTGCCCGACGACCTCGACGGCTACCGGGGCGTCGTCTGCCTCGGCGGCGGCATGGCCGCGGAAGACGACGCGGAGCACCCGTGGCTCGCCGGTGTGCGGCGCCTGCTCGCGAAAGCGGCGACGAAGCGGATCCCGACCCTGGGCATCTGCCTCGGCGCCCAGCTGCTGGCCGTCGCGACTGGCGGCCGCGTCGAGGTCGGGCGGGACGGGCCCGAGGTCGGTCCGCACCTCGTCGCGAAGAAGGACGCGGCGTGGACCGACCCGCTCTTCGCCGAGCTGCCGCTCATGCAGGACGTCCTGCAGTTCCACAACGACGCGATCACCCGGCTCCCGCCCGGCGCCGAGCTGCTCGCTTCCGCGCCGCTCTACCAGAACCAGGCTTTCCGGTTCAACCGTTGTGTCTACGGTGTCCAGTTCCACATCGAGACGACGCCCGCCGTCGTCGAGAGCTGGGCCGCCGACGAGCCCGGAATGGCGGAATTCGCCCGTCCGGGCTCACTCGAGCACGACGCGTTGATCGCCGTGCACGCGGACATCGAGGAAACCTGGCGCCCGTTCGCGCAGCGGTTCGTCCGGTTGGCCGCCGGGGAGCTCGAACCCGCCGCCGACAGTCAACGCTCGTTACCACTGGCTTAACGGCAAGGGTCACAGTAAGCAACAGCCTGTTAACGCCAGGCGTCACCCTTCAGGTACCTTGCGGAAGGAGTCCCCACAAGGGTTCGGAGGTCGGGGTGGAGCCCTCGTTGCTGGTCGTGCTCGTCGTCGTCACGGCCTTGGTTTTCGATTTCACGAACGGGTTCCACGACACCGCGAACTCGATGGCGACGTCGATCGCCACCGGGGCGCTCAAGCCCCGCGTGGCCGTCGCGATCTCGGCGGTGCTGAACCTGGTCGGCGCGTTCCTGTCGGTGGAGGTCGCCAAGACGATCTCCAGCGGCCTGGTGGACGACACGAAGATCGGCCCGTCGATCGTGTTCGGCGGGCTGATCGGCGCGATCGTCTGGAACCTCGTGACGTGGTTCGTCGGCCTGCCGTCGAGCTCGTCGCACGCTCTGTTCGGCGGCCTGATCGGCGCCACCTGGGTTTCGGCGGGCAGCGACTCGGTCCACTTCGGAAAGATCGTCGAGAAGGTCCTGGTCCCGGCCGCCGCGAGCCCGGTGATCGCCGGGCTCGTCGCGATGATCGCGACCTACCTCGTCTACCGCTTCCTCGTCCGCGGCCGCCCGGCCACGCGCGGGTTCAAGGTCGGCCAGGTCGTCTCGGCGTCGCTCGTCTCGCTCGCGCACGGCACCAACGACGCGCAGAAGACCATGGGCGTCATCACGCTCACGCTCGTCAGCGCCGGCAGCCTGCCGGCGGGCGCGGCACCACCCGTCTGGGTGATCATCAGCGCCGCCTGCGCCCTCGCGCTCGGCACCTACCTCGGCGGCTGGCGCATCACGCACACCCTCGGCAAGGGCCTCACGGACATCGAGGGCCCGCAGGGCTTCGCCGCCCAGACGAGCTCGGCGCTGGTCATCCTGATCTCGTCCCGGCTGGGTTTCCCGCTGTCGACGACGCACGTGTGCTCCGGCGGGATCGTCGGCTCCGGCGTCGGCCGCCGTGAGGCGCCGGTGCGCTGGCGGATGGCGGGCCGGATGGTCGTCGCGTGGCTGTTCACGCTGCCCGCCGCCGCGATCGTCGGCGCGGTGTCCGGCAAGATCGCCTCGCTCGGCGCCGCGGGCACCATCGCCGTCGGCGTCGTCGGCATCGCCGTGGGCGTCGGGATCTGGCTGCTTTCCCGTCGTCACCCCGTCACCGCGCACAGCTTCCAGGTCCCCGAGCCGACACCCGCCGGAACCGAACCGGGCCGGCTCGCCGCCTGAGCGCACCCTCCCGGGATACGGTGGTCCGTGATGGCAGACCGCGCGCGATCGACCGCTTCGGCGGCGAGGTACGGCTTCACCGATCCCCGTGCCGAGGGTCAGTTGCGCGCGGCCGGCTGGTGGGACGACGCCGGCCCGGTCGAAGCCGCCGCCGACGTGCTCGCGGCGTTGTCCCGCACCGCGGACCCGGACCTCGCGCTGCGGGGGATCGACTGGATCCGCGAGGCCGACGAGGGCGGGTGGCCGCGGCTCGACGAACAGCTGCGCGCCCACCGGACCTTCCGCGGCCGTCTCCTCAGTGTGCTCGGGACGTCGAGCGCGCTCGCCGACTTCATCGCCGCGAACCCGGGGCAGTGGCAGACCCTCATCGGCGACAAGTGCACCGACTCCGAGTGCTACCGCGAAAACCTGCGCACGTCGCTCGTGCGCGACGACGGTTCGGTGCTCACCGGGCTCGAAGCCGAGCAGGCCCTCAAGGTCGCCTACCGCG
Source organism: Amycolatopsis sp. NPDC005961 (assembly GCF_040629235.1). Taxonomy (NCBI): domain Bacteria; kingdom Bacillati; phylum Actinomycetota; class Actinomycetes; order Pseudonocardiales; family Pseudonocardiaceae; genus Amycolatopsis; species Amycolatopsis sp. NPDC005961. The sequence continues at coordinate 52,383 of NZ_JBEXVF010000064.1, read as the reverse complement.
GTCAGCTGCTCGGCATCGCCGCCGCGGACCTGGGCCACCTCGTCGAGGCCGGGCTCGAGCACCCGAACTACGCCGAGGTCGCGGCGCAGCTGACCGAGCTGGCCGAAGCCGCGCTCGCCGCCGGGCTCGTCGTCGCCGAAGCCGAGGTCGGCGCGCCCGCCGAGGGCAACCTGTCGATCATCGCCATGGGCAAGTGCGGCGGCCGGGAGCTCAACTACGTCAGCGATGTCGACGTCATCTTCGTCGGCGCCGACGACCTCGGCGTCGCCACGCGGCTGGCCAGCACGACGATGCGCGTCGTCGGCAAGGCCTGCTTCGAGGTCGACGCCGCGCTGCGCCCCGAAGGCAAGGCCGGCGCGCTCGTCCGCACGCTCGAGAGTCACCAGGGCTACTACCAGAAGTGGGCCAAGACCTGGGAGTTCCAGGCGCTGCTCAAGGCGCGTCCGGTGGCGGGCGACGCCGAGCTCGGCCGGCAGTACGCCGAGATGGTCGCGCCGCTGGTGTGGTCGGCGGCCGACCGCGAGAACTTCGTCGGCGAGGTGCAGCAGATGCGCCGCCGCGTCGAGGGGCACGTGCCGTCCGAGCACGCCGAACGCGAGCTCAAGCTGGGCCGCGGCGGGCTGCGGGACGTCGAGTTCGCGGTGCAGCTGTTGCAGCTGGTGCACGGCCGCGTCGACGCCGACCTGCGCTCACCGTCCACGATGGACGCGCTCGCCGCGCTCGGCGAAGGCGGCTACGTGGGTCGCCAGGACGCGGCCGAGCTGGGGGCGTCGTACGAGTTCCTGCGGATGATCGAGCACCGGCTGCAGCTGCGGCGGCTGCGCCGGACGCACCTGTTCCCGGCGACGTCGGACACCGTCGAGCTGCGGATCCTGGCGCGGGCCAGCGGGATCAAGGCGAGTGGTGGCAAGAGCCAGGGCGAGACGCTGCTGGCGGAGTTCCGGAAGCACGCGAAGGGCATCCGGCGGCTGCACGAGAAGATCTTCTACCGGCCGCTGCTGCAGTCCGTCGCGAACGTGCCGACCGAGGCGCTGCGCCTGACCACCGAACAGGCCGCGAGCCGGCTGGCCGCGCTCGGTTACACCGCCCCTGACGGCGCGCTCCAGCACATCAAGGCCCTCACCTCCGGCGTCTCGCGGCGCGCCGCGATCCAGCAGGCGCTGCTGCCGGTGCTGCTCGACCTCCTGGCCGACACACCCGACCCCGACGGTGGCCTGCTGTCGTACCGGAAGGTGTCCGAGGCACTCGAAGACACCCCGTGGTACCTGCGGGTCCTGCGTGACGAGGGCACGGTCGTCGAGAACCTGGCCGCCCTGCTCGGCACGTCCCGGCTGGTCCCGGACCTGCTCGTGCGCGCGCCGGAAGTACTGCGGCTGCTGGGCGATCCGGCCCGGCTGCTGGGCCGCACGCCCGCCGAGGTGGCGAAGTCGCTGCGGGCCGCCGTCCGGCGTCAGCCAGGGTTGAACGCCGCCGTCGCCGCCGCGCGTTCGCTGCGGCGGCACGAACTGCTGCGGATCGCGTGCGCCGACCTGCTCGGACTGCTCGACGTGCCCGCGGTGTGCGAAGCGCTGTCCAGCGTCTGGGTCGCGGTGCTGCAGGGCGCGCTGGCCGCGGCGTTCCGCCAGCGCCAGGCGGAGCTGGGACGCACGCCGGCGCGCATCGCGGTGATCGGGATGGGCCGGCTCGGCGGCGCCGAACTCGGCTACGGCTCCGACGCCGACGTCCTCTTCGTGTGCGAGCCGTCCGAAGGGGTCTCGGACGCCGACGCGGTGAAGTTCGCTTCGTCGGTCGCGGAGACGGTCCGGAAGATGCTGGGCGCGCCGAGCTCGGACCCGGCCCTGGAAGTCGACACCGACCTGCGGCCGGAGGGGCGGAGCGGGCCGCTGGTGCGGACGCTGGAGTCGTACCGCGCGTACTACGCGCGCTGGGGCGAGGTGTGGGAGGCGCAGGCGCTGCTGCGCGCCCGGTTCGTCGCGGGCGACGACGACCTCGGCGAGCGCTTCATCGCGATGATCGACCCGATCCGCTACCCCGAGGGCGGCCTGGACGCGACGAAAGCGCGCGAGATCCGCCGCATCAAGGCACGCGTGGAGACCGAGCGGATGCCCCGCGGCGCCGACCCGACGCGCCACACGAAACTCGGCCGCGGCGGTCTCGCCGACGTCGAGTGGACGGTCCAGCTGCTGCAGCTCCAGCACGCGGGTTCGGTCCCGGGGCTGCGGACGACGTCGACCCTGGACGCGCTGGCCCGCCTGCCGGAAGCGGGCCTGGCCACGCAGTCCGAAGCGGACTCGCTGCGCGAGGCGTGGCTGCTGGCGACCCGGGTGCGCAACGCGGGGATGCTGGTGCGCGGCAAGGCGGTCGACGAGGTCCCGGGGTCGGGCCGCGACCTGGTGGCGGTGGCCCGGGTCCTGGGCCAGACGGCCGCCGACGACCCGGGCGAGTTCCTGGACACGTACCGCCGCATCACCCGCCGGGCGCACACCGTGGTGGAGCACCTGTTCTACGAGGCCTGACCTACAGTGCCTGACCTACAGTGGGGCTCGTGACTGAACGCGAGCCGTTCCGGACCAGGATCAAGGTCCGGCACTACGAACTGGACACCCTGGGCCACCTCAACCACGCCGTCTACCACTCGTACGGCGAGGTTTCGAGACTGGAGCTGCTCGAGCGGGCGGGCGCGATGAAGGGGCTGGGCAACGTCGCGTCGGTGCTGCTCGAGACGCACGTGGTGTTCCGCCGCGAGTTGCGCGCCGGCGACGAGGTCGACGTGACGTGCGACGTCAAGTTCGGCAGCGGCAAGACGTTCTCGATGGACTCGAACATCTACAAGGCCGACGGGACGCTGGCCGCGGAGATCACCTGCACGCTGGGATTGATGGACCTCGAGATCCGCAAGCTGGTGGCGGACCCGCGGGGGCGCTTCGAAGCCGCAGGAGCGGATATGAAGCTGCTGTCCACGGCAGAATAAGGCCAATTTCGGCCATGCGCTTCCGTTGCCGCCCGCGCCGGGCGTATGGTTTTTTGCGGATCGCACGGGGCGGTCCTTCCGGGGGAGATCATTTTATCGGGTCGTCGTGTGACGTTTATTTCGCGCGCCCCCGGAAAATGAGGGAGGGACGATTTCATGAAGATGGGGAAGATCGCGGCCACCGGTGCCGTCGCGGCCGGTTTCGCGGTGCTCGGGTTCGCCGCGCCCGCGCAGGCCGCCGAACCGGCCGCGGCCGTGGTGGCCGCGGACAACCCGGCGTACCTGCTGCTGGCGCCCGCACCGAGCTGCGTCGGCCTGGCGCAGGGCCGCAACGGCAGCACGGCATGGGCGGAGGCGACCAACAACAATTGCGGTTACACCGTGCGAGTGCGCATGATCTGGGCGTGGGCCGGCGACGGTCCGTGCGTGTCACTGCCGAACAATTATTACTACCGGGAGACGCGCGGAGCGGCGAACATCCCGCCGCGTCCCTACGTGAGTGAACTGCGCTCCTGCTGATCGAAAAAGGAAAGGCCGGTTCCGTCCGCGGCGGAACCGGCCTTTTCGCAGCCGAACAAGGAACGGGACGGCGGTCGGGGTTTCCCCTCGACCGCCGTCCCGTGTCTGGTGGGGACTCCGACCAGCGACCTGGTCAAAGCCCCGCGTCGATCACACGTCGTAGTACAGGGCGAACTCGTACGGGTGCGGGCGCAGGCGCAGCGGGTCGATCTCGTTCTCGCGCTTGTACGACACCCACGTCTCGATCACGTCCGGCGTGAACACGCCGCCCTCGAGGAGGTAGTCGTGGTCGGCTTCGAGGGTGTCCAGCACCGTGCCCAGGTCGCCCGGGACGAGCTTGACGTTCTTGGCCTCCTCCGGCGGGAGCTCGTAGAGGTCCTTGTCGATCGGTTCGGCCGGCTCGATCTTGTTCTTGATGCCGTCGAGGCCGGCCATCATCATCGCCGAGAACGCCAGGTACGGGTTGCCCGACGAGTCCGGGCAGCGGAACTCGGCGCGCTTGGCCTTCGGGTTGTTGCCCGTGATCGGGATGCGGACGCAGGCCGAGCGGTTGCGCTGCGAGTAGACCAGCGAAACCGGCGCCTCGAAGCCCGGCACCAGGCGGTGGTAGGAGTTCACCGTCGGGTTCGTGAAGGCCAGCAGGCTCGGCGCGTGCTTGAGCAGCCCGCCGATGTAGTGGCGCGCGGTGTCCGAGAGACCGGCGTAGCCCGACTCGTCGTGGAACAGCGGCTGGCCGTCCTTCCACAGCGACTGGTGGCAGTGCATGCCCGAGCCGTTGTCGCCGGCGAGCGGCTTCGGCATGAACGTCGCCGTCTTGCCCGCGCCGAACACCGTGTTCTTCACGATGTACTTGAACAGCTGCAGGTCGTCGGCCGCGTGCAGCAGCGTGTTGAACTTGTAGTTGATCTCGGTCTGGCCGGCGGTGCCCACCTCGTGGTGCGCGCGCTCGATCTCGAAACCGGTGTTCGTCAGGTTGCGGACGATCTCGTCGCGCAGGTCGGCGAAGTGGTCGACCGGCGGGACGGGGAAGTAGCCGCCCTTGAACTTCGTCTTGTAGCCCTGGTTGCCGCCGACCTCGTCGGCGCCGGTGTTCCACCAGCCCTCGATCGAGTCGATCTCGTGGAACGAGGCGTGCTCGGCGGAGTCGAAGCGGACCGAGTCGAAGATGTAGAACTCGGCCTCGGGGCCGAAGTACACGTTGTCGGCGACGCCGTACTCGGAGATGTACTGCTCGGCCTTGCGCGCGATGTTGCGCGGGTCGCGGCTGTACGCCTCACGCGTGAACGGGTCGTGCACGAAGAAGTTGAGCGCCAGCGTCTTCGCCTTGCGGAACGGGTCGATCCGCGCGGTCTCCGGGTCCGGCAGCAGCAGCATGTCGGACTCGTGAATGGACTGGAAGCCGCGTACCGAGGAGCCGTCGAACGCGAGACCCTCTTCGTAGGCCTCTTCGGTGAAGGCCTTCGCGGGGACCGTGAAGTGCTGCATCACGCCGGGCAGGTCGCAGAACTGGACGTCGATGACTTCGACGTCCTCGTCGGCGATGAGGCGCTGGATGTCGTCTGGAGTAGTGGGCACCCTCGGTGACTCCTTCTCGTTCGAGCTCGTACGGCAGTGCTCTCTTCGGCTCACGCTAAAAGTGCGGTGTTGCCCGACCGTCACCCGTATGTTTCGCCGGTGTTAACGGGTGGTCGATATCGGGTATCCGACCAGGTCGGATGTGTTCCACGCCACCGGCATACCCTAGACGGGTGGCGAGATGGACCGGTGAATGGCTCCCCGGCACCGGCGAGGGCCGGCAGGACGTTGATCAGCACGAGTCGCGCTGGCCGGGCGAGAAGTTCGGTTTGCCCGAATCGGGCGTGGGCTCGGCGGCGAGCGGGGGTGCACGGCTGCTCGCGCTGGTCGTCGACCTCGTCGTCGCCGCCCTGGTCACGGCGATCTTCCTGCACCCCAGCCTGCAGGACCCGGTCGCGATGCAGAACTTCAACCTCTGGTCCGGCGGGGTGTGGGCGGTCATCTCCGTCGTGTCCGCCGGCTTCTTCGGGTTCACGCCCGGGATGGCCGCCGTCGGCGTCCGCGTCGCCCGGCTCGACGGCGCCGCGCTGGTCGGCCCGCCGCGCGCGCTGGTCCGGGCGGTCCTGACGTTCGTGATCATCCCGGCGGCGGTCCGCAACGCCGACGGCCGCAGCTGGCTCGACCGGCTGACCGGCACCGTCGTCGTCCGGATGCGCTGACCCGTCCACGAGAAAGGCCCCGTCCGGTTCGGACGGGGCCTTCGTCGTCGGTACGGGGGTCAGCGACGGCGGATCGTGCGCTGGACGTTGCGCATCTTCGCGCCGGCCGGCATCGGGCCCTTCGGCATCGCCGCGCCGCGGTTGCCGAGCGCCGCGAGCTTCGCTTCCAGCGCGTCGACCTGGGCCGGCTTGAGGTTGCGCGGCAGCTTCATGAGGAAGCCCTGGAGCTTCTTCAGCGGGATCTGGCCCTCTTCGTGGCCGATCGTCACGTCGTAGATCGGGGTGTCACCGACCAGGCGGGACACGCGCTTCTTCTCCTGCGCGAGCAGCGTCTTGACGCGATGCTGCGCGCCCTCGGCGACGAGCACCACGCCCGGGCCGCCCAGCACGCGGTGCACGGCGTCGAGCTGGGTCGTCGCCGCGACGGTCGGCGTCACCTTCCACTTGCCGCGGAGGTTCTCCAGCGCCCACGCCGCGGCGCCGGGCTGGCCGTCGGCCTTCGAGTAGACCGTCTTCTGGACGCGCCGGCCGAAGATGATCATGGCGAGCAGACCGCCGAGGATCAGCCCCAAGGGCAGCAGCACCCACTGCGAGCCGAAGAAGGACCCGATGCCGAACGCCACGCCGGCGACGACGACGATCGACCCGACCATCCACGGGATGAGCCACGGGTCTTCCTTGCGCTGCATCTTGAAGGCCTCGAAGAGCTGGCCACGGCGGGCCTTGCTCGCCGCGCGCTTCTCCTTCTTGGCCTGCTTGGCCGCTTCCTTGTCCTGCTGTCCCGCCATCTGACCAGGATACGGCCGCGTGCCCCTGCCCCGATTCCCCGTCCCCCTCTGCGAGGATGCCGGACGTGACCGGCGTACTTTCCCCCAAGAGCCAGAACCGTCTGCTCGATGGTCTCGACCCTGAGCAGCGCGCCGCCGCCGGTGCCCCGCGAGGGCCGGTCTGCGTGCTCGCCGGGGCCGGCACGGGCAAGACCCGCACGATCACCCACCGGATCGCCCACCTCGTCCGATCCGGACATGTTTCCGCTGGTCAGGTGCTCGCCGTGACGTTCACGACGCGAGCCGCGGGGGAGATGCGGACCCGGTTGCGGGGCCTCGGCGTCGAGGCTGCGCAGGCCTTGACGTTCCACGCCGCCGCCCGCCGTCAGCTGCGGTACTTCTGGCCGCGCGTGGTCGGCGACCGGCCCTGGGACCTGCTGGAGAACAAGTTCCGCTACGTCGGCCAGGCCGCGACCCGGGCCAAGCTCGGTACCGAAACCGAGATCCTGCGCGACCTGTCGAGCGAGATCGAGTGGGCGAAGGCGTCGCTGATCGGCCCGGACGACTACCCGGCCGTCGCGGCGCGCACCCAGCGCGACATCCCGGCGCCGGCGGCGCAGATCGCCCAGGTCTACCGCATGTACGAAGAGCTGAAGAACGCCGCGCAGGTGCTCGACTTCGACGACCTCCTGCTGCACACGACGGCGGTGCTCGAGGAGCACGGCGTCGTCGCCGAGGAGTTCCGCGACCGCTACCGGTGCTTCGTCGTCGACGAGTACCAGGACGTCACGCCGCTGCAGCAGCGCCTGCTCGACGCGTGGCTCGGCGGCCGCGACGACCTGACCGTCGTCGGCGACGCCAACCAGACCATCTACTCCTTCGGCGGCGCGTCGCCGAAGTCGCTGCTGGAGTTCACGCGGCGCTACCCGGACGCGACGGTCGTCCGGCTCGAGCGCGACTACCGGTCGACCCCCGAGGTCGTCTCGCTGGCGAACCGGGTCATCGGCGCCGCGCGCGGGCGGCCGGCGGGGTCGCGGCTGAAGCTGATCGGCCAGCGGCCGTCGGGTCCGGAGCCGCGCTTCGCCGAGTTCGACGACGAGGCGGTCGAGGCCGAGGCCGTCGCCGGTCGGGTGCGCGAGCTGCTGGACGGCGGCGTCGCGGCGAGCGAGATCGCGGTGCTGTACCGCGTGAACGCGCAGTCGGAGGCGTACGAGTCGGCACTGACCGCGGCCGGCATCCCGTACCTCGTCCGCGGTGGCGAGCGGTTCTTCAACCGGACCGAGGTCCGGCAGGCGATGTCGGCGCTGCGGGCCGCGAGCGGCGACGGCAGCTCCGACCTGGTCACGACGGTGCGGTCGGTGCTCGCCCGCGTCGGGCTGACCGAGTCGCCGCCGGCGGGTGGCGCGGCCAAGGAGCGCTGGGACGCGCTCCTGGCGATCGTCGAGCTGGCCGAAGAGCTGGCCTCGACGGTCGAGGACGCCGACCTGCCGCGCTTCAACACCGAACTGGAGCAGCGCGCCGCGGCCCAGCACCCGCCGACGGTGGAGGGCGTGACGCTGGCGTCGCTGCACGCGGCGAAGGGCCTGGAGTGGGACGCGGTGTTCCTCGTCGGCCTGGCCGAGGGCACGATGCCGATCCTGCACGCCGGCGACGACGAGGCGGCGATCGAGGAAGAGCGGCGGCTGTTCTACGTCGGCGTGACGCGCGCCCGCGAGCACCTGTGGCTGTCGTGGGCGCTGGCCCGCACGCCGGGAGGGCGGCGCAACCGCCGTCGCAGCCGGTTCCTGTACGGCCTGATCCCGGAGGATCACCCGGCCGCCCGCGCGGCCCGCACCCAGCAGAAGCCGGCGACGCCGATCAAGACGCGCTGCCGCGTCTGCGGCGGGCCGCTGCTGGAGACCCTCGAGGTCAAGCTGGGCCGCTGCGGCAAGTGCCCGTCGACGGTGGACGAGGGACTGCTGGAGCGCCTGAAGTCCTGGCGCGCCGACCGGGCCCGCGAGCTGAAGGTGCCGGCGTTCGTGGTGTTCACCGACGCGACGCTGATGGCCATCGCCGAGCAACGCCCGATCGACGAGGCGGCGCTGGTGTCGATCTCGGGAATCGGCGCGACCAAGCTGGAGCGGTTCGGCACGGAGATCCTCGGCGTGGTCCGGGCATCGGCGGAGTAGCGACGGGTCGGGGGCGCCGGGGCCGTCTCGTCGCGTTCGAGGCGGTGTTGGTCCGGTCGGCTTCGGCACGCGGCCGGGGCGCGCGGCTCGCGCGGACCGGCCTTCGAGGCCGTCCCGACCGAGGGCCGGACCGGTGTGGTCGCGCCCGGTTCACTCGGGCGGCGGTATCGCGGCGATGGGGTGTTGACCGCGTCCGGGCCATGATCGACGCGGCGAACCCGCTGCTCAGGGGCGATCTTCGTAACTTCGAGGATTTTCCCGTTAATTGAGTTGCCTCGGTGTGGTGGGGCACAATAACCTGCCAGTACCGAGCCCGAAGGGCTCGGCTGGGGATCCACGTGACAGCGCCGCTCGGCGGCCGTGTGTGCAGAGTACAGAAGGAGGTGCCGGTGAAATGATCAACACCATGACGCTCACGAATCCGGGCACCCGTCTGTCCTGCGCCGCGGAAGTTGCGGCTGCTCAGCGCCCGGGCACCGGTGTGTCCGTGAGCGCGCACGAGATTCAGGTCATGCGTCGCGTCGAGCGGCGCTGGGCCACCGGTGATGTCGTGTTCGGGACGCAGGGCGTTCTCGCCGCGTACCCGCAGGCTGATCTGTCGACCATCAAGCAGTTCCGTGTTCCGTTGTCGTTACGGGAGCGAAGTTCCTGACCTAGTCAGGACTAGAGGCTCACGAAGGCCGCGGAACCGGAAAACCCGGATCCGCGGCCTTCGTGTTTTTGGCTGCACAACCCCAAGAGGACCAGCATTGCCCAGCTCCATCTCCCAACCGAAAACCCGTACGACACAAGGAGGAACTGCCATGTCTTCGGCCATCGCCTACACCTCGGGTGAGGCAATATTCGCCGACCTGCTCGACCCCATCGCGGTACCGGACGCGGCTCTGCCCTGCCGTTCGGGCGACGCGGACCTCTGGTTCGCCGAGTCCCCGGCCGAGCTCGAGCGCGCGAAGGCGCAGTGCGCCGACTGCCCGGTGCGCGAGGCCTGCCTGGCGGGCGCACTGGCTCGCCGCGAGCCGTGGGGCGTCTGGGGCGGCGAGATCTTCGAGCGCGGCGTCGTGATCGCGCGCAAGCGGCCCCGTGGCCGTCCGCGCAAGAACGCTGCCGTCGAGCCCGCCGCGGCCAAGGCCGTCGGCGCTCACCGGAGCGCCGCCGCATGAGCGTCGAACCGGTCACCACGAAAGACCACGAAGCGCGGATGTGCCGTCCGCAACTGCAGTTGACGAAGACCGAGATCGAGGAGATCAGCGAGATGTTGCTTTACGAAGAACTGTCCAGGGCCCGAATACGGGATCTGGAAGAGGGGGTCCGCGCCCAGCGGGCCCGAGGTAGCGCGCGTGCCGTACGCCGCTGGACGCGAGTAGCCCGATGGGCGTCTCGCCGCGCGGAGCGGTACGAGCTGGACCAGAACTGAGCGCAGGCCCCTGCCGCCCCCGGGCGGCGGGGGCCGTCGTGCTCCCCGAAAGGTTGCGGGCCTGCGGGGATGCTGGGCTGGTTCGCTCGGTGGCGAGCCCGGTCGGATGTGGTTACCCCGCGGCTGCGGCTTGGGCGGCGCTGGATGCCGCGGCGCCTCAGTGTTGGCGCGGCTGGGTAAGTCCTGCGGGGGGCTTGCGGGTCGGGGGGCACCTTCGGGTGGTGTTCGGGCGGTTGCGCTGGTGTTGAATGGGGTGATGGCCGGACACAGCCACGACGACATCGACTGGGCCGATCGGCTCGCTCAGCTGCGCATGGCCGACTCGCTCGATGCCGGGGCGCTCGCGCCCGTTGCGCGGCGGTTGCTTGGCCGGCTGTCCGGGCGGCCCACCCTGCTCGACGTCGGGTGTGGGGCCGGTGGGATGAGCGTGCTCTTCGCGCGGGAGCTCGCTCGTGGGGGTGGGGGCACCGTCGTGCTCCTTGATGCCACGCCCGCGCTGCTGGCCGAGGCGCGGCGGGCCGTCACCGACGCCGCCGGTGGGGATGTCGAGGTTGTCGGTGTGCACGGGGATCTCGCCGATCCGCGGTTGGGCGAGCGGGTGCCCGCCGCCGATCTCGTGTGGGCCTCCGGTGTGGTGCACCACGTCGGCGACCAGCAGGCCGCTTTGCGCTCCCTCGCCCGGCTGGTGCGGCCCGGTGGGGTGCTCGCCATCAGCGAGGGCGGGCTCGAGATGCGGTGCCTCCCTTGGGATGTCGGGGTGGGCCGGCCCGGGCTGGAGCAGCGGCTGCTCGCCGCGCGGGGCGAGTGGTTCGCCGGAATGCGGGCCGGGCTTCCGGGCAGCGTCGCCATGCCCTACGGCTGGCCGCGCGCCCTTCGCGAGGCCGGGCTCGAGGATGTCGAGTCGTTCGGTGCGCTCATCGATCACCCCATGCCGGGTTCGGAGCTGTTGCGCGAGTACGTCGTGCAGCGCGTCGGATGGCTTGCCGAGTCCGCCGGGGACCTGCTCGACGCCGATGATCGCGCCACGGTCGCCGCGCTGACCGATCCGGACGGCCCGGACTTCCTCGCCCGTCGGGACGACCTGTTCCTGTTGGGCGCCAAGGCGATCCACTGTGGACGGTTGCCGTGAGCGCGCCGGAGGCGGTCGCATGCGTGCGGTGCGGGCGCACCCGCGGCGCCGACGAGGACCCGGCTACGGCGCTCGCCTGGGTGTCCAGCCGCGAGCGGGGCGGACTGCGGTGGCTGTGCCCGGACTGCGCGCGTCGGCACGTGCGCGACATCGAGGGCAAGCTGCCCGACGAGTACTGGTGACCGAGCCGCGCACCTGACGAGTGTGTGGCAGCTCCCGACGGCGTGGAGGAGCGCCTGGCTCGGTGGACACAGACGATGCGTGCGGGCCGTGGGTCGAGCGATGCGCGGGCCCGGACGGAGTGCGCGGCACGGCGCGGCCACCGATGGTGGTCATGCCGCGTCGCCGATCGGGGTCATCGGGACCGCGCGGACCTTCGGACGCGGCGTGCGGGACGCCTCGCCGAAGGCCAAGGCCAGCTCTCGCGCCACCTCGCGCGAGACCTGGCGCAGCTGGCGGATCGTGCAGCGGACCAGGACGATCCCTGTCGCCGCCAGCGCCAGGTGCGAGAAGCCGCCGGTGCCGGGGCCGCAGCGGTACTGCCAGGCCAGGCCGATCTCGTCCCACCACGCGTCCGCCTCGCCGATGCGGCGGCCACGACGGTCGCAGATCGTCACGTCCCAGATCGGCGGCGGGAGACGCGCCGTCTCCAGCGCCTGCACCGCCAGGCCGTGGGCCTGGATCGGGCCCTCGTCCAGCTCGCGGAGCACCTTCCGGACCGCCGCCGTGCCGCGCTGGGGTCCTTCGGCCAGCTCGGTCAGCAGCTCCTGCCGATCGCACATGCCCCAGTAGAGCGGGAGCGTCAGCAGGTGGCGGATCCGCGCCGGGTCGGGCTCGGACCTCGCCAGGTCGAGCGCGGCCCGGGACGGCGGGGCGAACGGCAGCCCGTCGACCACCGCCGACGCCGGCATCCGGGCCGTGCGCGCCGCACTGACCCCGTCGCACGCCGCCACTCGGCAGTGGTCGGGCACCAGCAACCGGATCTCGTCGTCCGCCGGGCATTTCACGCCGTGGGCCCGCAGCGCGTCGGCGCCCGTGACCACCGTCCGCGGTCCGTAGCGCGCCAGCGCGGCGTGCAGCAGCTGCTGCCGCGTGGGTGAGTCGTTGCGCAGCAGGACGACACCGGGGTACAGGCGGCGCCACGGCCCACCGGGGCCGCAGAGCCGCCGGGTTCTTCGGTCCGACACTCCGGCCCTGCGTAACTGTTCGAGGTTCATCACCTCGCATGAGCCGGGGTTACTGAGGGCCAGTGGGTCAGTGCATTGAGTAGCGGTCATGTATCGAGAATGACGGCTCGGCCAACCGGGTGGAACCCCATTCCCCGCAGCTGTGGACAACTCGCCGGAATCCGCCCGTTCGCGGCCCGGCCTGTGGACAACTCAGCCGGCGAAACCGGGCTGCCAGCGCTCCACGATGCCGCGCGCCGGGATCTCCGCGTCCAGCTGGCAGAGGATGCCCGTCGACCCGGCCGTCACCCGGTGGATCATCAGGTACTCGGGCGGCAGGTTGAGCGACCGCCCGACCCGGAAGTCGTTGCCGCGGCTGTCGCCGACCCGCCCCGCCTGCTTCTGCATCCACTTGCGGGTGAAGTGGAACGTCGGCTCCGCCAGCGGCTCGGTGAACGGCGCCAGGTACGCGAGCACCTCGTCCGCGGTCAGGTCGCTGTCGGGCCGGATGAACCGGTTCTCGCGCAGTAGCCGCATCAGCCCGGCGGACTCGCCGTCGAGGGCCAGCCGCGTCATCTCGCCCAGGTGGCGGGGGATGCCGTCGGGCAGCCGGGCCACGCCGCCGAAGTCGATGACGCACAGCCGGTCGTCGCCGGTGATCATGAAGTTGCCCGGGTGCGGATCCGAGTGCAGCAGGTGGACGCGCTCGGGGGACGAGTAGTGGAACTCCGCCAGCAGCCGGCCCGCCAGGTTGCGAGTCTCGCGGTCGCCGTCCGCGATGACCTTCGACAACGGTGTGCCGGTCACCCACTCCGTCACGACGACCTTGGGTGCGCTGGCCACCACGCGCGGCACCAGGATGCCGGGATCACCCTCGAACGCCTTCGCGAAGGCGCGCTGGTGCTGGGCCTCGGCCTGGTAGTCGAGCTCCTCGTTCATGCGCTCGGCGAGCTCGGCCAGCAGCGGCTTGACCTCCGTGCCGGGCACGAACGCCTGGAACAGCCTGCTGAACCGCTGCAGCTGCCGCAGGTCGCTGCGCAACGCCTCGTCGGCGCCCGGGTACTGCACCTTGACGGCCACCTCGCGGCCGTCGTGCCAGACCGCGCGGTGCACCTGGCCGATGCTCGCGGCCGCCGCCGGCACGTCGTCGAACGAGGCGAATCGGCTGCTCCAGGTGCGGCCCAGCTGCTCGGCGAGCACACGGTGGGTCTGGCGGGCCGCCATCGGCGGCGCCGCGGCCTGCAGCTTCGTCAGCGCCTCGCGGTACGGCTTCGCCATGTCGTCCGGCACCGCCGCCTCGAACACGCTCAGCGCCTGGCCGAACTTCATCGCCCCGCCCTTGAGCGTGCCGAGCACCTCGAACAGCTGCTCGGCGGCCTTCGCCGAGAGCGTGGCGTTGACCTGCTCCGCGCTCTGACCGGCCAGCCGCTTGCCCCACCCGCCGACCGCCCGTCCGGCGATCCCGAGCGGCAGACTGGCGAGCTTGGCAGTACGGGCGGCACCCTTGCGCGGCATCGCGGGGTCACGATCGCCTGGGTCGCGGAAGTCGGTCACCCCCGCGATTCTGCCTTGCGACCTCGGCGGCGCGCAGCCCGCTCGCGACGTCTTAGTGGTCTACGTCTCCTGTCGCAGCACCAAGGCGCCGCAACCACACCGCGGGTGCGGGGGCCAGCCGCGGTGGCGGATGCGGCCGTCGAAGGCGTCGATCTCCAGGGTCGCGTTCCACGCGGGCGGCGCCGGCTCGGCGGGGGAGAGCAGGCGCATGGCCTGCGCGACGGCCAGCGAGGCGCAGGCGTGGACCGCGCCGAGGTCGGGCCGCTGGTGCCGGCCCGTCAGCTGTCCGGCGACGCGGGGCCAGCACGGGTCGAGGTCGGTCCGGTGCAGGTCGGCGCAGCGCAGGCACGAACTGCGGCCCGGGACGACCAGCGGCCCGACGATGCCCGTTCCGTCGCGGATGCGGGCGGCCATGTGCGGGACGCCGTCCTCCATCAGCTCGGCGACGACCTCCGGCGCGGGGACGACGGCGTCGGTGAGCAGCGCCAAGTCCGGGTGGCGGTCGTGCAGGCGGGTGACGCGGACTTCGGGGTCGACGCGACGCAGCAGGTCGCCGAGGGCGTGGCGCCGCGATCGGCCCAGGTCGGCTTCGGTGAACCCGCTGCCCAGGTCGTGCTCGGTCACCGTGCCGGGCAGCTCCAGCTCGACGTGCCCGATCCCGGCGTTGGCCAGCAGCACGGCGACGGCGACCGCCACCCGGCCGTCGCCGTGCACGGTGACCGCGCTGGCGCGCCGCCGCTCACTGAGGGCGCTCTGGTGGTGGCGCGCCCGCAGCGACCAGAAGCCGGTTTCGCCGCGGAGACCCGGGCCGTCCGGGCGTCCGGCGTCGGTGACCAGGCCGAGCGCGGCCAATTGCCGCAGCAGCGTCCGCAGCTGGTCGCGGTGTTCGCTCTCGGCGAGCAAGAGCCGCTCGACGGGCTTGCTGCCGTCGAGTTTTCGCAGCCGCGCGACGAGGCGGGGTGGCAGGCCTTCGACGATCACGCCGTGGCGCGGATCGAGCCCGAGCTGGATCTCGCGCGGGCCGCGTTCCAGCACCGTGATGCCCGGGAGCAGGGCGGGATGGGCCGGCAGGAGCACCGGAGGCATGTCCGCGGTGGAGAAGATCATGTCCGCAGGATGGCATCCGGAGGCGGCGGCCGAGCCCGGGAAGGCGCCGGATCGGCCGAGTTGTCCACAAGTGAAGTGGGCTGTGGACAACTCGGCTCTGTGACCTCAATGCGCTCGGAGTTGTCGGTGCCTGGCCTTACCGTTGTCGGGTGGTCGAAGCACAGACGCCCTCGCTGAGAGGCAGGGGGGAAACGAACCCCTCGTCGGACACACCGGAACACAAGGTCGAAGTGCGGCGCAGCCAGCGCCGGCACCGGACGGTCACCGCGTATTGGAAGGATGACACGCTCATCGTGCTCATCCCCGCGCGGATGACCAGGGCGGAGGAGAAACACTGGGTCGCCGAGATGGAGCGCAAGCTGCAGCGCTCGGAACCACGCCGGCCGGCACCCCCGAAGACGTCGGACGACGCCCTGCTGGCGCGCTGCGCGCTGCTGTCGGGCAAGTACCTGGATGGCAACGCGGTGCCGGCGAGCGTCCGCTGGGTGCCGCCGATGCGCACGCGGTGGGCGTCCTGCACGCCGGTCGACGCGACCATCCGGGTCAGCGACCGGCTGCGGAAGGTCCCGCCGTGGGTGCTGGACTACGTGCTGGTGCACGAGCTGGCGCACCTGCGCGAGCCCGGGCACGACGCGGCGTTCTGGGCCCTGGTGCGGAAGTATCCGAAGACCGATCGGGCGATGGGATATCTCGAGGGGTTGGCGGCCGCCGCCGGGTGGGGGATCGACACCGAGTGCTGAGCGGGTGACGTGACCGGGGCGGTCCGCTGCGGCGGGCCGCCCCGGCTGCGTGGACGGGCGGTCCGAGAGGCTGCACGCCTGGTGGGTCGGCGTACCGGGACGGTCGGCTTGCGTGCGTGAGGGGCATCACGCGTGATCAGAGGGGCATCACGCGTGTCTGGAAGGGCATCACGCGTGTCTGGGCGGACGACACGCGTGCCTGGATGGACGACACGCGTACTTGGATGGACGACACAGTCGGCGGGGACGGGAACGGGCGCCTCGCGGAGCGGGGCGCCCGTTCCGCCGAACTGGGTTCAGCTCTGGCCTTCGCCGTCGCTTTCCTCCGAGGCCGGAGGGGTCTCCTTGGCCTTCTCGTCGCGCTTCGAACGCTCGGACTGCTCCGTGCGCTCCAGCTCCGCGATCGGGTCGAGGTCGTCGATCGAACCCGCCGAACCGACGTGGTCCGCGAAGTCGATCGGCTCGTCCAGGTCCTCCGCCGTCGGCATCAGGTCCGGGTGGGACCACAGGCCGTCGCGCTTCTCCAGGCCGTGGCGGTCGCCCACCAGCTTCCACAGGTTCGATGCGTCCCTCATGCGGCGGGGGCGCAGCTCCAGGCCGACCAGCGTGGCGAACGTCTGCTCCGCCGGGCCGCCCGTCGCGCGGCGGCGGCGCAGCGTCTCGCGCAGTGCGTCCGCTCCCGGGAGGCGGTCGCCGACCGCTTCCGCCACCACCACGTCGACCCAGCCCTCGACCAGGGCCAGCAGCGTCTCGAGGCGCCGCAGCGCGCCCTTCTGCTCCTCCGTCGTCTGGGGCTCCAGCAGGCCGGACGACATCGCTTCCTCGATGCTCGCCGGGTTGGCCGGGTCGATCCGGCCGGCCAGCGACTCCAGGGCCGACGTGTCCACCGAGATGCCGTGCGCGAACTCCTCGACCGTCGCCAGCAGGCGCTGGCGCAGCCACGGCACGTGCGTGAACAGCCGCTGGTGCGCGGCCTCGCGCGCGGCCAGGAACACCAGGATCTCGCTCGTCGGCAGCTCCAGGCCCTCGGCGAACTTCTCGATGTTCGCCGGCAGCAGCGCGGACGTCCCGGCCGGGGCCAGGGGCAGCCCGATCTCGGACGAAGTCAGCATCTCCGACGCCAGCTGGGCCAGCGCCTGGCCGAGCTGGGACCCGAAGGCCATCCCGCCCATCTGCCCCATCATCTGCAGCAGCGGGCCGGCGGCTTCCTTGGCCTCCGCGGGGAGCGCCTCCATCCAGGCACCCGACACCTGGCGGGCGACCGGGTCGCACAGCCGCTGCCACGTCGGCAGGGTCTTCTCGACCCAGGTGCGCGGCGACCATGCGACCGTCGACGTCGCGCCCGCGGGGAACTGCGTCGCCGCGTCGAGCCAGAGCTCGGCGAGGTGGGCGGCGTCGCGGACGGCGGCGTTCGAGTCGTCTCCGCCGGAGAAGCCGAGGCGGCTTTCGCCGGTGTTGCCGGCGCTGCCCAGGGTCTGGAGGGCGATCTGCTTGGCGAGGTCGTAGTTCACCGGCCCGCTGGAAGTACCGGCCTGGCTGAGCATCTGGCCCAGCTGGCTCAGCATCTGCCCGAGCTGGTTGAAGGCCTCGGCGCCGGACTGCTGTCCGCCTTCCGAGGGGTCGTTCTCACCTCGTTTGTCGGGATCGGAAGGTCCGAAGCCGAACGGGGGTTTGCTCATGCGTCCACCGTACGCGGGTCGGGAAGGCTCCAGCGCGTCATGTGCGTGGCCTTCACCGGGAAGCGAACGCGGTCACCGTACGCTGTCGGGCGTGACCAAGTCCTCCGAGCAGACCGCGCCCGCGAAGAGCAGCCCGGACCCCGGCACCGAGGCCGGCGGCGAGGCCCGGCGGATGACCCGCCGCGGCTGGACGCTCGTGGTCAGCGGCTCGCTGTTCCTGATCTTCGTGGTGCTCGGCCTGGTCGTGCCGGTGCCGTTCGTGGCGATCAGCCCGGGCCCGACCTACGACACGCTGGGTCGCGACGCCGCGGGCAACCCGGTCATCCAGGTCACCGGGCACGAGACCCACCCGACGACCGGCGAGCTGCGGATGACGACCGTCTCGCTGCACGACGGCGTCACGCTCTTCCAGGGTCTCGGCTTCTGGGCCAGCGGCCGCTACGCGCTCGCGCCGCGCGAGGAGTACTTCAAGCCGGGCGAAACCAACGAACAGGTCAAGCAGGAGAACATCCAGCAGCTGCAGGACTCGCAGTCGAACGCCCAGGTCGCCGCCCTGCGCAAGCTCGGCTACCCGATCAAGGTGCTGGCGAAGCAGATCGTCTCCGGCAGCCCGGCCGACCACGTGCTCGCCCCCGGCGACAAGCTGATCACGGTGAACGGCAAGAAGATCGTCGAAGCCGCGGACGTCCGGGCCGCGCTGGCCGGCACCCTGCCCGGCCAGACCGTCCAGATCACCTTCCAGTCGGACGGCCAGCCGGAGCGCACCGTGCCGCTCACGCTCGCTTCGCGCCCCGACCGCAAGGAGGGCTTCATCGGCCTAACCGCGGTCGACCGGGCCGAGGCGCCGTTCAACGTCAACATCTCCCTGCAGGACGTCGGCGGGCCCTCGGCCGGGCTGATGTTCACCCTCGCGATCATCGACCGGGTCAAGGGCGACGACATCGCGGGCGGCCGGCACATCGCCGGCACCGGCGAGATCACCGAGACGGGCGAGGTCGACCCGATCGGCGGGATCTCGTTCAAGGTCGTCGGCGCGCGCGAGGCGGGCGCCACCGACTTCCTGGTGCCCGAGCACAACTGCGCCGAGGCCAAGACCACCGCGCCCGACGGCCTCAACCTCATCAAGGTGTCCACACTGGACGACGCGCTCGCGCAGCTGGCCAACCTGAAGGCGGGCCGCCCGACGGCCTCCTGCTAGGGGAGGAGCGTCGCCTTGAGGGCCTCGAGGAGGTTCGGGGCGAGGTCGGGGCTCTCGACGATCTCGTCGATCGACTCGTCGGAACCCTCGGCCGTCCCGATGCCGCGCAGCCGCATGACGCACGCGCCGTTGCCCTCGCGCAGGACCGCGGCCACCAGCCGGGCCTCCGTCCGCTGCGGGTGGTCGGCGGCCGCGCGGCGCAGGCTCTCCGCGTCGGCCTCCGCGACGTCCGGCAGCTCCGACTCCGAGCCCGGCGGCAGCACGATGATCTCCTGGGCGAGCGCGCACCCGATCACCAGATCGGGCCACGCGATCCGGGCCAGCGCGTCGGCGAGGTCGCCATCGGGCAGCGCTTCCTGCGCCACCGGCGTCAGCGGGTTCGCCCGGTCGAGCTGCCCGGCCAGCTCCGGCTGCTCGTCCAGCAGCGCCGCCGTCGGCACCAGCGCGAACAGCTGCGGCGGCTGGTCCCAGCCGTTCGCGGCCATGAAGTCTTCGATCTCGCGCGCGAGAGCGGCCACGCCGGCCTGCTGCTGCTGTTCCATGCGCATATGGTGGCAGAGCCTTGTCCTGGTCAGCCCGCCACGCCCCGCACACCGGCCGCGGGTTCGCGCCGACGCCATGTGGCGGGCGACGGCTGGACAAGGCTCTCCAGCCGGTCCGCGAGACCACGCCGGGAGTCCGATTCGGGCGGGTCCCGGGAACTTCCCACGGCATCCGTAGAGTTAGGGAATCAGGGGGCGCGAGCGCCCCTGTTCAAGTGCTGACGAATGACAGGAGCGTGCACCGTGGCGACTCGGCCCCCGGTGAGCCTGCCGAAGCTGTCCCGGCGGAGCCGGATCCTCCTCATCATCGCCGCGGTGATCGTGCTGGTGCTCCTGCTCGGGGCCCGCTTGCTCGACACGTACGTCGACTGGCTGTGGTTCGGAGAGGTCGGCGCGCGGTCGGTGTTCACCACCCAGGTGGTCACCCGCGTCATCCTTTTCTTCGCCGTCGGGGTGCTCGTCGGCGGGGCGCTCGCGATCAGCCTGATGATCGCCTACCGCACCCGCCCGGTGTTCGTGCCGATCTCCGGCGCCGACGATCCGCTGGCCCGCTACCGGTCCGCGATCGTCGCGCGCATCCGCCTCTTCGGCATCGGGATCCCGGTGCTCACCGGCCTCATCGCCGGGTTGTCCGCCCAGGGCGACTGGCAGGTCGTGCAGCTGTTCCTCAACGGCACCTCGTTCGGCCAGACCGATCCCGAGTTCGGCAACGACGTCGGCTTCTACGCCTTCGACCTGCCGTTCTACAACTGGCTGCTCGGCTGGCTGTTCATCGCCGTCGTCATCTCCTTCTTCGGCGCGCTCATCTCGCACTACGTCTTCGGCGGCATCCGGCTGGCCGGCAAGGGCGGCCAGCTCGCCGGCCCGACCCGCGCGCAGCTCGCGATCACCGTCGGCCTCTTCGTGCTGCTGAAGGCGGCCGAGTACTTCTTCGACCGGTACAACCTGCTGCTGTCCGATCGCGGCGCGCCGCTGTTCATCGGCGCCACCTACACCGACCTGAACGCGGTCCTGCCGGCCAAGCTGATCCTGCTGTGCATCTCGGTGATCTGCGCGATCGCGTTCTTCGCGGGTGCCTTCCTGCGCAACCTGCAGCTGCCGGCGATCGCCCTCGTGCTGCTGATCCTGTCGAGCATCCTGGTCGGCGTCGCGTGGCCCGCGATCCTCGACCAGTTCTCGGTGAAGCCCAACGCGAACGAGAAGGAAGCGACGTCCATCCAGCGGAACATGGACGCCACCCGCCGCGCCTTCGGCCTCACCGACGTCCAGTACCAGCCCTACACGGGCAGCTCGTCGGCCACGCCGGACCAGCTCAAGGCCGACACCGGGACGATGTCGAACATCCGGCTGCTCGACCCGAACATCCTCTCCGACACCTTCACCCAGCGCGTCGGCCGCGAGAACTTCTACGGCTTCCCGGCCAAGCTCGACATCGACCGCTACACCGTCGGCGGCACCACGCAGGACTACATCGTCGCCGCCAAGGAGATCAAGACCGAGGGCCTGACCGGCAACCAGACCAGCTGGATCAACAAGCACCTCGTCTACACCCACGGCAACGGCTTCGTCGCCGCGCCCGCCAACACGATCGACCGCGCGGTCAAGGACGCCAACTCCGACGGCGGCTACCCGATCGCCACCACCAGCGACACCCAGAACCCGTCCGGCGCCGGCTCGTCCGGCACGGGACAGCCCGGCATCGAGGTCAAGGAACCCCGGATCTACTACGGGGAGCTGTCCGCCGCGGACTCCGACTACGCGATCGTCGGCGGCACCACCGGCAACGCGCCCGGCGAGTACGACACCGCCACCGACCGCTACACCTACAAGGGCACCGGCGGCGTCTCGGTCGACAACTGGTTCAACCGCCTGGCCTTCGCGGCCGAGTACGGCGAACGCAACATCCTGTTCTCCGACGCCATCGGCGACAACTCGAAGATCATGTACAACCGCGACCCGCGTGAGCGCGTCAGCAAGGTCGCGCCGTGGCTGACCCTCGACGGCGACCCGTACCCCGCGGTCGTCGACGGCAAGATCCAGTGGATCATCGACGGCTACACCACGATCAACAACTTCCCGTACTCGCAGCAGACCCAGCTCGGCGCGGCCACCAACGACTCGCTCAACGGTGTCGCCCGCCAGGCCAACAGCTCGATCAACTACATCCGCAACTCGGTCAAGGCCACCGTCGACGCCTTCAACGGCACGGTGAACCTGTACTCGATCGACGACAAGGAACCGGTCCTCAACGCCTGGGAGAAGGTCTTCCCCGGGCTCGTGAAGCCGAGTTCCGAGATCTCCCCGGACCTGCGGTCCCACTTCCGCTACCCCGAGGACCTCTTCAAGATCCAGCGTGAGCTGCTGTCGCGCTACCACGTCAGCAACCCGCAGGAGTTCTATTCGCAGCAGGCGTTCTGGAGCGTCCCGCAGGACCCGACGGCCGAAGGCGGCTCCAACCCGGCGGCGGCCGGCGCGGCCAACCAGCCCGGCTACTACGTCCTCGCCGACACCCCGGGCCAGAGCAAGCCGACGTTCCAGCTGACCAGCTCGCTCACCGGTCTGCAGCGGCAGTACCTCGCGTCCTGGATGTCGGTGTCCTCGGACGCGAACGACTACGGGAAGATCCGCGTCCTCCAGTTGCCCAGCGCGGCCACCGGAGCCACGCAGGTCGACGGTCCGGTCCAGGTCCAGAACCGGTTCCAGAGCGATCCACGGGTGGCGCAGGACCGGACGCTCTTCAACAACCCCAACGTCATCCCGATCTACGGCAACCTGATCACGCTGCCGGTCGCCCAGGGCTTCCTCTACGTGGAGCCCGTGTACATCCGGCAGCGCAACCAGAACAGCTATCCACAGCTGGCACGGGTGCTCGTCTCGTACGGGCCGAAGGTCGGCTACGGCGCGACGCTGCAGGAAGCCCTAGACCAGATCTTCGGCGCCGGCACGGGCGAAGCGACGACCACGCCACCCCAGGCGGGCCAGCCCACGACGACGCCGCCGACGACCACGCCGAACCAGCCGACCACGACGCCACCCAACTCCGGTGGCGGCAACGCGGCGCTCGACAAGGCCGTGACGGACATCCAGTCCGCCCTCGCGAAGCTCCGGGCCGCTCAGCAGTCGGGCAACTTCACGGACCAGGGCGCGGCCCTGGCGGCTCTGGACGCCGCGGCGAAGGAGTACGAGGCGGCCAAGACGGCGGCGCCCGGGACCAGCACTCCGCCGCCGAGTTCGCAGCCGGGAGGGTGACGTCGCTTACCTAAGGGGTACCTGCTTTGCACCCATTCGCAACCAGGGCGTAAAGTAGGTACCACGACGCGGGGTGGAGCAGCTCGGTAGCTCGCTGGGCTCATAACCCAGAGGTCGCAGGTTCAAATCCTGTCCCCGCTACGGATGCAGGAGGCGTGTGTCGGCGTAAAGCGCCGACCGCGCCTCCTTCGCATTTCCCCTGGGGGTCGAACCCCCAGACCCCCGCCAGGGCGGGCTTCGCCCCCTGGACCCCCCGCGCGTGGTCGGGTCAGTTCTTCAGCCAGGCTCCTGCTGATCCGTCTGTTGTTGCCACGTAACCGTCCGGGCGGACCAAGATGCTCGTCAGGTCGGGCCAGGGGAGTTCCGGTACCTCCGCTACGACTACCTCCGGGTGGGGCGCCTCCGCCGGGGTTTTCGTCAGCAGGACGAACTTTCCACTGTGGAACAAGTCGCTCGCGAAGCCTTTGCCCACAGGGAAGTCCGGGAGACGGGCGCCTGTCGCCGGGTGGCCTTCCGCTGGTGCGTAGCGGATGTCCAGACCCGACACCATTCCCGACAGCTTGCGCTGGACCTCCGGGATCTCCGTCAGGTCGCGGAACAGTGCGCGCAGGGCCAGCTGGTCCGGCGTCAGGGGGATCAGCGCGTTCTGGGCGGCCACGTTCTGCAGCACCCCGTTCGCCACCGCGCGACGCTCCGCTTCGTACGTGTCGAGCAGACCTGCCGGGGCCCGGCCGCGGAGTTCGGCCGCCAGCTTCCAGCCCAGGTTCATCGCGTCCTGGACGCCCAGGTTCAGACCCTGGCCGCCCGCCGGGAAGTGGACGTGTGCCGCGTCGCCCGCCAAGAGCACCCGGCCCACCCGGTACTTCGCCGCCAGCCGGCTGTCGTCCGAGAACCGCGATGTCCAGCGGATCTCCTCGATCTCCGCTTCCGCGCCGAAGCGTTCACGGACCGCCGCGCGGACGTCCTCCTCAGGCACCTCGGCGCGGAGGTCGTCCGGGCGGTGCAGCCGGTCGCCGTAGCTCAGGCGGTACAGATTGGGCTCGCCCAGCGGGATCAGGCCGACGAACTTGCCCGGGCTGAGCGACGTCACCATGTTCCCCATCGACCGCCACTGCGTCGGCGCGCCCGGCGGGGTCGTCCGGAACAGGACGTCCGCCGAGACGCCGTGACCCCGGCCTTCGATTCCTTCGAACGGCAGGTTCAAGGCTTTGCGCACCGCGCTGCGGCCACCGTCGCAGCCCACCAGGTACGCCGCGCGGACCCGGAGGTCGCCCGCCGTGACCGTCACGCCGGCGTCGTCCTGCTCGAAGCCGGTCAGCTCGTGGCCACGCAGCACCTTGACGCCCTGCTCGGCCAGCCGCTCCTCCAGCGTCGCCTCGACCTGCGCCTGCGGGATGCCCACCTGGTACGGGTGCCGCGTGTCCCAGCCGGCGTAGCTCAACGGGATCACCGCGAAGTGTCCGTCCGCGACAGTCGCGAACGACCGCTGCTCCGCCCGGCCGAGCAGGCCGCGCAGGTCCAGCACCTCCGCCGTCCGCGGCTGCAGGTTCAACGCCTTCGACAACCCGGTCCGGACGGGCAGGCGCTCCAGGACCACGACGTCCACTCCGGCCAGCGCCAGCTCGTTCGCCAGCATCAGCCCGGTCGGTCCCGCCCCGGCGACGACCACCTCGGCGTTCAGCTCGTTCATCCCCAGCTCCTTAACAACGTTAAATTGACCTGATCCGAGGATGCCCTTAACATCGTTAAATTGTCAAGCGAGCACCACGAGGAGAACCGGAAATATGGCCCTGACCAGGCAGGACATCGCGCGTTCCGGGCTCAGGCTGCTCAACGAGGTCGGCCTCAACGGGCTCACGCTGCGCCTGATCGCCGCCGACTTGGGGGTCAAGGCGCCGGCGCTGTACTGGCACATGAAGAACAAACAGGAGCTGCTCGACGAAATGGCGACGCAGATGTATGCCGATTCGGCCGAGGACCGCCGGCCGCCGGACTCGCTGGGGGAGTGGGAAGCGGTCGCGCACGGCGCGCGGACGCTGCGGCGGATGATGCTGTCCTACCGCGACGGCGGGAAGGTCTTCGCCGGCACCTATATCGGGGACATCGGCCTGGTCGGGCGCAGCCCGCTGTGGCGGAGCATCGAGGCCGGGCTGGACGAGCGCCGGGCGGGTCAGGCGCTGTTCACCGTCTACAGCTACGTCGTCGGCTTCACCATCGAAGAGCAGGCCGTCTACCCGAAGCCGGGCGAGCTGGACGAGCGCTACCGCAGCGAGGCGGCGGGCGACCTCCTCGCCGACGTCGGCGAGCGGTTCGAGGACGGGCTTTCGATGGTCCTCAGTGGAGCCCGTCAGTGGCTCGAAGCGAAGTAACGCCTGGTCAGCCGCTTTGTGCACCCCGGTGCAAACCCGGTAGCCACCCCGTGTAATCTATTCAAGTACCACAACGGCGCGGGGTGGAGCAGCTCGGTAGCTCGCTGGGCTCATAACCCAGAGGTCGCAGGTTCAAATCCTGTCCCCGCTACAGAGGCAGAGGCCCCTGTTCGCAGAACACGCGAACAGGGGCCTCTTTCGCATTGATTTGGGGGTCGGACCCCCAAACCCCCGCCAAGAGGGCTTCGCCCCCTTGGATCCCCCGTCTTGGTCGCCTTTTGCTACGAATCTCGCGATCTGGGCATTGTTTTCGAGCGGTTGCGGTGCGTGTTCGGAATGCGCCAGCCGGGGAAAGCCACTTGCCGAACTCACCTGCCTGGCCGTGTCGGGCTGGCTCGCGTGCGGCTGGTTGGACCAAAGTGGTGTCCCAGGTGGTTGCACAGCGTGTCCGGGGTCCACAGTGGACCTGGTCGCATTGGGCCGAACGAGGGGATCTGACTAGCCACAATGGACAGATCTGCTGACCACTGTGGACACAGCGGCCGATAAGTGGGAATCTAGGGGACGTGTCCGAATTGAATGCAACAGCCGCCGCCCTGCTCGGTCTGCTCCACGACGGTCCCGCCACCGGCGGGCAGCTCGTCGCGGGAGCGGGTGAGCGATTCGGCGCCTTCTTCAGCGTCACCCGCAGCCAGGTGTACCGGGAGCTCCCGGCGCTGTCCAAGGAAGGTCTCGTCCGGCTCGGCAAGCAGGGCCCGCGCTCCAGCCAGCAGTACCTGATCACCGCCGCCGGCAAGAAGGCCTTCAAGGCCTGGCTGACGTCCGAGGCCGGTCCCGACCACCTGCGCAGCCCGCTCATCCTGCGGCTCGTGCACGCGGCGTCGCTGACCGCGAAGCAGCGCCAGGTGCTGCTCGACTCGGCCCGGACGAGCTACAGCCAGCAGCTGGACGACGCGAAGGCGGCCACCAAGGCCGCCGACGGGCCGTACGAGAAGGCCGTCGCCGAGTTCGCCCAGGCTCAGGCCAAGGCCGCGCTGAAGCTGCTCGACGCCATCCCCGCGGCCTGAGGTTCACGCGCCCACGACCGGTCCTCGCAACCGGTCGTGGGTTTTGCCGTAACCTCGACAAACGTGAGTGATGAGTTCGACGCGGCACTGAAGGACCTGACCGGCAAGCTGACGCAGATCGAGTCGGTGATGGACCTGGACACGCTGCGTGCCCAGGTGGCCGACCTGGAGGAGCAGGCCTCGAGCCCGACGCTCTGGGACGACCCGGAGGCGGCGCAGAAGGTCACCAGCCAGCTGTCCCACCGGCAGGGCGAGCTGCGCCGGGTCAGCGACCTGCGCCAGCGGGTCGACGACCTCGGCGTGCTGTACGAGCTCTCCGAGGCCGAGGGTGACGCCGCCAGCATGGGCGAGGCCGAGAGCGAGCTGGCCGACCTGGGCAAGGCCATCGACGGCCTCGAGGTCCGCACGCTGCTTTCGGGCGAGTACGACGACCGCAACGCCGTCGTCACCATCCGCTCCGAGGCTGGCGGCGTCGACGCGGCCGACTTCGCCGAGATGCTGCTCCGCATGTACCTGCGCTGGGCGGAACGCCACGGCTACCCGACCGACGTCTACGACATCTCCTACGCCGAAGAGGCGGGCATCAAGTCGGCGACGTTCAAGGTGACCGCTCCCTACGTCTACGGCACCCTCTCGGTCGAGCAGGGCACCCACCGGCTCGTCCGGATCTCGCCGTTCGACAACCAGAGCCGCCGCCAGACGTCGTTCGCGCACGTCGAGGTGCTGCCGGAGGTCGAAGAGGTCGACCACGTCGACATCCCGGAGAAGGACATCCGGGTCGACGTCTACCGCTCGTCCGGCCCCGGTGGACAGAGCGTGAACACGACCGACTCCGCCGTGCGCATCACGCACATCCCGACCAACATCGTCGTCTCGTGCCAGAACGAGAAGTCGCAGCTGCAGAACAAGGCGGCCGCGATGAAGGTGCTCCAGTCGCGGCTGCTCCAGCGCAAGAAGGAAGAAGAGCGCAAGGAGATGGACGCGCTCAAGGACGGCGGCTCCAGCTGGGGCAACCAGATGCGCTCCTACGTGCTGCACCCGTACCAGATGGTCAAGGACCTGCGGACCGAGTTCGAGGTCGGCAACCCGAGCGCGGTGCTCGACGGCGACATCGACGGCTTCCTCGACGCCGGCATCCGCTGGCGGAAGCAGACGGCGACCGTCTGATCGGCGCAGGGGGTGTTTGCGCGACCGCTCACCGTGCGCAAACACCCGTTGCTCCACCCGGGTGGACCGGGCAACCGGGGCTTCACGAGACCGGTGGGTAGTATGCCGAATCGTGATCCGGCTCGAAGAGGTTTCCAAGGTCTACAAGACCTCGACGCGGCCCGCGCTCGAGCGGGTGTCCGTCGACATCGAAAAGGGTGAGTTCGTCTTCCTCATCGGTCCCTCGGGATCGGGGAAGTCGACCTTCCTCAGGCTGCTGCTGCGCGAAGAGACGCCGAGCAAGGGCCGCGTGATGGTGTCCAACTTCGACGTCGCCAAGCTGGCCCGCCGCCGGGTCCCCCGCCTGCGGCAGACCATCGGCTGCGTCTTCCAGGACTTCCGCCTGCTGGCCAACAAGACGGTCGCCGAGAACGTCGCGTTCGCCCTCGAGGTCATCGGCAAGCCCGGCCCGACCATCAAGAAGGTCGTGCCCGAGGTGCTGGAGCTCGTCGGCCTCGACGGCAAGGCCGACCGGCTGCCCAACGAGCTCTCCGGTGGTGAGCAGCAGCGCGTGGCGATCGCGCGCGCGTTCGTCAACCGGCCGCTGGTGCTGCTCGCCGACGAACCGACCGGGAACCTGGACCCCGACACCAGCCAGGACATCATGCTGCTGCTGGAGCGGATCAACCGCACCGGCACGACCGTCCTGATGGCGACCCACGACCACGGCATCGTGGACTCCATGCGGCGCCGCGTCGTCGAGCTGCAGCTCGGCCGGGTGATCCGTGACGACGCCCGCGGCGTCTACGGCATCGGTCGCTGACTCCGGCATTCCCCGCCCCGCCAACGCCCCCGACATCAAGGACCAGACCCCGACATGCGTGCCAGTTTCGTCTTCAGTGAGGTAATCACCGGCCTGCGCCGGAACATCACGATGACCATCGCGATGATGCTGACCACGGCCGTGTCGCTCGCCATGCTCGGCGGCGGCCTCCTGGCCGTGCGCACGATCGACAAGATGAAGTCCAACTTCCTCGCCGACGTCGAGGTTTCGGTCTACCTCACCGACGACATCAGTGCGGGCGACAAGAACTGCACGCAGTCGCTGTGCCAGTCGCTGCGCTCGTCCTTGCAGAGCAACGACGGCGTCGAGTCGGTCGTGTTCGAGAACCGCGACCAGGCCTTCGAGCGGTTCAAGAAGATCTTCGAGAGCCAGCCGGAGCTGATCCAGCTGACCGGGCCGGAGTCGCTGCCCGCGTCACTGCACGTGAAGCTGAAGGACCCGGACCGCAGCGAGTCGATCGTGCAGGAGTACAGCACCAAGCCGGGCGTCCGGAAGGTCGACGACCAGAAGAAGTTCCTCGACCGCGTGTTCAACGCCTTCAACGGGGTCCGGAACATGGCGTTCGGTGCCGCGCTCATCATGGCCATCGCCGCGCTGCTGCTGATCGCCAACACGATCCAGGTGTCCGCGTTCACCCGGCGCACCGAGGTCGGCATCATGCGGCTCGTCGGCGCGACGCGGTGGTACACGCAGCTGCCGTTCCTGCTGGAGGCGGTGGTCGCCGGCGCGGTCGGTGCGATCCTCGGGATCATCATGCTGGTCATCACCAAGGTCGGTTTCCTCGACGCGGTGTTCACCGGCGACGTGTTCCCGAAGATCACCACGCTGGAGCTGCTGTTCCCGGTCGCGCCGATCCTGCTGGGCGTCTCCATGGTGATCTCCGCCATCACCGGGTACGTCACGCTGCGGCTGTACGTCCGGCACTAGGTTTTTAACCGGCTGCTTGCGGCCCCGGACATCACGTAGAGTGGTCGTATGCCCAAGGAACGTGGCCAGAAGGTGATCGTGTCGAACCGCAAGGCGCGGCACGATTACTCCATCCTCGACACCTACGAGTGCGGTCTCGTGCTCGTCGGCACCGAGGTGAAGAGCCTGCGCGAGGGCAAGGCGTCCCTGGCGGACGCGTTCGCGACGGTCGACGACGGCGAAGTGTGGCTGCGCAACGTGCACATCCCGGAGTACACGCAGGGCACGTGGACCAACCACATGCCGCGGCGGACCCGGAAGCTGCTGCTGCACCGGCGTGAGATCGAGAAGCTCATCGGCAAGACCAAGGAGAGCGGGCTCTCCTTGGTCCCGCTGTCGATGTACTTCAAGGACGGCAAGGTCAAGGTCGAGATCGCGCTGGCCCAGGGCAAGAAGGCCTACGACAAGCGGCAGACGCTCGCCAAGCGCGACGCGGACCGCGACATCAGGAGGGCCATGGGCCGCGCGCTGAAGGGCCGGTTCACGGAGTGACGGCGGGCCCGGCTTCCGATGCCGACGTCGCTCGGTGGACGGCGTCACTGGGCCTGCCGGGCCTGGTCGACCTGCACGTCCACTTCCTGCCGAAACCGGTGATGGACAAGGTCTGGGCGTACTTCGACCAGGCCTCGACGCACTACGGCACCGACTGGCCGGTGCACTACCGGACGTCCGAGCAGGAGCGGCTGGAAACCCTGCGCTCGCTGGGTGTCCGGCAGTTCGCGCCGCTGGTCTACCCGCACAAGCCGGGCATGGCGGAGTGGCTGACGTCGTGGGCGTTGGAGTTCGCTTCCCAGGTCCCGGAGGCGGTGCCGACCGGGACGTTCTACCCCGAGCCCGGCGCCGGGTCCGCTGTGGACGGTGCGCTGCGCGCCGGCGCCCGGGTGTTCAAGGCGCACGTGCAGGTGGGCGCGTACGACCCGCGTGACGAGCTGCTGAAGCCGGTGTGGGGTGCGCTGGCCGACGCGGGCGTCCCCGTCGTCGTCCACTGTGGACACGGACCGTTGCGGGGCGACTTCACCGGGTTGTCGGTCTTCGAAGAGGTGCTGGCGCGGTACCCGGACCTGACGGCGGTGCTCGCGCACGCGGCGATGCCCGAGTTCGGGACGGCGTTCGACCTGCTGGCGAAGTACCCGCGCGTGCACCTGGACACGACGATGGTCGGGGTGCCGTTCGCCGAGGCGATGTCGCCATTGCCGCCGGACTGGACCGCGCGGCTGGCCGAGTTCGCCGACCGTGTCGTGCTGGGCACGGACTTCCCGAACATCCCGTACTCCTACGCGACGCAGCTGCAGGCGATCGCCGGCTGGGCGGCCGACGATCGCCTGGGGGAGCCGTTCCTGCGGGCCGTCCTGCACGACACCCCGCTGCGGCTGCTCAGCGCCTGACGCTTTGTCGACGACCGCTTTTCACCGACGCAGCGCTGCCCGTTCGGAAACGTGCACCGCACGGCCCAGCAGGTCGATCACCGGAACCTGCTTGCCCGCCAGGAGGAACCCGGCCGTCGCGAGGACGATCCACGGCACCGGGCCGTGCGCGATGCCGTCCGACAGCGGCGCGAACCCGTGCGCGGCGAGGCCGAGCAGGCCACCCGAGATCATCAGCCCGGCGACGACCAGCTGCGGGACCCTCGCGGTGACCGCGACGGTGTCGCGCTGCAGCTCGAAGTGCGCGAACAGCCGCAGCAGGCCCAGCAGCACCAGGCCGCACACCGCGAACCACGCGGGCGCCATGACGAGCCAGAGCAGCGTGCCCGGCTCGGGCGTCTCGTAGCCGAGGCCGTAGACCGTCACGCCCGCCACCACGATCAGCGCCGGCATGTGCCAGAGGTAGACGCTCATGAACCGCGCGCCGAGCCAGCCGAGCGCGCTGCCGACGCCGGGACGTTCGGCGAGCGCGTTGAGCTGCGGGCGGAAGGCGAGCAGCAGGCCGATCTGGCCGACGGCGAGGAAGGCGAGCAGCACGGTCGGCGGGCTCATGTTCGACACCGGCGCGCCCGGCATGCCGATCATGCTGGCCGGGTAGGGGCCGAACGCGACCATCAGCGCGGTGATGCCGAAGCCGGCGGCGGACAGGCTGAGCGCGGCGCGGCGGGTGAGCGTGCCGAGGCGGCCTTCGACGTAGTGGAAGCCGAGCTGGTGGACGGCGACCCAGACGAAGATCGCGTTGGCGTAACCGAGGTAACCGAGGTCGTTGAAGCGCGCGACGTCGACGAGGACGCCGGCGGCTCCCATGACGAGCGGCACCTTGAGGCCCCAGCGCCGGTGCGCGGCGACCATCAGCGGCGTGAGGAGCACGACCAGGACGTAGACCGCGAGGAACCACAGCAGCTGCGCGGCGATCGCACTGGCGACCTGCAGCGGCTGCGGCGGGATGCCGAGCCCGCGGAGGAAGTCCGGCATGACGAGCCAGACGGCCACCAGCGGCAGGACCGGCACCATGAGGCGTTTGAGCCGCGCACCGAGCCACTCGCGCGTCGACTTCGCGCGGCTCAGTGAAATGAGGTTGGCCGCGCCGCCGGCGAAGAACACCAGGGGCATGACCTGGGACAGCCAGGTGACGACCCACCAGCCCGGCGTCGCGAGCGCGTTGCCCGTGGCGAGCCGGCCGTCGGAGTAGGAGAGCACCGGCATGACCCAGTGCTGGGCGATGACGGCGAGGATGGCCCCCGCCCGGACGACGTCGAGAAACCTGTCCCGGCCGCCTCGTGCGACCCCCTGGCTTGTCTGCATGCGCTAAGCCTGGCCGGTTCGACCTGCGGGAACAGCGGTGCTGACCGGCGTCTTCGAGGTCCTGTTCACCCCCGGCCGATACGGGGGTTCTCCCTACCTCAGGCCGTCGGGCTCGGGTTCGTGCTGCGTCGCGGTGACGCGGTACTCCCAGCCGCGCTCGGTGAGGCCGAGCTCGTAGCGGGTCTCGATCTTCGGGCCGCCGTGCAGGTGGATGTGCCGGATGACGGTGCCGGGCACGGGTTCGGCGTCCCCGAGCTCCTGGACGCGGCCGTCGAGCGGGCCGCCGAAGAAGCGGACGCAGGGGGTCTCGTCGGACATCTGCGGGCTCCTCTCCGCTGGGTCCGCTCATGGTAGGTGAGCGGTGTGGAGGGTGCCGCCCGCGGAACGGGTGACCCTATGTCCACTTTACGGGACTTCCGGTCACTGTCCGTCGGAGCTCAGCGGCCCAGGTAGGTCAGGACCGCACGAACGCGGCGGTGTTCCTCCGCGCTCGCCTCGAGGCCGAGCTTCGAGAAGATGTTGCCGATGTGCTTCTCCACCGCGCCGTGCGACACCACCAGCGAGTTCGCGATCGCCGTGTTCGACAGGCCCTGGGCCATCAGCCCCAGGACCTCGGACTCGCGGGCGGTCAGCGCGTCGAGGGGGTTGCGGCGGCCGCGGGCCATCAGCTGGGCGATCACGTCCGGGTCGATCGCCGTGCCGCCGTTGGCCACCCGGCGGACCGCGTCCAGGAACTCGTCGACGTCCGCCACCCGCTCCTTCAGCAGGTAGCCGACCCCGCCCGCGCCGCCGGACAGCAGTTCCACCGCGTACGACTCCTCGACGTACTGCGAGAGCACCAGCACCGGCAGCCCCGGGATCTCCTTGCGCGCCGCCAGCGCGGCGCGCAAGCCCTCGTCGGTGAACGTCGGGGGCATCCGGACGTCGACGATCGCCAGGTCAGGACGATGTTCCTTGATCGCGCCGAGCAGGTCGTCGCCGTTGTCGACGGCCGCGGCCGTCTCGATGCCCTCGTCGGCGAGCAGGCGGGTCACCCCGGCCCGCAGCAGCACGGCGTCTTCGGCGATGACTACCCGCATCCGGCCCCCAAGCTCGTGGATGAACGGGGTCCAGCCTATTCACCACTGGCAGGGGAGGTCAGCCCGGATTACCGTCGGCCCGCCGACCGGGCTGACCACCGTGATCACGCCGTCGATCGTCGCGGCGCGGTCGGCCAGCCCGGCCAGCCCGCCGCCCGGGCGCACCTCGGCGCCACCGTGGCCGTTGTCGGTGATCTCGACGACCACGTGGTCGTCGGTCCGCCACACCTTCACGACCGCTTCGGACGCTCCGGAGTGCTTCGCGATGTTCGTCAGCGTCTCGCCGACGATGAAGTAGGCCGTCGTCTCCACCGCGGCCGGCGGCCGCGGCTCCACGGTCACCGTCACGTCCACCGGGATCGGCGACTTCGCCGCCTGCGCCGACAGCGCCGCGTCCAGCCCGCGGTCGCCGAGGACGGCCGGGTAGATGCCGCGCGCCAGGTCCCGCAACTCCGACACGGCGAGCTTCGCGTCCGAGTGCGCCTCGTCGATCAGCTCCCGCACCAGGTCCGGGTCCTGGTCGAACTTCGACTTCGCCCGCCCGAGGCTCATGGCGACCGCGACCAGCCGCTGCTGCGCGCCGTCGTGCAGGTCACGCTCGATGCGGCGCCGCTCGGCCTCGGCCGCGTCGACTCCCCGCGCCCGCGAAGCCTGCAGCCGCTCGGCCTTCTCCTCCAGCCGCGTCGTGCGGTTCGGCCCCAGCAGCGCGATGCCCAGCTCACCGTGCAGCCAGCCCAGCCACGGCGTCACCCAGATCGCCATCGGCAGCAGCACGATCGACGCGATCGCGATCCCGAGCTCCGCGCACGCCAGCGGGAACGCCACCATCAGGTACGCGAGGTCACGCCACGTCGTCGGGTCGCTCAGCCGCACCATCCACCGCCGCAGCAGGGGCAGGCCCTCCTGCGAGCGCCGCTCCACCGGCGGCAGCGGCACCTTCAGCATCGCGCCCATCCACGCCCGCTCGCGGTCCGCCGACCAGCGGATGAAGCTCGTCGTCGCCAGCAGGATCGGGAACCCGACCCACACCACCGCCGTGCCGACCCCCACCGCGATCCCCGTCACGATCAGCACGAACTGCAGGATCCGGAAGATGAAGCTCACGATCATGTACACGATCGTGCGAGCCGGGTCCGGCCGCGGATGCTCAAGCTGCTGCGCCTCGGTCATCCCGCCACCAGGTTCTTCTCTTCCGCGTCTTCCCACCAGCGCTCCATCCGACGGCGCTGGGCCACGGTCGTCCCCAGCAGCGCGTTCGCCACCCGGGCGTGCAGCCCCGCCAGCGCCTTCGTCAGCGCCACCGACAACGCGATGAACAGCACCCCCAGTGCTGCCCACGGTAGCGCTTCCACCGTCGAATCCACGGTCAGCCACCGCAGCTCGTCGGACGGGAAGTAGTACGCGCCGCCCGGCAGCCACCGGAAGTAGATCGGCAGTCCGGCCAGCGCCAGGCTCGTCGACCAGAACGTCGTCACCAGCACGAACTCGACGACGCCGAGCGGGAACAGCAGGAAGAAGTACGTCAGGTCCCGCCACGTCGACGGGTCTTTCAGCCGCCCCTTCCACCGGTTCTTCTGCCCACCGGCGGGCAACGGCAGGTAAGGAAGGTCGATGTACCGGTCGAGCAGGGCGTAGACCCGCGCACGCTCCAGGCGGGCGGCCCCCCGGACACCCAGCACCAGCAGCGCGAGCAGGCCCACGCCCACCCACACGACCGCGGTCCCCAGCCCGGCCGCCGCGAACGACGTCAGCACGACGAACGCCGCAATCCCCAGCGGCAGGTTCATCAGCAGGAACACCACCGACCCACCGAACGGCGGATCCCGCCTCTCGCTACCCATGACCGGGCTCCTTTCTGTCGGAGTCCAGGGTGGTCGTTCAGGGCCGCCGGAGACATGGTGCGCGCGGGCATCCTCGCGGTAGGGCTGGCCCTACCCGCCGGGAGTAAAGAGCTGGCGGCACGCGTTATGATGTACAGGTTGTGTTCCCACCAAGGGGGTGAACGGTTTCGACTTTGGACGTTGATTCAGGAGAAGCGTGCCGGTGCAGGCGAGAGACCACCGTTAAGCGTCATCGCAACCAAATAAGCGCCGACTCCAGTCAGCGCGAGTACGCCCTCGCCGCCTGAGCGAGTGCGTCTCTGTCGGCCCGGGTTCGCCTCCGGCCCGGGTACCGGCATCAGCTAGGAGGCTCAGCGACTGTCCCGGCCACGGGGAACAGTCGTGAAGCAAACAGTGGCTGGGCTCGTCACCTCGGCTTGTTCGCGTGACCGAGGGAGCCAAGCAGAGACGTAGCGGACTGCGCACGGAGAAGCCCTGTTGATACGCCAGAGGACCCGGGTTCAATTCCCGGCACCTCCACTCGACACGAGAAGGCCCTCGCCCCTTCGGGGCTGGGGGCCTTCTCTTTGTCTCACTCATTGCTTCTGGGGGTCGAACCCCCAGACCCCCGCCAGGCGGGCTTCGCCCCCTGGACCCCCTCCCCGGGGCTTCGCCCCTGGCCCCCGCTTTGTCGGGGCTTTGCCCCTTCTCTCCGGGGCTTCGCCCCTGGACCCCTCCTGCGCTGCGCGCACCTTGCGCTGCGCAGGCCCTTGCTCTGCGCGCCTCCCGGCGCCGCGAGCCTGTACCCCCTCGGGCCCATTGCACGCCTTCAGCCGCGTTGCGGCGCCGGCTCGCGCCGCGCCGAAGCCTGCGCCGCAACCGACTCGGCTGACGCCTGGCGGCAGCGCTCAGCGCGCTGTCTCCGCCAGCGAGCCGACACGGGACCAGCACCGACGAGGACCCAGTCCCCCCCCGCACCCCGATCCGAAGCCAGAACACGGCCGGCAGCGCCGGGTCAAGGCATCTTTCCCGCCTTGACGCGGTGTTGTCGGCCGTAGTCACAATGACAGCTTCGGGGTGCCGGAAGGCCTAGGCGACAGCCCACTCCCGCGACCCTGCGGGCGACCCAGTCCAGCGCGGCCCAGCCGCTCGGCCTGGCCAGCCCAGCCGCTCGGCCTGGCCAGCCCAGCCGCCCGGCCTGGCCGACCCGCCAGTCCAGCCGACCCAGCCGACCCAACTGGCCCGCCTGCGCGGCCCTCCGGCGCGGCCCTCCGGCCCGCCCGGCCTCCGCCCGGCTCGGCCCGCCCAGCCCTCCAACCCACCCACTCACCTCACCCCAGCCCACTCCCGATCAACTGCGCGTTGACCTGCCAACTCCGCCCCCTACCCCACTCGGGCGACCCTCCACCTCACCCCCCACAGACCGTGTCTACTGACCTTGTGATGGGGCCCACTTGTGGGTGAAATTTTTGTGAGTGTCATGCTTGAGGCCCGACCATGGCTCTGCACCCGCGGAGTCGGAAGTAGGTGGCCAGATGACCTGGGCCCGTTCCAACGGCAGCTCGACCGCCAACGATGAAGACAGCCGGATGGGCGTTATCCGGGCTGAGGAGGCCGTTCGGCTTGCCGAACAGAACGACCGGGCCGTCATCACCGTGGCCGGGCACTCCTCCAACGTCGGGGAGTGTGCCGAACTGCTCGCAATGCTCGGGTTGGATGTCGGGCGGCGGCACAAGATCGCCTGATCAGGCCAGGTCCGCTACGTGGACCACCTTGTTTCGACCAGTGGCTTTGGCGTGGTACAGCGCGGTATCCGCTGCGTCCAGCAGTCGCTGGAGCGAAGTGCCTGCCTCCGGGTAGACCGCCATGCCTATCGAGGTCGACAGCCCGGTGATCGTCAGCTGTCCCACCGGGACCTTGAGGGTTGTTATTGCCCGGCGGATGCGCTCTGCGACCGCCCCGATGTCCGGGTGGGCGATGCCCGGTAACAGCACCACGAACTCTTCGCCGCCGAAGCGTCCTACCGCGTCGCCTCGGCCGCGGACCGCCGAGATGATCGCCTCCGCCACCGCGCGTAGTACCGCGTCGCCTGCCAGGTGGCCGTAGGTGTCGTTCACCTGCTTGAAGTGGTCCAAGTCCAGCATCAGCAAGCCGAACGTCGTGTTCTGACGGGCGGCCGCTGCCAGGGTCCGCTCCGCCAGGCTGTGCCAGCCGCTCGAGTTGTACAGGCCCGTCTTCTCGTCTCGGTGGGCCGCCACCTCCAGCTGCCGCACCAGCACCGTCCGGTGCAACAGCAGCAACGGCGGGAGCGCCAGCACCACCAGGCCCGGCAACATCGCCAGCGCCACCGCGTTCAACGCGCCCAGGCAGAGCGTGGCCACCTCGAGGCCGTTGTCCGACCACGTGCCGAACAGCGCCTCCGGCGTCCGGCCGATCTCGCGGCGGGCCGGGAGCACCAGCAGGGCGTTCACCACGAAGAACGTCGCCCCCGCCGCCGCGATCGCGAACGTGCCGGCCCAGCCGCGCGTGAAGGCGGAGCGCACGTCGGCGAAACCCGAGAGCCGCATGACCGCCTGGGCCGCGTAGCACGAGAGCAGGATGATGGCCGCGTTGCTGACCGTCCTCGACACCGGCACCCGCTGCAGGCGGTACCAGCTGCGGACCGCCAGGTGCGCGTACAAACCGCAGACCAGCACCGCCAGCAGCGACGGCGGCAGCAACAGGACGCCGGCGAACGTCCACACCGACGTCATGTTGATGTGCGGCGTCCCCGAGACCCGGCGGCGGATGCGCTCGACCCGGCGGCCCGTCTCCGACTGCACCACGCCGAGGACCAGCAGCACCGCCAGGATCAGCAGCGTCCGGCGGTCCACCGCGACCGGGAACGGGCGCAGCGTCAGGACCACCGCCGCGGCCTCGCTCAGCAGGCAGTAGACGACCACCCGCGGACCCTGGCGCCACAGCGCCCAGTTCCGGGGAGCCACGAGGACGTCACGAAAGCGCGGTACGCCGCGCGGGGCTCCGGCGCCGGTCTGCATACTCATGGTGTCCGGCCCGTGACGGAGCCGGTCCGGCCCGAGGTGGCGGAGGGAGGCGCGCCATGTGCGGACGCGACAACTGAGGTCATGGTCCCGCCAGTCCGACCCGGCGCCACGCCCTCGCGATCGGCACGGCCACCGCGGCACCCGCCGCCCCGGCCGCGGCGATGGTGTGCGCCGGGCCCAGCACGTCGGCCAGCGCGCCCGCCGCGGCCGCGCCGACGCCCTGCACGGTGATCAGTCCCGTGGAGTTCACGCCGGCGCACTGCGCGCGGTGCTCGTCCGGCACCCGCCGCATGAACGACACCGTGCCCTGGATGTTGTAGCCCGTGGCCAGCAGCCCGGACGCC
This sequence comes from Amycolatopsis sp. NPDC005961, assembly GCF_040629235.1. Classification (NCBI taxonomy): domain Bacteria; kingdom Bacillati; phylum Actinomycetota; class Actinomycetes; order Pseudonocardiales; family Pseudonocardiaceae; genus Amycolatopsis; species Amycolatopsis sp. NPDC005961. Next base: position 14,538 of record NZ_JBEXVF010000064.1, on the reverse strand, counting down.
GCGAGCAGCACCACCGACAGCACCAGCCCCGGCCGGAAGACGAACACGATCAGCGGTAACCCCGCCGCGATCCCCAGCCACCCGAGCACGCGGACCTGCACGCGCTCGGGGACCCACTTGCCGAACATGACGCCGCCGAGCACGCTGCCCGCCGGGTCCGCCGCCATGAGCAGTCCCACCAGCGCCGCGCCCGCGCCGATCCCGGCCGCGTACGGCGCGGCCAGCGCCTCCGGCACGACGTAGAACCCCGCCAGCCAGTTCAGCGCCACCAGCGTCCGCAACGCCGGGTCGCGCCAGATCAGCCGGATCCCCGCGGACGTCGTCGACAGCCAGGCCGGCCGGACCGCCTGCGCCACCGGCGCGCGCCGCCGGACGCCGGTGACCAGGAACAGCGCCGATAGCAAGAACGTCACCGCGTCGAGCGCCAAGGCCGCGGACGGCGCGAGCGCGGCGATCAGCAGCCCGCCGCCGGCGAACCCGGCCAGCTGCGCGCCCTGGATCGTCACGTTCCGCAGGGCCATCCCGACCAGGTAGCGCTCGCCTTCGAGCACCGAGGGCAGCAGCGCCTGCTGCGCCGCCTTGAACGGCCCGCCGAGCGCTGTCATCACCGCGACCAGCACGCACAGCACCCACAGCGGGACGCCGGGGATCGCGATGACGCCGACCAGCGCGGCCCGGGCCAGGTCGGCCACGACCATGACGTCCCGGCGCGGCCACCGGTCACCCGCGCCGGCCAGCAGGATCCCGCCGAGCAGCGAGGGCACGTACGTCAGGGCGTAGGTCAGGCCGGTGAGAGCGGCGGAGCTGGTGCGCTGGTAGACGAGGACCGCGAGCGCGACGCGGGCGAGCTGGTCACCGCAGACGGAAAGCAGCTCGGCGACCCACATCGCGCGGAACTCGGCGACGGCCAGGACCGCGCCGAACCCCACCCTCGTCACCCGTGCGTCATCCATCGCCGGCGCCCCTCAGACCGCTATCCGGTCACGGTAATAACCCAGCGGAGTGGAATCGAGCCGTTCGGTGACAGTTGCCCCGATCGCAGCAGCCGGCTGCGGCCGGGCGGGTCACGCCCGAGCTCGCCACCAGTATCAGCCTGCCCGCGCGGCTTCCCGCGTTGCTGATCACGACCTACGTCAGTGAACCGGTCGCCGAACGGCTGCGCGCCCGGGGGATCGACTACGTGGACACGGCGGGCAATGCCCATCTCGTCTGGGACGACGAACACGGAGACGGATCCGGAGCAGTGATGATCGACTTATCCGACTCGGAAAACCCTGAGATCCTGCGGACTTCGAACGGCTCGCCGGCTGGCTCGAGAAACGTGGCGGCATCGTGCACTCGTTCCTCGTCGAGGGGGTCGAGGTCGATGTGGTGCCGTACGGCGGCATCGAGCGAGTCGAGGTCCGGGTCGCCGAGGACGAGGATGTGCTGGGCCGGCTGGCCGCCGACGCGCGGGCCCTCCGGGCCCCCGAGCCCATGCGAGCCATGGGGAACGGGATACGAGGCGCCGCCAGGTCTTGAGCGTCAGCCCGGGTGGCCGCCGATGCGGCTGGTCAGCTCGGCGGCCGTCGCCGCTACCTCGGCTGCCAGCTCCGGCCACGTCTCCGTGCACGGCTCCGTCGCGCAGTGGTGGCGCAGGGTCACGCTGATCGCCGCCAGGGGGCGGGCGCCGTGGTCGAAGACCGGGGCCGCCACCGACGCGAACCCCTCCGTCACGTGGCCGTCCTCCACCGACCAGCCGAGGCGGCGCTCCGCCGTCAACGTCCGGCGCAGCTCGGCGAGCGTGTGCGGGCCGCGGCCGGTGCGGAGGACGAACGCCGACGCCGACGGGAACAACGCCCGGACGTGCGGGGCCGGAAGGTGGCGCAGGATCGCGCGGCCGGACGCCGTCAGCTGGGCCGGCAGCCGGACGCCGACCTCGGTCACCAGCGTCTCGGGCCGGGCCGGGCGCTCCTTGATCAGGTACAGGGACTCATTGCCGTGCAGCACGCCCAGGTGGGCCGTATGGCCGGCGCGGTCGACGAGCTTGCGCAGCAACGGTCCGGCCAGCCGCTCCAGGGGGTCGTGGCGGAGGTAGGCCGAGCCCAGCTCGAACGCGGCGATGCCCAGGCCGTAGCGGCGTTCCGCGGGCAGGTGGACGACGAACCCGGCCGCCTCCAGCTCGCTGAGCAGGTGATACGTCGTCGACCGGGGGAGGCCCGCTTCGCGCGCGATCGCCGCCGCGGTCACCGGGCCCGGACGCGTCGCCAGCAGGCTCAGCACCGCCAAGCCGCGGCGCAGCGCCGGCACTTCGCTGCTCTCACCCATGGCCCAAGGCTAACGTCTGGGATACCAGACGGAACCACCCGTTGAGGCATCCCACCAGCGGGAAACGCCGTGTCCAATGAGCCCATGCCGGAAAAAGTGCTCCTGGGCCCGGAACCCCTGACCGCCGCCCAGGTCGTCGACGTCGTCCGCGGCCACGCGCCGGTCGGGCTTTCGGACGCGGCCGAGAAGAACCTCGCCGCGACCCGCCAGCACATCGAGAACCTCGCCCACGCCGTCACACCCACGTACGGCGTCTCGACCGGCTTCGGTGCGCTCGCGACCCGTCACATCCCCGTCGAGAGCCGGACCGCGCTGCAGCGCAGCCTGATCCGCTCGCACGCCGCCGGGGCCGGGCCCGCCGTCGAGACCGAGGTTGTCCGCGGGCTCATGCTGCTGCGGCTGCGGACGCTCGCCAGCGGCTACACCGGCGTCCGCCCGGGCACGGCGCAAACGCTTGCGGCCCTGCTCAACGCCGGGATCACGCCGATCGTCCACGAGTACGGCTCGCTCGGCTGCTCCGGCGATCTCGCGCCACTGGCCGCCGTCGCGCTCGCGCTGATGGGCGAAGGCGACGTCGTGCACAACGGCGTGACCAAGCCGGCGGGAGAAGCGCTGAAGGAAGCCGGGATCGAGCCGGTCGTCCTCGCCGAGAAGGAGGGCCTCGCCCTCACCAACGGCACCGACGGCATGCTCGGCATGCTCCTGCTGGCCGCCGCCGACCTGCACAAACTGTTCGACATCGCGGACATCACCGCCGCGATGAGCGTCGAGGCGCTGCTGGGCACCGACCGCGCGTTCGCCGCCGAGCTGCAGGCCCTCCGGCCGCACCCCGGCCAGGCCACGTCCGCCGCGCGGATGTGGACGGCGCTGCAGGGCTCGAAGATCGTCGAGAGCCACCGCGGCCCGGACTGCAACCGCGTCCAGGACGCCTACTCGCTGCGCTGCGCCCCGCAGGTGCACGGCGCCGCGCGCGACAGCCTCGCCCACGCCGAGCTCGTCGGCGAGCGCGAGCTGATGTCCGCTGTGGACAATCCCGTCGTCCTGGCCGACGGCCGCGTCGAGTCCAACGGCAACTTCCACGGCGCGCCCGTCGCGTACGTGCTGGACTTCCTGGCGATCCCGGTCGCCGACGTCGCGAGCATCGCCGAGCGCCGTACCGACCGGATGCTCGACAAGGCGCGCTCACACGGCCTGCCGCCGTTCCTCGCCCACGACCCCGGCGTCGACTCCGGCCACATGATCGCCCAGTACACGCAGGCCGCGATCGTCAGCGAGCTGAAGCGGCTCGCCGTCCCGGCGTCGGTCGACTCCATCCCCAGCAGCGCGATGCAGGAGGACCACGTCTCCATGGGCTGGTCGGCCGCGCGGAAGCTGCGCAAGGCCGTCGACGGCCTGACCACCGTGCTGGCCATCGAGCTGCTCACGGCGGCCCGCGCGCTCGACTTCCGGGCGCCGCTGGAGCCGTCGCCGGTCACCGGCCGCGTCCGGGACCTGCTCCGCACCCGGGTCGCGGGCCCCGGCCCCGACCGGCACCTGGCGCCCGAGATCGCGGCCGCCGAAGAACTCGTCCGCTCCGGCGCCGTCCTCGACGCCGCCCGTCTGGAGGTCTGAGAATGTCCCGCGTAGTCCGTGCCGCCCGCGGCACCCAGCTCACCGCCAAGTCGTGGCAGACCGAAGCCGCGCTGCGGATGTTCCACAACAACCTCGACCCCGAGGTCGCCGAGCGCCCCGAGGACCTGGTCGTCTACGGCGGCACCGGCAAGGCCGCCCGCAACTGGGCCAGCTTCGACGCCATCACCCGCGAACTGACCACTTTGGACGACGACGAGACGCTGCTCGTGCAGTCCGGCAAGCCGGTCGGCGTGTTCCGCACCCACGAGTGGGCGCCGCGGGTGCTCCTCGCCAACTCGAACCTGGTCGGCGACTGGGCGACCTGGCCGGAGTTCCGCCGCCTCGAGCAGCAGGGCCTCACGATGTACGGCCAGATGACCGCGGGCTCGTGGATCTACATCGGCACCCAGGGCATCCTCCAGGGCACGTACGAGACGTTCGCCGCCGTCGCCAAGAAGAAGTTCGGCGGCACGCTGCGCGGGACGTTGACCGTGACCGCCGGCCTCGGCGGCATGGGCGGCGCGCAGCCCCTCGCGGTGACCATGAACGACGGCGTCGCGCTCGTCATCGAGTGCGACCCGCAGCGCGCGCAGCGCCGCGTCGAGCACCGCTACCTGGACGAGGTTTCGGGTGACCTCGACAACGCCATCGAGCGCGTCACCCGCGCGAAGCGGGAGAAGCGGCCGCTGTCGGTCGGCATCGTCGGCAACGCCGCCGAGATCCTGCCGGAGCTGCTGCGCCGCGGCGTCGAGGTCGACATCGTCACCGACCAGACGTCCGCGCACGACCCGCTGTCCTACCTGCCCAAGGGCGTCGGCGTCGAAGACTGGCACGACTACGCGGCCAAGAAGCCCGACGAGTTCACCGACCGCGCGCGCGAGTCGATGGCCGAGCACGTCGAAGCGATGCTCGGGTTCATGGACAAGGGCGCCGAGGTCTTCGACTACGGCAACTCGCTGCGCGGCGAAGCCAAGCTCGGCGGCTGCGAGCGCGCGTTCGACTTCCCCGGCTTCGTGCCCGCCTACATCCGCCCGCTGTTCTGCGAGGGCAACGGCCCGTTCCGCTGGGCCGCGCTTTCCGGCGACCCCGAGGACATCGCGGCCACCGACCGCGCGATGCTGGAACTGTTCCCGGAGAACGAATCCCTCGCCCGCTGGATCAAGCTGGCCGGCGAGCGCGTGGCCTTCCAGGGGCTCCCGGCCCGGATCTGCTGGCTCGGCTACGGCGAGCGGCACCTGGCCGGCCTGCGGTTCAACGAGATGGTCGCCAGCGGCGAGCTGAAGGCGCCCGTCGTCATCGGCCGCGACCACCTCGACTCCGGCAGCGTCGCCTCGCCGTACCGCGAGACCGAGGCCATGGCCGACGGCTCCGACGCGATCGCCGACTGGCCGCTGCTCAACGCCCTGGTCAACACCTCCTCCGGGGCGAGCTGGGTGTCGATCCACCACGGCGGCGGCGTCGGCATGGGCCGGTCCATCCACGCCGGCCAGGTCAGCGTGGCCGACGGGACGGAGCTGGCCGCGCGGAAGCTGGAGCGCGTGCTCACCAACGACCCGGGCATGGGCGTCATCCGCCACGTCGACGCCGGCTACGACCGCGCGAACGACGTCGCCGACGAGCGTGGCGTGCGGATCCCGATGCGGGAGCGGGCGTGACGGCTTCCGGTTTCCTGGAAGAGATCGGGGACGTCGGGCGCGACGCGAAGCGCGGCGGGTACTCGCGCCACGCGTTCGACTCGCCCGAGCAGGACCTGCGCGCGTGGTTCGGCGAGCGGGCGCTGGGCCTCGGACTCGACGTCGACACCGACCACAACGGCAACATCTGGGCCTGGTGGGGACCGCCGGGCCCGGACGCCGTCGTCACCGGCAGCCACCTCGACTCGGTGCCCGGCGGCGGTGCCTTCGACGGCCCGCTGGGCGTCGTCAGCGCACTGGCCGCGGTGGAAAGCCTGCGGGACAAGGGGTTCCGTCCCGGCAAGCCGCTCGCCGTCGTCGTGTTCGCCGAGGAGGAAGGCGGCCGGTTCGGCGTCCCGTGCCTCGGTTCGCGGCTGCTCACCGGCACGATCGACGCGGACAAGGCGCGCGGGCTGCGTGACGCCGACGGCGTGACGTTCGCCGAGGCGGCCGGGAACTCCGGCTTCGACCCGGCGCTGATCGGCCCCGACCCCGGGCGGCTCGGGCTGATCGGGAAGTTCCTGGAGCTGCACGTCGAGCAGGGGCGCGGGCTCATCGACCTCGGCGCGCCGGTCGCCGTCGGCAGCACGGTGATCGCGCACGGGCGGTGGCGGTTCTCCTTCGAGGGCCAGGGGAACCACGCCGGCGCGACGCTCATCGACGACCGGGCCGACCCGATGCTGCCCGCCGCCGCGACGGTCACCGCCGTCCGCCGGCTGGCCCGGGCGGTGCCGGACGCGCGCGCGACCGTCGGCCGGCTGGTCCCGACGCCGGGTGGCACCAACGTCATCGCGTCCACTGTGGACCTCTGGCTGGACGCGCGGGTGCCCGGCACGGCGACTCCCGCGCTGGTCGAGGACATCAAGCAGGCCGCGGAAGCCGCCGCGAAGGAGGAAGGCTGCCGGGTCACGGTGACCCGGGAGTCCTATTCGGACGACGTCGTGTTCGACGACGCCCTCCGGCGTGACCTCGCCGATCGCCTCGGCGCGCCGCCGGAGCTGCCGACCGGCGCCGGGCACGACGCGGCGATCCTCGCCGGGTTCGTCCCGGCCGGCATGCTGTACGTGCGCAACCCGACCGGGATCAGCCACTCGCCCGAGGAGTTCGCCGAGCCCGGCGACGTCGAGGCCGGCGCGACCGCTCTCACCGACGTCCTGGAGCACCTGGCGCGATGACTTTCTGGTGCGAACAGGCCTGGCTGCCCGGCGGGATCGCGTCCGGGGTCCGGATCGACGTCGCCGACGGGCGCATCACGAGCGTGACCGCGGGCGCGCCCCGCGGGGGCGTGGTCCTGAGCGGGCTCACGCTGCCCGGCTTCGCGAACGGGCATTCGCACGCCTTCCACCGCGCCCTGCGGGGCCGGACGCACCACGAGCGCGGCACGTTCTGGACGTGGCGCGAGCGGATGTACTCCCTGGCCGCGCGGCTCGACCCGGACACCTACTACCGGCTGGCGCGCGGGGTCTACGCCGAGATGGTGCTCGGCGGGTACACGAGCGTCGGGGAGTTCCACTACCTGCACCACGCGCCCGGCGGGAAGCCCTACGCCGACCCGAACGCGATGGGGGAGGCGCTGCGGCGGGCCGCGGCGGACGCCGGGATCCGGCTGACGCTCCTGGACACCTGCTACCTCGCAGGCGGCATCGGCGTCGAGCCGGACGAGGTGCAGCGCCGGTTCTCCGACGGCTCGGCCTCGGCGTGGGCGTCGCGCGTCGGAGACCTGAAGGAAGACGAGCTGTTCCGCGTCGGCGCGGCGATCCACTCGGTGCGGGCGGTGCCGGCTGATGAACTGTCACTTGTGGACAGTGCGCGGGTCGTGCACATCCACCTTTCCGAACAGCGCGCCGAGAACGAGCAGTGCCAGGTTGCGTACGGCTGCACCCCGACCGAGCTGCTGCACCGGCGAGGGGTGCTGACCGACCGGCTCGTCGCCGTGCACGCCACCCACCTCACCGGGCAGGACATCGACCGGCTCGGCGCCGCCCGGGCCCGCGCGTGCTTCTGCCCGACGACCGAACGCGACCTCGGCGACGGCATCGGCCCGGCTCGTGCGCTGCGCGACGCCGGTGTCCGGCTCGGCGTCGGCAGTGACAGCAACGCCGTCGTCGACGCCTTCGAAGAGACCCGCGCCCTGGAGCTGGACGAGCGGCTGGCCAGCGAGGAACGCGGCCGGTTCACCGCCGAAGAGCTGCTCGAGGCGGGCACCGACCACACCGCGGTCGGCTGGCCGGAGGTCGGTGCGCTGTCCGAAGGCCGGGGCGCGGACTTCGTCACGATCGGGCTGGACTCGGTGCGGACGGCCGGGATCGAGCCGTCGGGCGTGGTGTTCGCCGCGTCCGGGGCCGACGTCCGGCACGTCGTCGTGGCGGGCCGCGAGGTCGTGCGGGAAGGTGAGCACCAGCTGATCGAGCGACCAGAAACCGTTCTGGCGAAGGAGATCGAGGCACTGTGGCACTCCTAATCACGGGCATCGGCGAGCTCACGACCAACGACGCCGAGCTGGGCAGGCTGACCGATGCCGCCCTCGTCGTGGACGGCTCGCGAGTGGCCTGGGTGGGGGCGGCGAAAGACGCGCCGGACGCCGACGAGCGCGTCGACGTCGAGGGACGCGCGGTGCTGCCAGGCTGGGTCGACAGCCACACGCACCTCGTCTTCGCGGGCGACCGCACCGCCGAGTTCGAGGCGCGGATGGCCGGAAAGCCCTACACGGCAGGCGGAATCGCGATCACGGTCGGCGCGACGCGGGAGGCGTCCGACGAACAGCTGGCGGCGAACCTGCGCCGCCACGTCGGCGAAGCGGCGCGGCAGGGGACGACCTGCCTGGAGACCAAGACGGGCTACGGCCTCACGGTCGCGGACGAGGCCCGCAGCGCCCGGATCGCCGGGGAAGTGGCCGACGAGGTCACGTTCCTCGGCGCGCACCTCGTGCCGCCGGGCGCCGACGCCGAGTCCTATGTGGACCTGGTGTGCGGCGAGATGCTCGACGCGGTGGCCGGTTCCGTGCGCTGGGCGGACGTCTTCTGCGAGACCGGGGCGTTCGACGAGGCCCAGTCGTCACGGGTCCTGAAAGCCGCGGCCGAGCGCGGGCTGGGCCTGCGCGTGCACGGCAACCAGCTCGGCGAAGGTCCCGGCGTGCGGCTCGCGGTGGACCTCGGCGCGGCGAGCGTCGATCACTGCACCTACCTGAGCGACGCCGACGTGGAGGCCCTCGCGGCGTCGGAAACCGTGGCGACCCTGCTGCCCGCGTGCGACTTGTCGACCCGGCAGCCCCTCGCGCCGGCCCGGCGGCTGCTGGACGCGGGCGCGACCGTCGCGCTGGCCAGCAACGCCAACCCGGGCAGCTCGTACACGACGTCGATGGCGTTCTGCGTCGCGACGGCGGTGCTGCAGATGCGCATGACGATCGAGGAAGCCGTCTGGTCGGCCACGGCGGGCGGCGCGAAGGCGTTGCGCCGCGACGACGTCGGGGTGCTGCGGCCTGACGCGCGGGCGGACGTCCACGTGCTCGACGCGCCGTCGGTGACGCACCTGGCGTACCGGCCGGGCGTGCCGCTCACGAAATCGGTGTGGCGCGCCGGAGATCGGGTGCGCTAACGTCGTCGGCGAGGACGCGCGAAGACACAGTCCGGTATGGGTTAGTCCGGGCGGCGTTGTGCTTTTACGGCATGCAGGCTTACCTGTGCGTCCCTTCCTCGGAAGCGACGAAGGGACAACTGTGTCTGTGATCATCGTGGGCGCCGGCCTGGGCGGCTTGAGTCTCGCGCACGGCCTGCGCCGAGCCGGAATCCCGTGTCGGGTATACGAACGTGACGAATCGCCCGGCGCGCGCAAGCAGGGCTACCGGCTGCACATCAGCGGCGTCGGCGATACGGCGTTGCGCGACGTACTGCCTCCCGAGCTGCACGAACTCTTCCGCGCCACGGCGGGCCGGGCGCTGTCGCACACGAACGTCTACGACGATCAGCTGCGGCTGCTCACGCGCCTGGCAGACGAGGGCACCCACCTCAACATCAACCGCTTCACCCTGCGGCAGATCCTGCTGCACGGCCAGGAAGTCCTCTACGGCAAGCGATTCACGCACCACGAGACCGACGAAGACGGCGTGACCGCGCATTTCGCCGACGGCACTTCCGCCCGCGGCAGCCTCCTGGTGGGCGCGGACGGCATCAACTCCGTCGTGCGGCAGCGGTACCTCCCGCACGCCCAGGTCGTCGACGCCGGGCTCGTGCACCTCTACGGCCGGATCCCGCTCACCGCGGAAACCCGGGCGCTGTTCGAGCCCGAGATGTTCGCGGTGTTCTCGATGATGGTCGGCCCGGACCGGACGATGGCCGGGTTCGCGCCGGTCGACTACCCGGAACCGGTCGCCGCCGCGTGCGCCCGGCTGGCGCCGGACCTGCGGCTGCGCGACGACGAGTCGTACATGACGTGTTCGGTCGGCGCCCGCTGGGAAGTCGTCGGCCACGACGAGGCGGAGCTCGCCGCGATGACCCCCGGTGACCTGCAGAAAGTGGCCCTCGGGCTGGTCGGCGGCTGGCACCCGCTGGCCCGCGCGATGGTCGGGCACTGGGACGTCCCGGCGACGTTCCCGCAGCCGATCCGCACCAGCGTGCCGATCGGGCCGTGGGAGCCGTCGCGGGTGACGCTCGTCGGCGACGCGATCCACGCGATGAGCCCGGCCGGCGGCGCGGGCGCCAACACCGCGTTGCGCGACGGTGCGGCGCTGGCGTCCGCGCTGGCCGGGTCTCCGCCGCTCGAAGCCGTGGCGGCTTACGAGCCGGCGATGGTGGGCTACGGGTTCGCCGCGGTCCGGGAGTCCGCGGAGAACGGACGCCGGTACCTCGGGCAGAACCCGCTCACAGCGGAAGCGTGAACGGCGTGCACTTCGGCGTGTAGGACGAATCGAGCGCGTGCAGGATCAATCCGGTGACGTTCGGGTCGACCGCCTGGCTCAGGTGCCCGGACGCGTCGGAGGCGCAGAAGTCCTGCAGCACGATGTCCGTCGCGCCCGGCTCGTTCATGATCCCGCTGGTGTACGGCGTCACGACTTCGTCGTACTTGCTGACGATGTTGGTGTACGCCGGCCCGGCGACGTGCACACCGCCGCGCGCGAGATCGTCCAGGAACGCCGACGGCGCGAGGTACTCCTTGCACGAGCCGCAGGCGGTCTTCAGGACCAGGTCGAGCCCGGGAACGGTGGTGAGCAACGCTTTCGCCAGCTTGTCGAGGCCGCCGAGGGTGGTGCCGCGGTAGTTCGCGCCGAAGCCGACGAAGTGCGCGACCTTCGCCGCGCCGCCGTTGTACTTCAGGTAGTACGCGGGCATGGTGCTGCCTTCGGAGTGGCCGACGATGTCGACCTTCGCCGCGCCCGTGGTGGACCGCACCCGGTCGACGAACCGGCCCAGCTGCGCGGCGCTGTCGCGCATCGACGCGAGCCCGCCGACCGCCGGGCCGAGGATGCCGGTGCCGTAGGTCAGCGAGAAGACGCAGTAGCCCTGGGCGGCGATCTTCGGCGCGTGGAAGAACCAGTTGACGGTGTCGTTCGCGCCGAGGCCGTGCACCAGCACGACGGGCTCCGGATGGGCGGCCGACGGACGGCAGCCCCAGTCGTTCCAGCCGCTGGTGGGTGCCGCTTCGGCGATCGCCGGCGCGACCGCGCCGAAGGTGAGCGCCGCGGCGAGCACGGTCAGGATTCGCTTGACACCGCCGTTGGTGACCCGCATTCCGTTGCCTCCAGTTACCCGTCAGTAGGTGATGCAGATCATGGTCTGTCACATACCACTGGAGGCGAACTGGGAGAACGCTCAGAGATGACGGGTGTTCGTTGTGACGGGTGACAACGACGTCTTGCGGGCCCCGACGACGATCCCGGCCACCGCGACGAGACCGCAGAGCCACGCGAACCAGTCGCCGAAGCGGGCGTACGGGGTCTTGCCCGGGCCGATCGGGACGTCGGCGACCACCACAGTGAACGGGCCGCCGCCGGTGTGCGCGTCGGCCAGGACGTGGCCCTGGGCGTCCGAGAGCATCGGCGTGCCGCGGGCGGCGCTCCACGCCACCGAAAAGCTGTTCTCGACGCCGCGGATCAGCGCCGTGCGGCTGTGCTCCCAGCCGTCGGCGTCCTCGTCGGAGGCCGGGATGAGCACCAGGCCGGTGCCGGCTTCGCCGTATTCGCCGCCGGGGTCGGCGAAGTTGACGTCCATGCACACCATGAGCCCGATCCCGGCGAGGTGCGCGAGCCCGGTGCCGGACGCGATGTTCTTCGAATCCCCGTTGTGCCACTTGCGGTATTCGACCGGCGCGCCGGTCGGCGGAATCGCGAGGGCGGCGTTGAACCGGCCTCCGGGAGTGGTGTCGAGGACGCCGGTGACGACGTCGAGGCCGCGGACCCGGGCGACGTCCGTGAAGGCGTCGACGAGACGCGGACGACTGGCCTCGTCCACCGCGAAGGCGGCTTCCGGGAGCACGACGGCCTGGACGCCGTCCGGCAGCCGGCGGATCTGGTCCACATAGGACTGGATCAGTGCCTGGCCGTCCGGGGTGGCGACGTCCACGGCCCAGCGGCTCTGCCCCGGCGCGACCAGGGCGATCCGCGTCGACGGCCCGGCGGGCGCCGGCACGGTCCAGAAGACGAGCGCGCCCAGTGTGGCGGCCACCGCGACCAGTCCGGTCGTGCGGGACCGGGCCCGCACCCCGGGGGCGAGCGCGGCGGCGACGGCGGCCGGGACGAACAGCACCAGGAACTCGACGCCCCAGCCGCCGGTCACCGCGGCGATCCGCAGGATGTCCGGCCGGTCGGCCTGGGTGGTCATCAGGGTGCCCATCAGCCCGGTCGGGTTGAGCAGCGAAACGACGTAGAGCGCGACGGTCCACAACGCGGGCGCGGCGAGCGCGGCCACCAAGCCGTGGCGGCGCCGGACCAGCAGCCGAAACAGCCCGGCGGACAACGCGAACAGCAGCGCGCTGCCGGCCAGGATCGCGATCGCCGCCGGACGCGGGACCGCCAGCGAATGCCAGAAGTAGCTCCAGGTGCCGGCGCTCCCCGCGAGGTGAGCGAGGAACGCGCAGCCGAGCGCGGCCGCGCCCGGGACGCGGGGTGCGAGCAGCAGGATCGGCAGCGGGGCGAGCCACGCGAGTTCGGGTACCGGGTCCAGGCCCGTGCCGAAGAAGAACAACACCGCCGACGCCACCGTCGCGACGACCGCCCACCCGAGCTTGTTCATCGCTGCCCCTTTCGTCCGATCGACGGTCGCAGCGAACCGGGCCGGACGCACTGGGCCAGACCACCGGATCGGTGGTCGGGCTGGCCCTACCCTGCCTGAATTGCCGGATATGCCGGGAAAGCGCTTACCGGTTCATGGAGAGTTCAGCCAGCCGTCACGCCTTCGGGATCGGGTGCCGGGCACCCGCTGGGTAGCGTTTTTTCGCAGCGACTTCGGGACGGGAGAGTCACCTATGGACTTCTCACTGATCGTGCTGGTGGTGATCGTCGCGGCACTGGCCTTCGACTTCACCAACGGCTTCCACGACACGGCCAACGCGATGGCCACTTCGATCGCGACCGGCGCGCTCAAGCCGAGAGTCGCGGTCGCCGTGTCGGCGGTCCTGAACCTCGTCGGCGCGTTCCTTTCGGTGGAGGTCGCGAAGACGATCTCCGGCGGCATCGTCGACGACACCAAGGTGACGCCGGTGATCATCTTCGCCGGCCTGGTCGGGGCGATCGTGTGGAACCTGGTGACGTGGCTCATCGGGCTGCCGTCGAGCTCGTCGCACGCCCTCTTCGGCGGGCTGATCGGCGCCACCTGGATCGCCTCGGGCTCGGACGCCGTCCACTTCGGGAAGGTCGTCGAGAAGGTGCTGATCCCCGCGCTCGCCTCGCCGATCGTCGCCGGGATCGTCGCGACGCTGGGCACCTTCCTCGTCTACCGGATCACCGCCCGGGCCAAGGACAAGACCGTGGGCAAGACCTTCAAGGCCGGTCAGATCGCGTCGGCTTCACTGGTCTCGCTCGCGCACGGTACGAACGACGCGCAGAAGACCATGGGTGTCATCACGCTGACGCTGATCGCGTCGGGCTCGCTCGCGCCGGGCTCCAACCCGCCGATCTGGGTCATCCTCACCGCGGGTGCCGCGATCGCGCTCGGCACCTACCTCGGTGGCTGGCGGATCATCCAGACGATGGGCAAGAAGCTCACCGAAATCCAGACGCCGCAGGGCTTCGCGGCCGAAACCAGCGCCGCGGCGGTCATCCTCACCTCGGCGCACCTCGGGTTCGCGCTCTCGACCACGCACGTCTGCTCGGGCGGCATCATCGGCTCCGGCCTGGGCCGGCGGCTCGCCGAGGTCCGCTGGGGCGTCGCCGGGAAGATGGTCGTGGCCTGGGCGCTGACGCTGCCCGCCGCCGCGATCGTCGGCGCGGTCGCCGCGGAGGTGTCGACGCTCGGCACCTGGGGCACGGTCCTGATCGGCCTCGCCGGGGTCGTCGTCGCGGTGGGCATCTACCTCGCGTCGAAGCGGAACCCGGTCAACGCCAACTCCATCAACGAGTCCGAGCCGGCTGTGCAGCCGGCCAACGCCTGAGGAGCGCCATGCACATCGATTGGGGTTCCCTCGGTCTCGTCTTCGTCGTCGCGCTCGCTTCGGTGGTCGTGCTGACGAGCCTGTTCTCGTTCGGGGTGGTCGGGCTCTCGCAGCGCGAGTCGGCCCGCGAATCGGGTGCCTCGGGCACCGGTCCGCTGGCCGGGGCGGTCATCTGCTTCGCGCTGTGCGCGGCGATCGTCGGTTACGGGATCTACCTGATCGTCGCCTGAGCGCGTTCCCGGAGCCCGTCCGGGAGCCCGCCGAGCATCGGGGCCAGCGTGCCCCGGCGCTCGGCGCTCAGGTGGTTCAGCATGTCGCCAGCCCGTGCCGGCCGAGTTGCCGCTCAACGACTTCATCGACTCGCTGC
>NZ_JBEXVF010000063.1:0-56503 GCF_040629235.1 Amycolatopsis sp. NPDC005961 | reverse complement strand
GGCTTCACCGGCACCGGCTGCTACTACGAAAAAACCCGCACCGCGGTCCTCGACCTCCAGCGCGCCAACGGCATCAAGGCGGCGCGGCGGCCCTGCGCGGGCCCGCGGTGGCGCTGACCGAGGTGCGGCTGCTGCCGCCGCTGGCTCCGCCGACCGTCCGGGACTTCGTCGCCTTCGAAGAACACGTCGAAGGGGTCGTCGCGAGCGTGTCCGGCGGGGCGGGCGTGCCGCCGGAGTGGTACGAGGCACCGACTTTCTACTTCACCAACCCCTACGCCCTGCTCGGGGCCCACGACGACGTCGCGATTCCCCCCGGCAGCGCGCTGTTCGACTTCGAGCTGGAGGTCGCCGCGATCGTCGGCCGCGACGGCACGTCCCTGACCCCCGAGCGGGCACACGAGGCGATCTTCGGTTACACGATCCTCAACGACTGGTCCGCCCGCGATCTGCAGCGCCGGGAGATGAAGGTCCAGCTCGGCCCGGCCAAGGGCAAGGACTCGGCCACGACGCTCGGGCCGTGGCTCGTCACGGCCGACGAGCTGGCGGACCGGCACGACGAAGACGGGTTCCTCGCCCTCGAGATGAGCGTCGCCGTCAACGGCAGGCCGGTCGGACGCGACCTGCTGGCCAACATGGGCTGGCCGTTCGCCGACCTCGTCTCCTACGCCTCGCGCGGCACCTGGGTCCGCGCCGGCGACGTCCTCGGCTCGGGCACCTGCGGCAACGGCGGCTGCCTCGCCGAGCTGTGGGGGCGCGGCCGGGACGTTCCGCCGCTGGCCCCCGGCGACGTCGTCGAGATGACGGTCGAGGGCCTGGGCACGATCCGCAACACCGTGGTCGCCGGCGCGCGGCTGCCGCCGGTGCGCCCGGCTCGGCCCCGGTCACGCAGGCGGACGCGATGACCGGCCGGGTGGCCGGCAAGGTCGTGGTGGTCACCGGTGGCGGCCGCGGCCAGGGCGCCGCGGAGGCACGGCTGCTCGCCGCCGAAGGCGCCGAGGTCTTCGCCGTGGACCTCGGCCGGGAACCCGAGGAAGACCTCGCCGGAGCCGGCTACCGGCAGCTGGACGTGACCGATGCCGGCGGCTGGCGCGACCTGGTGGCCGACGTCGCGCGGCGGCACGGGCGGGTCGACGGGCTCGTGGCGAACGCCGGGATCACCTGGCGAGCCCGGCTCGGCGACCTCGACCCGGCCGATCTGGCCCGGGTTCACGACGTCAACGTCGGCGGGACGGTCCGTGCGATCCAGGCGGTGTCGGGGCTCATGTCCGACGGCGGCTCGATCGTCGTGGTCGGCTCGGCGGCCGCCGTGACCGGGCACTTCCCGGTCGCGTACACCGCGAGCAAGTGGGCTCTGCGCGGCCTGGCCAAGACGGCGTGCCTGGAGCTGGGGCCGCGCGGGATCCGGGTGAACACCGTCCACCCCGGTTACGTCGAAACCCCGATGACCGCTTCCGCCGCGGCCGGTTTCCGCGCGGCGAACATCCGCGAGACCCCGCTGGGCCGGACCGGCACGCCCGACGAGGTCGCGCCGCTCGTCGTGTTCCTGCTGAGCGACGAGGCCTCGTTCATCTCCGGCGCGGAGATCCCCGTGGACGGCGGGATGACCGCCCACGGCGGCGTGAAATCGATCAGTGACGCGGTGCGGCCGCCGGTCACGCCCTGAACCCGAGAGGACGAACGTGTTCGAGTACTTCCCCGAGAACTACCCGTGGAGCCTGGGGGTCGTCGCGACCCTCAACAGCGGCGGGCTCATCGACGAGGTCGACCGCGCCTGCCGGCCCATCCGCGAAGCCGCCACCCGCGGCGAGGACGCCGGCACCCCCGACTTCCTGCGCGCCTGGACCGCGCTGACCGACCAGCTCGTCGGCCAGGCCGAGGAGGCCGAGAAGGAAGGCCACCGGCGCACCGCCGGACAGCTGTACGCCCGCGCCACCAACTACCTCGCCCAGGCCGAACGCCTGCAGAGCGCCTCGGCCGAAGGCCGGCTCGACAGCTACCGCCGGGTGCTCGAACTGCAGCAGAAAGCTTTTGACCTCAAGGATCCCGGCCTCGGCCGCGTCGAAATCCCGTACGAGGGCACCACGCTTCCCGCCTACTTCAGCGCCGCGGGCGGGAACGCCCCGGTGATGATCATGTGGAACGGCCTCGACTCGACCAAGGAGCACATGTACGCCTCCGGGCACTGGGCCGAGCTGGCCGCCCGCGGCATCTCGTGCCTGATGGTCGACTGCCCCGGCTCCGGCGAGGCGCTGCGGGTCCAGGGCCTCACGGCCCGGGTCGACACCGAGGCGTGGGCGAGCGCTTGCGTGGACTACCTCGAGACCCGCGACGACGTCGACCGCACCCGGATCGGGCTGGTGGGCTGGTCACTCGGCGGCTACTACGCGCCGCGCGCCGCCGCGTTCGAGAAGCGGCTCGCCCTGGTGGTCGCGTGGGGAGCCAACCACGACTGGGGTGCCGTGCAGCGGCGGCGCCTGGAGCGCGAGGGCGAGCGCCCGGTCCCGCACTACTGGGAGCACGTGTTGTGGGTCTGGGGCCACGAAAACCTCGACGAGTTCATCTCCTTCGCCGACCGGATCCACCTCGACGGCGTCGTCGGCGAGATCACCGTGCCGTTCCTCATCTGCCACGGCGAACGCGACCGGCAGATCCCCCTGGACTACGCGCACCGCTCGTACGAGCAGGCCGTGCACAGCCCGGACCGGAAGCTGCGCGTGTTCACCGCCGCGGAAGGGGCCAGCGAGCACATCGGGCTCGATCACCTCGGCCACGTCAGCACCTTCATCGCCGACTGGGTGAGCGACGTGTTCGCGTCGCCGCGGTGATCGACAGCCGGACCGTCCCGGGTCAGCGGCGACCGGACAGGGTCCGGGTGACGCCACGCGCGGCGGCCAGCAGAGCGGCGAGGCCGGCGTGCACGCGCTGTCCGCCGTTCTGTACGCCTTCGCCACCCACCCGGATCAGTGGCGCCGGTTGCGGGACAACCCGAGCCTGGCCCGGGTCGCTTTCGACGAAGCCGTGCGCCGGGAGTCACCGGTCCAGACGTTCTTCCGCACGACGACCACCGCTGTGCGCGTCGGGGACGTCCGCATCCCGGAAGGGCGCAAGGTCCTGACTCGACGGCACGTCGAAACGCCACCACAACAACACCCTCCGCGCCTGGGAATCGCTGCCCGTGAAGGTGCGTCACTTCGGCTCCGGCCGGTCATCGTGACGCGGTGGCCGACCCGGTGAGGAGGTGTCCACCGGGCGGCGATTCGGCTCGCGCCGGGCGGCCGACGCCGCTCCAGCTGAAGCCGGCCTGGGCGAGGGCGGACGGGTCGAGGAGGTTGCGGGTGTCGACCACGGTCGGGGTGCGCACGCAGGCGGCCAGGCGGGGCCAGTCCAGGCGCCGGAACTCGGGCCACTCGGTGAGGACCACGATCGCGTCCGCGTCCGCCGCGGCCTGGTAGGCGTCGCTCGCCACGGCCAGCGGGAGCCCGTCGTCGGCGGGGGACACCGCCGGGTCGAACGCGACCACGTCGGCCCCGGCCTGGCGCAGCAGCGCGGCGACCGCCAACGACGGCGAGTCCCGGAGGTCGTCGGTGCCCGCCTTGAACGTCAGGCCCAGCAAGGCCAGTTTCACCTTGCTGAGCGACCCCGTACGGCTGCCCGTGACGGCGAGGCGGATCTTGTCGACCATCCGCTTGTGCTGACGGCTGTTGGTGTCGATGGCCGCCCGGACGAGCCGGAACTCGAAGTCGGCGGAGTCGGCCAGCTGCAGCAGCGCGGAAGTGTCCTTCGGCAGGCAGGAACCTCCCCAGCCCGGCCCGGGGGACAGGAACTTCTGGCCGATGCGGCGGTCGTACCCCATGCCTTCGGTGACGTCGACGACGTCGGCCCCGACGCGCTCGCAGAGTTCCGCCACGGCGTTCACGTAGGACAGCTTCATCGCCAGGAAACAGTTGGCGGCGTACTTGATCAGCTCGGCGGACGGGCCGTCGGTCAGCACGGTCGGCGCACCGAGCCGCGCGTACAGCGCCGCGACCCGCTCGGCCGCGTCCTGACGCGCGGAGCCGACGACGATCCGGTCCGGGTGCAGGAAGTCGTGCACCGCCGTGCCTTCACGCAGGAACTCCGGGTTGGACACCACCGCGACGTCCTCGCGGTCCAGCAGCTGCGTGATCCGGTCCCCGGTGCCGACGGGCACGGTGGACTTGGTCACCAGGACGCAGTCCGGAGGCAGGAGCGTGCGGATTTCGTCCACCACCGCCTCGAGGACACCGAGATCGGCCAGTCCGCCCGCCCCCATGGGCGTCGGGACGCAGAGGAAGACGATCTCCACCGGCCGGGTGCCCTGCTCGAACACGGCACCGGCCTCGGTGACCCAGGTGAGCCGGCCCGCGGCGGTGCCGTCGGCGACCAGGTCGGCCAGTTCCGGTTCCAGGATGTCGACCTGGCCCTTGCGCAACCGGTCCACCTTGTCCCGGTCCGAGTCGGCGCACACCACGGAGTGGCCGAGCGACGCCAGGCAGGCCCCGGTGGTGAGTCCGACGTACCCGGTTCCGATGACGGCGACGTTTCGAGCGAACATGCTGGATCCTCACTGGACTTGGCGGGTCTCGAGCCGGTCGCCGAACCCGGGGAGCAGACGGAGGGTGCCGAGACCGCGGTCGAACCGGACGGCCCCGGCCCGGTCGAGCTCGGTCAGCCAGCCGGTCATCGGCCAGAAACCGTGGCGACGGTGGAAAAGCCGGGCGTTGGCCACCAGCTCGCGGACGTGCCGCGGCTCGTGCCGGCTGGGTGGGTGGTACTGGTGGTAGGCGGTGGCGCCGCCGACCCAGGCCAGCCGGGCGCCGCGCGCGGCGGCCCGCAGGGCGAAGTCGGTGTCTTCGGCGCCGTAGCCCGCGAACTGTTCGCAGAACCCGCCGAAGCGTCGCCAGTCGTCCCGCAGGAGCGCGAACGACAACGACCAGAACAGCTCGAACCGCTGGTCGTCCAGCAGGATCTCACCCTCTTCCGGCGCCGGCCTGCCTTCGTGCGGGCGGGCCAGCCGGGCGAGCTCGCGCGGCGCGGGGTAGCCGCCGGGTGGAGGCGGCGGCAGGTACGCCACGGGCCCGCACAGCAGCGTCGCCGGGGGAACCCGGCTCGCCGCGGTGGCGTAGCGGGCCAGCGCCCCGGGACCGGGAACGCAGTCGACGTCGAGGAAGATCAGCAGCTCGGCTTCCCGGTCGAGAGCCGCGCGCGCCCCGGCGTTGCGGGCCGCGGCCAGGGGCAGCCCCCGGGGTCCGGGGCGGACGGTGACCAGTTCGAGGGGCGGCGCCGAGGGGGAGGGACGCAGCTGGGGGACATCGGCCATGGTGACGACGACGTGCACGTCGGCGTCGGCGGCGTCGAGAGCGTCTCGTTGCCGTTGGAGGTGGGAGTCCCGCCCGGCCGTGATGGTGACGACGGCGGTGCGCGGGCGCTTCACCGGGACCGCGCCAGGTCGCTCAGGGCGGCTGCGGCACGCTCCGCCCCGTCGCCGGGCGACCACGGCGCCCAGTCGCCGCCGCGGGCCTGCGCCTCGGTCAGCACCCCGGGCCACCGGGGCGGAGCCGGCCAGGACCGTTCGACCACTCCCAGCGAAGCGCGGACCAAGGCCTCCGCGGTGGCTTCCTGCTCGTCGAACGGCCGGGGCTGGGGGATGACGACCGCGGGCCGCCGGGCAGCGGCCACTTCGGCGAGAGCGTTCTGACCGGCGTGCGTGACCACGACACCGGCCTCGGTGAGCAGCGGCCACGGGTCGGCCACCCACCCGTGGTGGTGAAGGTTGGGCGGGGGAGGTTCCTCGGTCTGCGCCGGGCCCGCGATGTCCCACTGCCACCGCGGGGTGGCCGCCGCGGCGGCGTGGAGCTGGGCGGTGGAGACCGCCAGGCCGCCCGACCCCCACAGCACGAGCGCGCGCCGCGCCGCGCCGGCCGGGGACGCGGCCCGTCCGTCGAAGCGGGAGAACGCGCCCACGTGCACGGTTTTGGCCAGCCATGCGGACGGCCAGTCCGGCGCGGGCCGCCGGGGCCACGGCGCGAGGATCGTCTCGGCCAGGTCGTAGGCCGTGCGGTGGGCCCGGTCGGTCCGCCGCCCCGGCTGGGCGACGACGACCACCGGCACCCCGTGCAGCCGGGCCAGCAGCGCGATCTCGACCGACACGTCGACCACCAGCAGCCGAACCGCGTGCCGGTGCAGCTCCGCGCTCACCAGGGCCATGCGATCGCGCAGGCCCGGGTGCCGCCGGGGCGCCCAGTGCAGCGTGCCACCGGCGGTGACGTCGTCCTGAGCGGCATCGGCTCCGTCGGCGTCGCCGGGCAGCGTGGTCCACCGGCCGGGCCAGTCGGTGGGGGCGGGCAGGGTGGAGAGCCCGAGCACGTCCTGGCCGAGGCGTCGGGCGATGGCGCTGGCCCGTTGGAGGTGTCCGGAGCCGTGGTGGTGCACGTAGTAGGCGATCATGACCGCAGCTCCCGGTAGATCCGCACGTACCCGTCGACCATCCGGTCCACCGAACACGTCGCCTCCGCCCGCCGGCGCGCCGCGGCGCGGTCCAGCGTCACCGCCCGCGTGAGGGCGGTGGCGAGCCCCGTCACGTCGTCGGGGGCGGCGAGGACGCCGGTGTGCTCGTCGAGGATTTCGGGCAACGCGCCCCGGGCGAACCCGGCGACCGGCGTACCGCAGGCGAGCGCTTCCGCGACCACCAGCCCGTAGGGCTCCTCCCAGCGCGGGGACACCACGGCGACGCTCGCCGAACCGACCAGCCGGACCAGGTCGAGGTGGGTGAGGTGGCCCAGGTACTCGATCTCCCCGCCCAGCAGCGGCTCGATCCGGTGCCGGAAGTACTCGGCGTCCGGTCGCGGCCCGGCCAGCCTGAGCCCGGTACCGGCGGCCAGCGCGGCTTCGATGGCCAGCTCGGGCCCCTTCTCCGGCACCATGCGGCCGAACCAGACGGGGGGCTCGCCCCCGGGGCCGGGAACCCACCGGTCCAGGTCGACCCCGTTGTGCACCACGGAAACCGCCGGCACCAGCGACGACCACTGCCGTGCGGTGTGGGCGCTGACGGCGGCGAAGCGGGTGTGGCCGGGGGAGCGGAGCCGGATCGCGGACTCCAGCCAGGGGGTGGGCGGGGTGTGCAGCGTGGTCAGCATGGGGGTGCCCAGGGTCGGCGCCATGGCGATGGGCAGGTAGTGCAGCGAGTTGTTGTGCACCACGTCGCAGTCCGCGGCGGCCGCGAGGTCGAGCATCAGGCCGAGGTAGGCGTGGTGCTCGGCCATGAAGTAGTCGGCGGGCATGCTGACGTCCAGCCGGGCCTGCGCCGACAACCCCGGCAGCACCGGCATCGCCTTGACGCCCAGCGCCGGGTCGGACCCGGTCCCGCCGAAGATCGTCACCTCGTGCCCCCGTTTCCGCAGCCCGGTGGCCAGCTGCCAGGTGTGCGCCTCCAGACCGCCCGCGAACGGTTCACGGATGGGGTAGCGCGCCGAGGCGACCAGGCCGATCGACAGCACGGGGCCGGGGTGGCTCTCGCGTTCCGGCCGGTCCGCGACGGGGACGGACCGAGCACGGCCGGCCGGTCCCGTCGCCGGGTCACGCCGGCCCCGATCCACTGTGGGTGTTGCGCGTACCACCGTGCTCCTTCTGCAGGATTGCTCGTTCACCACTTCGTAGGCGGCCGGTGCGGGCAGGCAAGCACCCGGTGATCGACGCACACCGGCCCGCCATTCGATCCGCTCGACAATTACCGGATGCGCACGACAACTCGATCGAAGTGGTTCCCCGCTCCCGGGCCGGTAAACGCGGATTCCGTGGATCTTCGCGGTGTTTATCGGCCGGAAGAGTGGATACACACCCCGCGTGAATAGGCCGTTGATGGTTGCCTCGGTTCCGGCGGGCCATTCTTACGTACGCAATATTTCGGACGCACGGGCGACGCCGGAGTTCCGGGTGCTGCCCGATCCGCCGGTGCCCGGGGCGGCCGCCGGCGAGTGGTGGCCCCACCGGTCACTGGAACCCGCGTGGCTGCACGCCCACCACGATCGATTCGACCTGTTGCACCTGCATTTCGGCTACGAGCACCGGTCCACTTCGGAGCTGAGGGCGACCGTCGAAGCCTTGCGCGCGCAGGGGAAGCCGCTCGTGCTGACGGTCCACGATCTGCGCAACCCGCACCAGGCCGATCCCGGCCCGCACCGCGCCGCCCTGGACGTCCTGGTTCCCGCGGCCGACGCGGTGATCACCTTGACCCCCGGCGCGGCCGCCCGGATCGCCGGCGAGTGGGGACGCCGCGCGAAAGTCGTTCCGCACCCCCACGTCGTGGAACCGGCCCGCGCGCGGCTCGCTTCCCGTCGTGGTGCCGATGACTCCTTCGTCGTCGGGGTGCACGCGAAGAGCGTGCGCGCGAACTGCGACGCCGTGGCCGTCGCCGAACAGCTGGCCCGCACCGTCGCCACCTTGCCCGGGGCCCGGTTGCTGGTCCACGCGCACGACGACGACGGCGGCCGGCGGGCCGCCGGGGAATTGGCACGGCGAGGCGTTCCGGTCACCGTGCGACCGCGGTTCTCCGACGCCGAGTTGTTCGACTACCTCGAAAGCCTGGACGTCTCCGTGCTACCGCACCGGTTCGGCACCCACTCGGGGTGGCTGGAAGCCTGCTACGACCTGGGCACCACGGTTCTGGCGCCGGATTGCGGGTTCTTCGACGAGCAGGCGCCGTGCCTGCTGTACCACCGCACCGAAACCGAAGTGGACCGCCGCAGCCTGGATCGAACGCTGCGGCACGCCTACGAGCGTCGCCCGCGGTGGCACGCCGACCCGCGGCGGCGAGCGGCCGAGCGCGACGTGATCGTCGCCGCCCACTTGGCCGTCTACCGCGCGGTGACCGGGGTGGCGGCGGGCGGGCCGCGGTGAGGGTGCACACGTACGCACCCGGCCCGGCCGGCCACGGGGTGGTCCGGCACGCACGCTCGGTGGCCCGGCTGTGCGCCTCCCGCGGGGCGCTGGAGACCGACCACGAACCGGACCTGACCCACGCCCACTTCACCGACGCCTTGTTCGGGCCGACGATCGAAGAAGCGGCCCGGGATTACCGGAGGTGGGCCGCACGCGCGCGACGTCCGCTCGTGGTCACGCTGCACGACGTCCCCGACCCTACCGGCCGCGGCCGGCGCGACGTGGCGCGGTCCGCCGGCTACGCGGCCGTCGTGGCAGCCAGCGACGCCGTCGTCGTCTCCGCCGAGCACGAAGCCCGCAAGATCACCCGGCTCACCGGTGCGGCGCCCCACCACATCGACCTTCCGCTGCCCGCGGAACCGGGCCACGGCCCGGGCGATGTCCCGGACGGCGTGACGTCGTCGCTGGTTCTGCTCGGCTACCTCTACCCCGGGAAGGGACATCGTGAGGCGATCGAGGTGGCCGAGGCGGTGGGCCGGCGCCGGCCCGGCGGTCCGCCCGGGGTGCTCGCCGCGGGCACCGCGAGCGCCGGCCACCGCGACCTGGAAGACGAGTTGCGCGAGTACGCCGAGGCCCGCCACGTCCCGTTCGCGATCACCGGTCACCTGAGCGACTCCCGGTTCGCGGCGGTGACGCGGGCGGCGGGAGTGCCGGTGGTCCTCAACAGCGAGGTCAGCGCCAGCGGTTCGTTGTTGTCCTGGCTGTCGTGCCGGCGGCGGCCCATCACGTCGGCGGGTCCGTACAGCCGCGAGATCGGGCGCCGCTACCCCGGCCACCTCCTGCCGGCGGAGACCCGGGCCGAGGTGGCCGACCAGGTCGCCCGGGCGCTCGACGAACCGCACCTGACGCGGCTGCCGTACTACCCGCGCTGGTGTGACGTCGGCGCCGAGCACGTCGCGCTCTACCGATCGGTGCTGGCCCGGGTGCTCTCGTGCTGAGCGACGTCCTGGTCCCGCGCAACCGCTGGGATCTGCTGGCCGGGTATCCACGGCAGGTCCCCACGGTGACCGTGATCGTGACCCACTACGAGCAGCACCACCTCCTGCGCCGCATGGCTTCGGCGCTGCGCCGCCAGACCTTGCGCCCGGCCCAGGTCGTGCTCGCCGACGACGGCTCGGCGCGCACCCCCGGCTTCGCCGTACCCGGCGTCGAAACCGTGGTGGTCAGCCAGCCGGACGAGGGTTTCCGCGCCGGAGCCGTCCGGAACCTGGCCGCCCGGCGGAGCGTGGGCGAAGTACTGGTCTTCCTCGACGCGGACACCGTGCCGGAGGCAGGATACGTCGAGGAGATCGTCCGCCACATCGCCTTGTGTCCCGACGTGCTGGCGGTGGGACGGCGCCGGCACGCCTCCTTCGCCGGGCTGGCCCACGACCGGCACCCAGCTGCCTCGGCCGCGCTGGCGGAGCCCGCTTGGTTGCGGGACGCCTACGCCGCTTCGGAAAACCTGCTGCACGCCGACGGCCGCAGCTTCCGGTTCGTGATCGGCGCGGTGCTCGCGTGCCGGCGCGACCTCTTCCACGACCTGGCCGGCTTCGACGAGCGGTTCGTCGGGTACGGCGGGGAGGACTGGGATCTCGCGTACCGGGCGTGGAACGCGGGCGCGGTGCTGGTGCACGAGCGGGCCGCCGTCGCGTGGCACGACGGGCCGGACTGGGCCGGCCGGGGCGGGGAGGCCGAGGTCATGGACCACCAGAGCGCCCGGCTGGCGGCGGTGATCCCCGAGCCGTCCACCCGGGGCGCCCCGATGCCCGGGGCGATCCCCGATGTGCTCGTCGACGTGCACGCCGCCGGCCCGTTCGGCCACACCGTGCGCACCGTGCACTCGCTGCTGCGCCAGACCCACCGCGACCTGGGGATCCGGCTGTCCGCCCCGGACGAGCGCCTTCGGGAGACCTACGCGGCGGTGGTGCGCACGGAACCGTGGAGCGGAGACCAGCTTCGCCGGGCCCGGGTCCGCGTCGACGTCCACGAGCCGCTGCCGGCCGCCGCGGTCGAGCGCGCGGTGACGATGATCGCGGAGTCCGACGTCGGCCGGGTCGACCTCGTCCGCGCGGGGCGGCGACTGGGGGTCGCGTGGTCGACCCGTGCCCTCGGACGCGCGCGGCGCTGGTCCGCGCGCTTCGAGACCGACGACCTGATCGACCGCGCCTTCGGGCGACGCCGGCTCTCCCTCGACGGGGCGGACGACCGGAGCACGACATTGGCCGGCTTCTTCGCCGGCTGGACGTGATGACGCTCAGGCCCGCACAGCGGTCACGATGTGGTGCCGCAGATCCGGCGACATCATCGCCGGCACCCGCCGGCCGCACTCGAAGCCGTGCCGGGTGAGCAGGCGTTCGACCTCGCGCACCCGGTCGTCGACATCGTGCACTTCCACGACCAGCGCGGCGATTCGCGGCCAGTCCCGCTCGTCGATGCCGTGCAGCACTTCCAGTTCCGCGCCCTCGACGTCCACCTTGACGAGGTCGATCCGCGGTGCTTCCGGCGGCAGGACGCTCGAGAGCCGGACGACCTCGACCTCGACGAGGTCGGTGCTCAGCATCTCGTCGGCCAGCCGCGGGTCGGTCTGGGTCTCCCGCATCTCCGCCACCCAGTGCGCGGGCTTCTCCCACGGCCGGCCGGTCGAATTGGCCGACAGGTGCCGGTACGCGGTCAAGACCGCCCGGCCGGAGCGGCGCCCGAGAGCGGCTTCGACGACACGCACCGACCCGGGGGCGAGGCCGGCCAGGTTGGCCCGCAGCAGGGCGCAGGTCGCGGGAACCGGTTCCACGACGACGAGCCGGGCGTCCGGACACAACCCGGCGACGCGCAGCGCGAACAACCCGATGTTCGCGCCCGCGTCGACGACCACCGCGTCCGGCCGCAGGGGCGGGAGATCGCGGAGGTAGTCGTCGTGGGTGAAGATCTCGTGGTAGAGGTAGTGCGCCTCGCCTGCCGCCCAGGGACCGGGCCGGGTCAGCACCTCGAGATCGTCGGCGACGCGCACGCGCGCCGGATCGGTTCCTTCGTGCCCCATGGACCCGCACCGTGACCTCTCGTGTGGTTTCGGAAGACGCGTCACCTCGTGGCACTTCCCGGAGACCGGGCGGGATCGCGGCCCGTGGCCTGCCGAGCCTCGTAGCGGTCGACCGCGGCCCGGACCGCCGCACGGGCGCCGGGAGCCATCACCACACCGGGGTTTCCGATCCGCAGCAGCGGCGTCCGGTACCAGAAGGAATCGAACAGCCAGTTCACCGTGCGCACCACCGCCAGTTCGGCGCGGGTCACAGCCTGCCATCCCGGTCGAGCGAGCCGGTTGAGCAGAAGGCGTTGGTGCCGCGGCAGATTTCCGATGACGGTTTCGACGTCTTCGCGCACCTGGGGGCTGTCGATCCAGTCCCGTTTCGTCGAGTTGTCGCCGGTGCTCATGGGCGCCTCCGGCTGGCCATGGGGAAGGGCATGGACTTCCGATACCCGCCCCGGCCGCGGACAAACGACGCGAGGCACAAGTGTCTTCACCGGAAAAGGGTGAAGCCGGGCACCGGATGGTCACCGGCCGGAACGGGTTCTTCGGCCGGGGCGAGGCGGGGGTCGAGCTGGCTCCAGGCGATCAGGGCCACGAGGCCGGTCAAGCCGAACACCGCGGCCAAACCGATGCCGGAAGCCGCCGCGCCCGCCAGGGGTGACGCCACCGTCTGGCCGGCGCCGAGCCCGAGGAACGACCACGTGACCCCGCGCGCGGGCCGGGCGGGGAACACGCGGGTGGCCCACACGATGCACAGCCCCGTCAGCGCCATGTACGTGACGCCGAACAGCGCGCTGGAAACCAGGGCACCCGGCAGGCCGGGAGCGGGCAGCGCCAGGAGCGCGATGCCCGCCGCGGCGAGCGTCCAGGTGCCCAGGTTGGCCGTCCGCAGCCCGACGCGTTCGGCGACCCGGCCGGCCGAGCCGCCGAGCAGCCCGGCGACGCCGATCGTGAACCAGCACCAGGTCGCGGCGACCGGGCTCAGACCGGCTTCGGTGAGCCGTGAGCTGGAGAACGTCCAGTACGGCGCGCTCGTGACGCCGATGAGGACGGAGTTGAGCACCAGCGGTCCCATTCCGCGGCTCGTGCCGGAGGCGCCGCCGGCGGAACCGGTCCGGGGCAGCGTCCGCCACGCGATGAGCGTCACGGCGGCGCCGAGCACCGCGAACGTGGCCCAGATCGCCGGCCAGCCGAACACCAGCAAGGGCGTGAACGCCGAAGCCGCGAGCCCGAGCCCGGTGCCGGTGTTCGCCCAGGTCTGCGCCTGCGCGCGGAGACGCGCGCCGACGGTCTCGCCGATCACCTGCGCGACACCGGGCGACACGAGCCCGGCGCCGCACCCGGCGACGAAGATCCCGGCGCCGAACACCACGACGCCCGGGGCCAGCGCCATCAGCACCAGCCCCGCGGTGGCCGCGGCCCCGGCCAGCAGGACCGTGGCGCGCGCGGACCGCGCCGACGTCTTCGGCGACACGAGCAGGCCGAGGCCGTAGCCGGCGGTGGACAGGCCGCCGAGCACCCCGATCGCGACCGTCGTCAACCCGAACGTCTCGCTGAACCGCGGCACGAAAAGGCCGTAGGCGTAGCGCGCGAACCCGTAGCAGAGGGCGATCACCCCCGCGCCGATCGCGGCGGTGGGCCCCCACCGGGCTGTCCTGTCGTCCATGACCTCCACCAAACAGACAGGTCTGTATGGTGTCAAGTGATGCTAGAGTCTTCGCAGGTAGAGCGCGGACTGTTCGGTACGGAGGCGACATGGCCAAGACACGCCCGGGAGACGCGGGAGCGAAGGTGCTCAAGGCCGCGTCGACGCTGTTCTACCGCGACGGCATCCACGCGGTGGGTGTCGACACGGTGGCGGCCGAAGCGGGCGTGACGAAGGCGGCGCTGTACGGCAACTTCGGCTCGAAGAGCGGGCTGGTCGTCGCGTACCTGCGCGAGCGTGACCGCCGGTGGCAGGGCGAGATCGACGCCGTCACGGCCGGCCACGCGGACCCCCGTGACCGGGTGCTGGCGGTCTTCGACGCGTACGAGGCGTGGCTGTCCGGCGACGGCTACCGCGGGTGCGCGTTTCTCAACGCCGCCTCGGAGTTCCCCGACCCCGGGGACCCGGTCCGCGAAGTCGTCCGCCACCACAAGACGGCCCTGCATGGCTACCTGGCGGCGCAGCTCAAGCGCCTGGGCCCGGTGACCGCGGATGCGGACGAGCTGATGCTCCTGCTCGAAGGCGCGGCCGTCCAGTCGGTGGTCTCCCAGGACGCCCGGCCGTTCCGCGTGGCGAAGCGGCTCGCGGAATCGCTGGTCGCCGCGTCCGGCGGGTGAGACCGGCCGTCAGCGGATCGCGCCGTGCGGGAGGACGGCGTGCACGCCCCACGTCTCGTTGGCGACCTGGGTGATCCGCAGGTCGACGACCGGCGAGGCGAGCGCCAGTGCGGTCGCCTGATCCAGTCCGTGCAGCCGCTGCAGCCAGGTCACCATCGCGGCCAGCGCGTCGGCCATGGCCTCGTTGAGGTCGGTCCCGAAGCCGAAGGTGACCCGGCCTTCCGGGGTTTCGGCGTGGATGCCCGGGACCGCCGCGTCCACCGCCAGGCTGAGGGTCACCGCGGTGGTCATCGGGCACTCGATCGCCGTACCGCCGACTTCGCCGTGGCCCTGCGCCGCGTGGCCGTCGCCCAGGTGCAGCAGCGCGCCGGGGACGGTCAGCGGCAGGAACAACGTCGACCCGGCGACGAGGTCCCGGCAGTCGAGGTTGCCGCCGCCGGCCGCCCGCGGCGGGATGGTCGGGTGCGGTCCCGGCTCGGCGGGCGGAACGCCGACGACGCCGAGGAAAGGCGCGACGGCGACGGTGTGCCCGAGGTCGCTGGTGGCGGTCTCGGTTCCGACGTCCCACGTCAGCCAGGCGCCGGGTCCGTCCGCCACGCCGAGCCTGCGGTTGAGCGCGGTGTCCTTCGTCCCCGCGGCGGTCCAGCCCCAGTCGCCGGGCGTGATCGACGTGAAGTGCACGCCCAGGACCATGCCGGGCTCGGCGCCGCGCACCGCGATCGGCCCGGTCAGGCAGTGCCCGCGCCGCTCCGGGAACATCGTGGGGCCCAGCACCCGCCGGTCCAGGTAGCCGGCGGCGTCGAGCGAGCCGACCACGACGGAGTCGCCGGGGTCGACCGTGAGCACCGGCGGAGTGGCCCGGTCGAAAACGTCCACTGTGGTCTCGCGCGTCGCGGGAAGCCGGTACTCCGTCACGAGTTTCCTTTCAACCGAGCGCCGATCCGGCGGTCGGTACCAGCCGGATCGTGGTCGCCGGGTCGCTCGTCAGCGCCGCGACGGCGGCGGCCAGGGGAGCGCACCGGGGATCTTGGTGGACGGCGTCCAGGATACGTTCGCGATCGGCGTCGTCTTCGAAGCGCCTGATCCAGACGACGACGTCCTCGTCGCCGGCCACGGTGAACGAGCCCACCACCCGCATTCCCCGTTCCTGGTGCAGCGGGATGACGGTCTCGTCCAGGTAGCCGGCCAGTTCGGCGCCGCGGCCCTTCCGGGCGTGCTCGGTGCGGATCTCGTAGAACATCGGGGTACTCCTCGGGTGACGGTCAAGCGTGACGGGCGGCGGCGAGCGCGTAGACGTCCGGAGAGCCTTCCCACGGCGCGGTGCGCACCACGGCCCAGTGCCCGATGAGCCACTGGCCGTCGAGCTTGCGCAGCTTCAGCTCCCAGTAGCCGCGCATCGTGCAGTGGTCGACGACGCCGGGATCGGCGGGGACGTGGTGGTAGGCGACCATGTGCGCGCGGCAGGTGACCTCGCCGCCGGAGTCGCCGGACCGCCGCACGACGAGGTCGGTGGCGGCGTGGTGGGTGCAGTCGAAACCCTCCAGGGTCGCGCGGGCCAGCTCGACCAGGTCCGCGGCGCTCACGGTCGTCGGTGGCCGGCCGTGGTAGTGGGTCGACAGATCCAGCGTCACCTCTTCGGCGAACAGCCGCCGCAGGGCGAGCCAGTCCCGGTCGTCCTGGGCGTGGGCGAGCCCGGCGACGACGTCGGCGATGGCCGCGCGGTCGCGAAGATCCTGCAGTGCGCTCATGCTCGTGACTCCTCGGATGGGCGGTCGATCACCGGGAGGATCAGCCGGCTGGGGTGGGCCGGCCCGTGGTGGACGTGGTTGACGGCGACCGCCACGACGTCCTCGCCGTCGGTGGCGATCGTCGCGCCGGTGTTGGTGTTGCGGTCGTAGCGGGGAAAGCTGCTGCTCGAGACCTCGAGCCGGATGCGGTGCCCGGGCCGGAAGACGTTCGCGGTGACGCCCAGGTCGAGGGTGAGCTCGGCGTCCGTGCCCGGCGCCAGGAGCGCGGGTTCGGTGAGCGACTCGCGGTAGCGGACGCGCTGGATGCCTTCGCACAGCAGGATCGCCCGGCCGTCGGGGTGCACGTCGACGAGCTTGCCGGTGAAGTCGGTGTCCGGTGTGGACGAACGGATGTGCAGCACCAGCGTGATGTGGCCGGTGACCTCGACGGGGCGGTCGAGCACGGGAGTCGTGAAGCACAAGACGTCCTCGCGCGCTTCGGCCGCGGACTGGTCGGCCGGTCCGGGGTAGGTGCCCGGCGTGGCGGCGAGCACGGTGCCGCCCAGGCTGGGCACCGGATCGCGCGGGTCGTAGCGGAAGGTGTCCGTCGCCTCCCCGGCCGGGGAGGCGCGGGTCAGGACGCCGTCGCCGGCGGCCGTGTTGGCCCGGCCGCCGCCGTCGAGGAAGAAGCCGGTGTAGCGGGTGCCCGGCAGCGGCCAGTCCGGCTCGTCCCGCCAGCGGTCGACGCCCATGACGAAGATCCGGACCCGGGGGGAGTCGTCGGGAGCTTCGGTGCGGCCGCGGACCCAGCGGTCGAAGAACCGCAGGTGGGCTTCGGTGACACCGGCGGCCTTGATGCTGCCGGCGAGCCCGAACGACCGGTCGGGGTAGGTGCCGAGGTCGGTGCCGTCGGCGTGGGACCAGGGGCCGATGATCAGGCGCTGGCCGTCGCGCGCGGCGGCGCTGCCACCGTGGCGGCGCATCATCGTGTACGACCGCACGGTTTCGTGGACGAACACGTCGTACCACCCTCCGATGTGGAGCGCGGGAACGGTGATGCGGTCGCAGTGGTCGATCGCGGCGACCTCCCGCCAGAAGGCATCGCGGTCCGGGTGGTCGAGCACGTGACCGAGCCAGGGCAGGGAGCGGGTCACCGCCGCGGGGGCGGCGAGCCGCGGCGACCGCGGTTCGGTGAGGGTGGCCAGCAGCGCGGCGGCGTCGGCGGGATCACCGTTCCCGTCGTCGAGTCCACGACGCAGGTTGCGCAGCGCCGAGAGCGTGCCCCAGGTCAGGACCGCGTCCTGGGACAGCGCGCCGCCGGGGGAGCGCCACGGTGCCGCGTACGGGTCGGCCGAGGTCATCACCGGCGCGATCGCCCGCAGGGCCGCGACGCCGTGCGGTGCGGCCTGCCACTGGCTGAACCCCATGTACGACCCGCCCCACATGCCGACCGCGCCGTCGCACCACGGCTGCGCGGCCAGCCAGGCGAGGGTGTCGAGGCTGTCCGGGCCTTCGTGGGTGTGCGGCACGAACGTCCCGGGGGAGCGGGAGGTGCCCCGGACGTCCTGCGCCACCACGGCGTAACCCGCTTCGACGAGGGCGAACACGTCCGGGAGCTTCGGATTGCCGTACAGCCCGGCGTCGTCCTTGCCGTAGGGCGTGCGGACCAGCAACGCGGGAAACGGTCCGGGCGCCTCCGGGAGCCACACGTTGGTGGCGAGCGCGACGCCGTCGCGCATCGGCACCGGCACGTCCACCTCCACCGTGAAGCTCATGCCGTCACCGGGTTCCCGGCGGCCGAGGTGAGCATCCAGTGGCTGAACGCGGCGTAGTGCCGCGCGAACTCCTGCGGCGTGGGGGCGTGCTCCACCGCCGCCGAAAGCTCGGCGACGTGGGCGTACCGGGGAATCCGGTCCGCTTCGTAGGCGGCCAGCGCCGCGGGCACGTCCCCGGCCGGGGCGAGCAGGCGGCCGAGCAGCGCGGCGTCCTCGATGCCCAGCGTCGCACCGGCGGTGATGTGCGGCGACATCGCGTGGGCCGCGTCCCCGACGAGCACGACGCGCCCGGAAGCCCAGTGCGGCAACGGCGGCACGAGCATGATCCGGTTGTGCAGGATCAGGTCCTCGGGCGTGGCGCGGATGAGCTCGGTGAGGACCCCGCCGTGCTCGCCCTCGTAGAGGTGCCGGGCCCGGGCCAGCGCCTGCTCCTTGAGGGTGCCGGTCGGCTCCTTCGCGCCGAACTGGTTCACCAGCCAGTAGACGCCGCCGTCGTAGGTGCGCACGTATCCGCCGCGGCAGCGGTCGCCGCCCAGGACGATCCGGTTCCCGGTCAGGCCGAGACCCGGATCCGGAAGCACCGCGCGCCAGGCGTGGTGCCCGATGTGCTCTTGCGCCGGCTTCCCCGGCACCAGCTGCGCGCGGACCGCCGAGTGCGCGCCGTCCGCCCCGACGAGCACGTCGGCGGTGTCCTCGCCGCCGTCGGCCAACCGGACGGTGACGTGGTCCGGGTGCTCGTCATACGCGGCGAACCCGGTGGCGAGGCGGATGTTGTCGCGGCCGACGGCGTCCGCGAGCAGGTCGGTGAGCTTCGCCCGGTGCACCAGCAGGAACCGGTGGTCCTCGACCCCGAACTCCGGGGTCTCGAGCAGCCGCCCGGCCGTGTCGTGGAAGTACATCTCACCGGGCTTGCCGATCGCGCGCACCTGTTCGCCGACGCCGAGGTCGTCGAACACGGCCAGCGCGTTGGCCCACAGCCCCAGGCCCGCCCCGGCCGCGCGGATCTCCGGCGCCCGCTCGTACACCACCACGTCGATTCCCTTGCGGCGCAAGGCGAGACCGCTCGTCAGCCCCACGATCCCGCCACCGGCCACCACAGCTCGCATCGGCGTCCTCCTTCGTCGTCTGGACTCGACGCTAGGGACGCCAGCCGGTTAACTCCAGTGCAACGTTGGTACGGACTCATTCCGCGTGTGATAATCGGTGGGTGGACCACGATCTGAACCTCATCGAGGCGCTGGACGCGCTGCTCACCGAGAGCAGCGTGACGAAGGCGGCGGCGCGCCTGCACACCTCCGCACCCGCGATGAGCCGCACGCTCGCCCGGCTGCGGCGCGCGTTCGACGATCCGCTGCTCGTCCGGGCCGGGCGCGATCTCGTGCCGACGCCCCGGGCGCTGGAGCTGCGCGGTGAGGTGCACGCGGTCGCCGCCCGCGCCCGCGCGCTGTTCACCCCGTCGACCGCCGCCGACCCGCGCACGGCGGTGCGCACGTTCGACCTGCAGGTCACCGACATGTTGTCCACGACGTTCATCCCGTCCCTCATCGACGACCTGCGCGGCCAGGCGCCGGGGATCTCCCTGCGGCTGCGGCCGGAAAACCTCGAGGACACCCCGGCGCTGCGCGAAGGCCTCGTGGACCTGGAAATCGGGACGCTGCGCCCGGGTGACCCGGAGATCCGCTCGGAAACGCTCGTCACCGAGACGCTGGTCGGCGCGATCCGGCCGGAGCACCCGCTGGCGAAGGTGAAGACCGTGACGCCGAGGAGGTTCGCCGCGGCCGACCACATCGCCGTCTCGCGCCGGGGCCGGGCGCACGGCCCGATCGACGAGCGCCTCGCCGAGCTGGGCCTGAGCCGCCGGGTGATCGCCGTGCTGCCGAGCTTCGCGGGCGCGCTCTACCTGGCGCGCGAAACCGACGTCGTCTGCGTCACGCCCCCCAGGCTGGGCCGCTCGATGCTGGACACGCTGGGACTGCGGACGTTCCCGATCCCCGTGGTGTTGCCGGACGTGGTGATCGGCATGGCCTGGCACCCCCGCAACCACCACGACCGGACGCACGCACTGCTGCGCGAGCGCATCCGCCGGATCATGGCCCTCGCCGCGGCCTGACCTGATGGCGTCCGGGGTGAACGGGCCTACCCTAGCGTCCAAAACGTGGAAACAGCGTCGGTGAAACCGGATCATCGTCCCTATTCCGGGCCATTTCCGGCAAGAGGGCCGTGACTTGCCGCCCACATGATGGGACGGTGGAGGAATCACCGGAAAAACTCCCTAAGGTCCGATCGTCACTCGATCGGCTGAACCTTGAGGTGCTGTGTCCGCCCCCTCCCTCCCGCCACTCGCGGCGCGCTCGCTGCCCGCCGCCGTCTGGCGCGCCGTCCGGTCCGGGCGGTGGACGTCGCTGTGCGCGCTGCTGGCCGTTCTGATCGTGCTCCTCGCCGCCGGAGCCGACCTCTTCGTGCTCGTGGAGGGGCAGAGCCTCACCCCGGACATCCACACGCTGGGCCCGGCCGGCCTGCCCGCGGGAACGCTCGGCGGGGTGAGCGGCGCGCACTGGTTCGGCGTCGAGCCGCTGACCGGTGTCGACCTCTTCGCGCTCGTCGCCCAGGGCGCCCGGACGTCCCTGCTGGTCGGGCTCGGTGCCACCGTGCTGGCCACCGCGCTCGGCGTCGTGATCGGCGTCAGCGCCGGCTACCTCGGCGGCTGGTGGGACCGGGTGGTCACCTGGACCGCCGACGTCATTCTCGGGTTCCCCTACCTGATCTTCATGATCGCGCTCGGCGCGGTGCTGCCGGTGGACTTCCCGCGGCAGGTCACGCTGATCGTCGTCCTCGGGCTCTTCGGCTGGCCGCGCGTCGCCCGCATCGTGCGGGCGCAGGCCCTGACGCTGGCCAAGCGCGACTTCGTCGCCGCCGCCCGGGTCATCGGCGGTGGCCCCTGGCACGTCTTCACCAAGGAGCTGCTGCCGAACCTGTGGGCGCCGATCATCGTCGTGGCCAGCCTGTCCATCCCGTCCATGATCGGCAGCGAGGCCGCGCTGTCGTTCCTCGGTGTCGGCGTCCTGCCGCCGACACCCAGCTGGGGCCGCACGATCAGCGCGGCCATCGACTTCTTCGAGACGGACCCGATGTACCTGGTCTTCCCCGGGGCGTTGCTGTTCCTGGTCACCCTGGCCTTCAACGTCGTCGGCGACGCGATCCGCGACGCGCTCGACCCGCGGTCCGGGGGTGCCGCCTGATGCGCACCGCCCGCTTCGTCGGCACCCGCTTCGCCGGGATGCTGCTGGTCCTGCTCGTGGTCGCCTTCGTGACGTTCGTGGTCTTCTACGTCCTGCCCGCCGACCCGGCGCGGATGGCCTGCGGCCGCCCGTGCTCGCCGGAGAGCCTCGCGCTGGCGCGGGAGTTCATGGGCTACGACGTGCCGTGGTACCAGCAGTTCTTCGACTTCCTCGGCGGGATCTTCGGCGGTCGCACGTTCGGCACCGGCACGGCCGCGATCCACTGCGCCGCACCGTGTTTCGGCTACGACTTCCAGAACAACGTCGACGTGCTGAGCGAAATCGGCGACCGCGTCGGCGTCAGCTTCTCGGTCGCGCTGGGCGCGGCCGCGATCTGGATCGTCGCCGGCGTCGGGCTCGGCGTGCTCTCCGCGCTGCGCCGCGGCACGGCCGTCGACCGGATCACCATGGCCGCCGCGATGGCCGGGGTGTCCATGCCCGCGTACCTGGCCGGGATGATCGGGATCACGATCTTCGCGTTCGCCCTCGACGTCGTCCCGAAGAACGGGTACGTGCCGCTGACCGAAGATCCCGCGCAGTGGGCGTGGCACCTGGTGCTGCCGTGGTTCGTCCTGGCGTTCCTGCACGCGGCGATCTACGCGCGGCTGACCCGCGGCCAGATGCTGGAAACCCTCGGCGAGGACTACATCCGCACCGCGCGGGCCAAGGGCCTCACCGAGCGGAAGGTGGTGGGGCGCCACGCCTTGCGCAACGTCCTGCTGCCGGTGATCACCGTGTTCGGCGTCGATCTCGGCGGCCTGCTGGCCGGCACGGTGATCACCGAGCGGATCTTCGGCATGGCCGGGGTGGGCCGGCTGCTCGTCGACGCGATCGCGTCGCTCAACCTGCCGGTGCTGCTGGGCGTGACGCTGTTCTCGGCGCTGTTGGTCACGCTGCTCAACTTCCTGGTCGATCTCTGCTACGGCGCGCTCGATCCGCGTGCGCGCCTCGTCTGAAGGGGAAACGATGAAACAGCTGCGGTTCGCCGCGGGGGTGCTGGCCGCCGTCACGCTGCTGACGGCGTGCGGGGCCAACGACACACCGGCCGGGTCGGGCGGTGCCGTCAAGCCGGGCGGGAACCTCGTCCTGCTCAACGACGCGCCGTCGATCACCTGGGACCCGGCGAAGAGCTCGAACCTCGTCGTCACCACCCTGGGCCTGATCCACCGGCGGCTGACGTCGTGGGACGTCGCGCCGGGCAAGGACACCACGATCGTGCCGGACCTGGCCACCGACACCGGGAAGCCCACCGACGGCGGCAAGACGTGGACGTTCACGCTCAAGGACAACCTCGAGTACGCCGACGGCACGCCGATCACGAGCGCGGACGTGAAGTGGGGCCTGGAGCGCTCGTTCGCGCCCGCGTTCTCCGGCGGCCTGGCCTACCACAAGGACCTCCTCTCGCCGGGCCTCGCGTACAAGGGCCCGTTCGACGGCGGCAAGGAGCTGGACACGATCCAGACGCCCGACCCCCAGACGATCGTCTTCCACCTCGCCCGCGCCTACGGTGACTTCAACTGGGTCGCCAGCACCCCGGCGTTCTCGCCGGTGCCCAAGGGCAAGGGCGCCGAGGCGAACTACAACGACCACCCGGTCGCGTCCGGCCCGTACCAGCTGCAGAGCTACGAGCGCGGCAAGTCGGCGAAGCTCGTGCGCAACCCCAACTGGAGCCGGGACGAGGACAAGACGCGCCTCGCCAACCCGGACACCATCGAGTTCCAGCTCGGCCAGGACACGAGCGTCATCTCCAAGCGCCTGGTCGACGACAGCGGTGCCGACCGCACCGCGTTCGGCATGTCGTTCGCCTCGCCCGCCCAGCTGGCGCAGATCCAGGGCAACGCCTCGGCGAAGTCGCGGCTGGTGACGTCGGAATCCGGGGCGCTGGCCTACCTTTCGCTGAACACCCAGCGCGGAAACCTGACCAACCCCAAGGTGCGCCAGGCCTTCCAGTACGCCGTCGACAAGGCCGCGTTCCAGGTGGCCAGCGCGGGCAGCGCCCAGCTGGCCGGTGACGTCGCCACCACGCTGATCACGCCCGGCCTGCAGGGCCGCGAGCAGTACGACCTGTACCCGGCGCCGCCCTCCGGCGACGTCGCGAAGGCCAAGCAGCTGCTGGCCGAGGCGGGCTTCCCGAACGGGCTCGACGGCCTGGTCCTGGCCACCCACAACGAGCGGGGCTTCCCGGAGAAGGCGGCGGCGATCCAGGCTTCGCTGGCCCGGGCGAACATCAAGGTCACGATCAAGCCGCTCGACGAGGACACCTACACGTCCGAAGTGGACACCAAGGGCCTGTCGGACTTCGACCTGACGCTCACCTCGTGGCAGCCGGACATCCCGTCGGCCAACGCGAACATCCAGCCGCTGTTCCAGTCCACCGAGATCGGCAACGGCGGGTACAACGAGTCCCGCTACAGCAACCCCGAGGTCGACAGGCTGATCGGGGAGGCACAGGCCACTGTGGACCCGGCCGAGGCGGGCAGGAAGTGGGCGGCGCTGGACAAGAAGATCCTCGCCGACTCGCCGGTCGTGCCGCTGATCTACACGCGCAACTCGTTCCTGCACGGGTCGCAGGTCGGTGACGTCCAGATCGGGCGGTTCCCGGCCTACGTCGACTACCGCAAGCTGGGGATCGTCCAGTGACCGGAGCCGGGCTCCTGCGGCTGCACGACGTGACGGTCTCGTTCGGGGACGTCGAAGCCGTCCGCGGGGTCGGCTACGAGGTCCGCGCGGGCGAAGTCGTCGCGGTGGTCGGGGAGTCCGGCTCCGGCAAGACGGTCACCGCGATGTCCCTGCTCGGCCTGCTCCCGCCCACGGCGAAGGTGTCCGGGCGCGCGGAGCTGGCCGGGCGGGACCTCTACGCGATGACCCCCGCCGAGCTGCGGGCGGTCCGCGGCGGCGACGTCGGCATGGTGTTCCAGGAGCCGATGAGCGCGCTGAACCCCGTGTTCACCATCGGCGACCAGCTCGTCGAGACCATCCGCACGCACCGGACGCTCGCGGCCGCCGCCGCCCGGGAGCGGGCGATCGAGCTGCTCGGCCTGGTCGGGCTGCCGGACCCGCGTGAGCGGTTCCGGTCCTACCCGCACGAGCTGTCCGGCGGGCAGCTGCAGCGCGTGGTGATCGCGATGGCGGTCGCGAACGAGCCGAAGCTGCTGATCGCCGACGAGC
Organism: Amycolatopsis sp. NPDC005961; assembly: GCF_040629235.1. Lineage (NCBI taxonomy): Bacteria > Bacillati > Actinomycetota > Actinomycetes > Pseudonocardiales > Pseudonocardiaceae > Amycolatopsis > Amycolatopsis sp. NPDC005961. The sequence goes on along the minus strand of NZ_JBEXVF010000063.1, from coordinate 32,274 downwards.
CGACCACCGCGCTGGACGTCACCGTGCAGGCGGAGATCCTCGAGCTGCTGCGGGACCTGCGGGCGCGGCTGGGCACGGCGATCCTGCTGATCACGCACGACATGGGCGTGGTCGCCGACCTCGCCGACCGCGTGGTGGTGATGCACGACGGCCGCGTCGTCGAGCAGGACGACGTCCGGACCGTGTTCGCCGCACCCGCCGAGGACTACACGCGCCGGCTGCTCGGTTCGGTGGTCTCGCTGAGCGCGGCCGCCACGACCGGGCTGGAACGGGCCCTCGCCGCCGACGTCGAGGTGTCCCCGGGGCACGTGGCCGCGGTGGCGCACCCGGCGACCGGCTCGGTACCGGACGTCCCGGCGGAGGCGCCGCTGCTGCGGGTCGAGAACCTTTCGGTCACCTACCGCGGCCGGTTCCGGGCGCACGCCGTCCACGCCGCGGACGGCGTGAGCCTGCACGTCGAGCCGGGGGAGATCCTCGGCCTCGTCGGGGAGTCCGGGTCCGGCAAGAGCACCGTGGCCCGCGCGGTCACCGGCTTGCTCGCCCCCACGGCGGGGTCGGTGCACATCGGCGACGCGGCCATCACGCGCGTGCGCGGGCGGGCGGCGAAGGCACTTCGGCGGCGCATCGGTGTCGTGTTCCAGGACCCGTTGTCCTCGCTCAACCCGCGCACGACGGTGGGGGAGAGCGTCGCGACCCCGCTGCGGCTGCACCGGGCGGTCCGGCCGTCCGAAGTGGACAGCCGGGTCGGCGGGCTCCTGGAGTCGGTGCAGCTGTCGCCGTCACTGGGGGGCCGCTACCCGCACGAGCTGTCGGGCGGCCAGCGCCAGCGCGCCTGCATCGCCCGGGCGCTGGCCCTGCGCCCGGACCTGCTCGTCGCCGACGAGCCGACGAGCGCGCTCGACGTCACCATCCAGGCCCGGATCCTCGACCTGCTGCGCGAGCTGCAGCGGGAGTTCGGGTTCGCGTGCTTGTTCATCAGCCACGACCTCGCGGTGGTCGAGCAGCTCGCCGGCCGGGTCGCGGTGATGCACCGCGGCCACGTGGTCGAGCAAGGCCCGGCGAAGGAGGTGCTGACCGCCCCGGCCCACCCGTACACCCGCCGCCTGCTGTCGGCGGCACCGGTCGCGGATCCCGACGCCCAGCGCCGGCGCCGCGAAGCCTGGCGGCAGCTGCGCTGAGCGCGGCCCTGGTCGTCTCGCGCGAGGTCGTGCGTTCGTGGGGGTAGCGCCGGGCGGTGGCGTCCCGGAAGTCTTACCGCCGACGCGTACCTCCCGGCGCCTCGTGCCGAGCCGAGGTCCAGGATCTGGAACCCCGCGACGTCTCGTTGACCGGCCCGGTCCGGGTTCCTAAGGTTTGTGGCGTCAGCGGAAAGCGTCCCGGACGCTTTTCTTTCCCCGTTCTTTCCGGAGCAGGTACCCTCATGCCCGAATCCGTCTGGGTCGCCCAGTCTGATCCGCGGGTCCGGCCATTGCTCGCCGACCTGGCCCGCGAATATTCGACGCGCTACCACCGCGTTCTCACCGATGTTCACTTCGAACTCCGCGAATACCCCGCGGCGCGGTTCGCGCCCCCGGAAGGCGGGCTGCTGCTGCTCGTCGACGGCGGCCAGGCCGTCGCGGGTGGTGCCTTCCAGCGGTACGACGACGAAACCGCCGAGCTCAAGCGGATCTGGACCCACCGCGCACACCGGGGCCGCGGGCTCGCCCGTCGTGTCGTCGCCGAGCTGGAGGCCGAGGCCACCGACCGCGGGTACACCCGGATCCACCTGACGACCGGCCCGAACCAGCCGGAGGCACGCGGACTCTACCTGGCCACCGGGTACACGCCGCACTTCGACGTCGATGCGGTTCCGGCCACGCGCCTGCGGTTCTCCAAAGCGCTCCCGGTCTCCGTGGGGACGAGATGACCAGCGACCTCGGGACCCGGCCGGCGGCCGCCGCCGCGCCGGAAGAGTCGCTCGAGATCGTGCCCGCGCGGCACCCGATGACCTGGGTGGCCGCCGGCGTCGTGGCCGTCCTCGTCGCGATGGCGGGGCACGCGCTGGTGACCAACAAGGCGTTCGACTGGCCGACGTTCGCCCGGTTCGTCTTCCAGAAATCGATCTTGGAAGCGGTCGCGCTGACACTGGAGCTGACGTTGTTCGGCGTGGTCGCCGGATTCCTGCTGGGCACGGTGCTGGCGTTGATGCGGATTTCCCGGAATCCGCTGCTTCGCGCGGTCAGCTGGACCTACACCTGGATCTTCCGGTCGGTCCCGCTCATTCTGCAGCTGCTGTTCTGGTACAACCTCGCGATCCTGTACAACGAGATCTCCTTCGGCGTCCCGTTCGGGCCGTCGTTCGTGTCGGTCGGCACGATGAGCCTCATCCCGCCGTTCCTCGCCGCCGGCCTCGGGCTCGCCCTGCACCAAGGCGCCTACGCGGCGGAGATCGTGCGCGCCGGGTTCCTGGCGGTGGACGCCGGGCAGCGCGAAGCCGCGGCGGCGCTCGGCATCCCGGCCGGCCGGCAGTTCCGCAGGATCGTGCTGCCCCAGGCGATGCGGACGATCGTGCCGACCGCGGCCAACGAGATCGTGGGCCTGCTGAAGGCGACGTCGCAGGTCTACGTGATGGCGCTGCCCGAGCTCTTCTACCAGGTCCAGGTGATCTACACGCGCAGCGGCCGGGTGATCCCGCTGCTGCTCGTGGCCACCGCCTGGTACCTCGCGCTGACCACGGTGCTGTCGATCGCCCAGTACTACGTCGAACGCCACTTCGGCCGCGGCACCCAGCGCACGCTGCCACCGACACCGTTGCAGCGCTTGCGCGGCGCCGGGAGGCGGCGATGACCGCGGAATACATGGTGGACGTCCGGCGGGTCCACAAGAGCTTCGGTGCGCTGACCGTCCTCGACGGCGTCGACCTCCAGGTGCGGCGGGGAGAGGTCACCGTCCTCCTGGGACCGTCCGGCTCGGGGAAGTCGACGCTGCTGCGGCTGATCAACCACCTCGAACGCGCCGACCGCGGCTTCATCAGCGTCGGCGGCGAGCTGATGGGCTACCGGCGCGCGGGCGATCGCCTGCACGAGCTCAAGGAACGCGAAATCCTTAAGCAGCGTACGAAGATCGGGTTCGTCTTCCAGAACTTCAACCTGTTCGGGCACCTGACCGTGCTGGAAAACGTCGTCGAGGCACCGATCTCCGCCCAGCGCCGTCCGCGTGGTGAAGTCGAGACCGAGGCACGCGAGCTGCTCGCCAGGGTCGGGCTCGAGGACAAGGTGTCCGAATACCCGCGACGGCTGTCCGGGGGACAGCAGCAGCGGGTCGCGATCGCGCGGGCACTGGCGCTGGCGCCGGACGTCCTGCTCTTCGACGAACCCACCTCGGCGCTGGACCCCGAGCTGGTCGGTGAGGTCCTGGCCGTGATCCGGGACCTGGCCCGGGCGGGGACGACGATGGTCGTCGTCACCCACGAGCTGGGCTTCGCCCGCGAGGTCGCCGACACCGTCGTGTTCCTCGACGAAGGGCGGGTGGTCGAACAGGGCCCGCCCGCCGAAGTGCTGGACAACCCCCGGCACGCCCGCACCCGGGCGTTCGTCGACAAAGTCCTTTGAGGAGAATGATGAAACTGAGAACGCTCCTGCTCGCTTCGGTGTTCGCGCTCGCCGCGTGCGGCAGCCCGGAAGCCGCGACCACCGCGCCCGCGGACCAGCCGGGCGGGGTGAACATCACCGCGAACCAGAACCGCGTCCGGGCGCAGAAGGTCGACGCGATCGCCGCGCTCGTGCCCGCCGGCATCCGCGCCCGCGGCACGCTCGTCGTCGGGACCACCGGCAACGGCACCCCGCCGCTGTCGTTCCGGGCGGACGACGACAAGACGGTCATCGGCGTCGAGCCCGACCTCGCGCAGCTGGTCGCCGACGTGCTCGGCCTGAAGCTCGAACTGCGGGCCTCGTCGTGGGAGAACTTGTTCCTGTCGGTGGAGAACCGGCAGTTCGACGTCGGCTTCTCGAACATCACGGTGACCGAGGAGCGCAAGGACAAGTACGACTTCGCGACCTACCGCAAGGACACCATCGCGTTCGAGGTCAAGAACGAGAAGAACGTCGTGGTGAAGGACGCGAAGGACATCGCGGGGCTGACCGTCGGCGTCGGTGCCGGGACGAACCAGGAGCAGATCCTGCTGCGGTGGGACCAGCAGAACAAGACGGCCGGCCTGGCCCCGGTGAAGTTCCAGTACTACCAGGCGACTTCGGACTACTACCTGGCGCTGCAGTCCGGCCGGATCGACGCCTACGTCGGCCCCAACCCGACCTCGGCCTACCACGTGGCCGTCGAGGGCAAGACGAAGATCGTCGGCACGGTGTCCGGCGGTGGCACGATCCCGGCGGACATCGCGGCCATGACCAAGAAGGACGACGGCCTGGTGACGTCCCTGCAGCGGGCGCTGGACACGGTGATCAAGAACGGCCAGTACGCCGAGGTGCTCAAACGCTGGAATCTAGGGTCGGAAGCACTGCCGGCCTCCGAGGTCAACCCGCGGGGACTGCCCCGCAAGTGAGCGGGGCCCTCAGCGGCTGATCGTCGCGGCGTAGTCGAACAGCGTCACGCGGTCGCGCAGCTTCGTCTTCGTCATCAGGCTGGCGACGTGCTTCTCCACCGTCTTGGGGGAAATCAGCAGGCGCCGGGCGATGTCGGTGTTGCCGAGCCGGTGCGCGAGGAGGCGGAACACGTCGTACTCGCGCACCGTCACGCCGGCGTCGCGCAGCTCGCGGGGGAGCCGGTGGAGGCCCGGCCGTCGCTGGCGGACGGACTCCCCGGCTCGCCGCAGCAGAGCGCGGCACGCCCCGGCGGTCGCCGGGACGGCGGCATCGTGGAAGTACTCCTCGGCCGCCCTCAGCCACGGGACGGGGTCACCCCACCCGTCGGCGAGGGCGGCCTCGGCCACGAGCCGGGCGCCGAGGTGGCCGGCCATCGGGTAGGGGCGCGCCGCCTCCTGCGCTTCCCGCACCGCGGCTCCCGCCCCGGCGGCATCACCCCGGCGGCCGCGCGCGACCGCCCGGGCCAGCGCGGTGAACTGGCGGTTCCAGCGCAGCCGGCTCGCGGGTGCGGTGTCCGGCTCCTCCTCCCCGGCGAGGACGTCGAGCAGGATCGCGAGCCCGTGCTGCCCGGACAGCGGTGAGCCGCCGGTGTCGTGGGTGCGGACGAGCTTCAGGTCGCGCCGGGCGCGGTCGCGGTCTTCCTCCAGCAACGCGCAGAACGCCTGGGCCAGGCCCTGGCACAGGGCGAGGTCCGGGTGGTCGCCGCCGGCGGAGCGCAACGCGCCGATGGCTTCCGCCATGGCCGTCCGGTCCGCCTGGTGGGCGGCGAGGACGGCACGGACCGCGTGGGTCCGCCGGACGACGGACGGGAGGTGCGCGGCGGCCGTCGTCACCTCCGCGAGCCGCTGGGCCGCCGCCCGGTAGTCACCCCCCAGCACCAGCCCGTGCAGGACGACCGCCACCTCGGCCGAATGGGCCGCGACGACCGCGCCGCTGTCCTCGGCCTGCCGGCGAACCGGCACGAGGCCGCCGGTGTCGCCGTCGGTCAGCGCGGAGAGCTCGCCGAGCCGCAGCAGGACGTGCGTGCGCCAGAGCGGCATCCGGCGCGCTTCGGTCAGCTGCCGGGCCCGTTCGAGATACCCGCGTGCTCGCGCCGGATCCGGTTCACACGCCAGAACTCCCAGCACCAGCAACGCCTGGCAGACGGCGACCGGATCGTCGTGCCGCTCGGCCTGGTCCAGCGCGACGGCGGCGAGCCGCCCGGCTTCGGTGGCCCGGCCCGGGAGTTCGAGGAGCAGCAGGGCCTGCACGGCGTCGATCGCCGCGCGGTGCCGGTCGGAAGCGGTGCCACCGCGGGTGTGCCGGGCGACGGCCACCGCGCCGTGCCGGTCCGGGCCGGCCGGCTCGTGGTCGCCGGGTGCCGCGGGCCGGCGATCCGGGATGCCGTGGCGGGCGCGCACCGCCGTCACCTGGGCGAGCCCGTCGTCGATCCGGCCGGCCAGGCAGGCGGCCCAGGCCAGCCGCGCGTGCAGCGCGACGGCCCGGTCGAACAGCCCGATCTCGGAGAACCGGGCCGTCAGCGAGAACGCGCGGTCGACCTGTCCGGTCTCGCCGAGGGCATGGACCAGCGACTCCAGGACGGTGCCGCGCAACGGCAGGTCCGGGCTGTCGGTCAGCAGGGCGTCGGCGCGATCGAGCAGCGCGATCGCCGTGCCGGTCGCCGCCGTCTCCAGCGCTCGTTGCCCGGCGGTGGCGAACAGCCGGCCGGCCGTGGCCCGGTCGCCCGCGAGCTGCCGCAGCTCGGCGACCCGGGCGCACCAGTCACCGGGCAGGCCGAGGTACAGGAGCTCGATGGCGTCGGCGGCCAGCCGGGCGAGCTCCGCGCGCCGCGTCGGGCTCAGCTGCGTGAGCACCGCTTCGGCCGTCAGCGGGTGGCCGAAGACGTACCAGCCGAGCGCCGCCGGGTCCGGCTCGACGAGCTGCGCGTCGGCCGCCGCGTCGAGGAACACCGCGACCGTGCGGTCGTCGGCCCCGGCGGCCCGTTGCACCACCGGCGCGGCGAACCGCCGGCCGAGGACCGCCGCGACGGCCAGCAGGCCGGCTCCTTCGGACCCGAGCCGGGCCATCCGGGTGGCGACGCTGCCGGCCAGCGCCGCGGGCACGGTCCCGGTGTCCGCCAGCTGCCAGCCGCCGGGGTGCTCGGTCAGCAGCCGGTCGTGGACCAGCTCGTGCAGCAGTTCTTCGACGAGGAACGGGATCCCGGTGCTGAGCTGCCACAGGTGGGCGGCCGTCTCGGCCGGGACCCGCGCGCGGTCCGTCCCGAGGCACGCCGCGACGACGTCGTGCACCGCGGCGGGGCCGAGCCGCGGCAGCGTGCGCAGGGCGCAGACGCCTCGGCGCGCGGCGGACCGGGCGATGTCCCGGGCGGCGGACGGGTCGGCGCGGAGCGTGCCGATCAGCAGCACGCGCACGGACTCCAGGTTGTTGACCAGGTACTCCAGCACGAACAGCGTTTCGGCGTCGGTGTCGTGCAGGTCGTCGAGGACCAGCACGCAGCCGCCGGCCCGGCCGACCACGGCCAGCAGCCGCAGCACCGCCTCGGCGACGACCAGCAGCGGCGGTGCCGGGTCGTCGTCCGGGACCCCGCGCCAGTCGGGCACGAGCACACCCAGCGCCGGCAGGTAGGGCCCGAGCTCGCCGACGTCGACCGGCTCGGTGTCCCGGGTCAGGGAGAACAGCGCTTCGGCCAGCGGCCGGAACGGCACCACCGGCCCGACCGAGCTGCCCTGCCCGCGCAGCACCCGCGCGCCCCGGCCGGCCGCCCGTGCCGCCACCTCACGGGCCAGCCGGGACTTGCCGATCCCGCTTTCCCCGGCGAGGAAGACGGCGCCGCCGCGCCCGGCCAGCGCGTCGTCGAAGGCCGTGGTCAGCTCCCGCAGCTCCTCGTCCCGGCCGACCAGCTCCGGCGAGCGGATCAGCATGCCGGGAAAAAGGCATGATCATCGGAATAATCGTATTCACGCATCGAATGGTTCCCCCAGGTATCCGGCCCCCCGTTATGGGATACACGACCACCCGGACAACGCCAACCGGGACCGAATGCTGGAATTCACCGCGGCGATACCCGCCGGCCTTTCGGTGGGTGGTGGGGCAGGTTCCCCCAGGTTTCCCGCTCGGGCGGGAGGAAGGGCGATCCCGGCGAATGGTCCGTTCGGAGGTTGACACGCACCGGGCGGCCCGCGTCCCACGCCGGCGGCGTGACCAAGAGCGCAGGGAAAGGTTCAGGCCACTGGCGCCGAGGAGCTGAACAGGCAGGATTCGCCTGTTCGTGAGGAATTCGCGAAGCCGGCGAAAAACTTGGGGGAGTCACCCCCATAGCGCCGCGGCGTCCGGCATGGGCAGACTGGCGAACGCCACGGCTGGGGTGAAGTGAACCGGGGCACTGGGGAACCACGGCTGAATTCGGTGCGGGCGAACCGCGGCCGGACATCGGCGTGGACTGGTTCCGGCGCGGCCGGATCAGGCCCTTTCGTGAGAACGATCGGGCATTTCGTTCTGAACAGGACAGCTCCTTCACGCGCCGCCCCGAATGCGGCGGCTCGGCAGAATGCGGGGAAAGCAAGTGGGTGCGAACGGAATCACCCGGGTCGGCGTGGTCGGCTCGGGCACGATGGGCGCCGGGATCGCGGAGCTCTGCGCGACCAGGGGACTCGACGTCCGGCTGGCGGTGTCCCGGGAGTCGTCCCTGGTGTCGGCCCCGGCGCGGATCGCGGCGTCGCTGAGCCGCCGCGTCGAAAAGGGCAAGCTCACGGCCGGGGAACGCGACGCGGCACTGGCCCGGATCAGCGTCGGCACGGACCTGGCCGACCTCGGCGACCGGCAGCTGGTCATCGAGGCGATCCCGGAGGACGAGCAGCTCAAGCTCGGCCTCTTCGCCACCCTGGACAAGATCGCCGGCGACGACACGATCCTCGCCAGCACGACCTCGGCGATCGCGATCACTCGGCTCGCCGCCGCGACCGGCCGGCCGGAACGCGTGCTGGGCCTGCACTTCTTCAACCCCGTCACCGCGCTGAAGCTCGTCGAGGTCGTCCCCGCCCTGCCGACCGCGGCGGCCGTGACCGAGCGCGTGACCGCGTTCGCCGAACACACGCTGGACCGGCAGCCGATCACCGTCGCCGACCAGAGCGGCTTCGTCGTCAACGCCCTGCTGATCCCGTACCTGCTCGCGGCGATCCGCATGGTCGACACCGGGTACTGCCCGGCCGAGGACGTCGACCGCGCCATGGAACTGGGCTGCGCGCACCCGATGGGCCCGCTGAAGCTGGCCGACCTCATCGGCCTCGACGTCGTCGCCGCCATCGCGGCCGCGCTGCACGAGGAGTTCAAGCAGCCCCTCTACGCCGCCCCGCCGTCGCTGTCCCGGCTGGTCGAAGCCGGCCACCTCGGCCGCAAGACCGGCCGCGGCTTCCACACGTACTGAACCGAGGAGAAACCGTGCACTCGTTCCTGAACATCAAGAAGTCCGCCCGGATCAGCGACGACTTCTGGGACGTCACCGACAAGGCCGGGCTGTTCGACGTCGTCGTGGCCGGCCTCGGCGACGGCCGTCACCGCGCGCTCGACGACGGCCACGAGTTCGTCAACATGTCCTCCTACTCCTACCTCGGCCTCGACACGCACCCGAAGCTGGTGCGAGCCGCCGCCGACGCCGTCCTCGCCGAAGGCGCGCTCAACACGTCGACCTCCCGGATGCGGGTCCGCTTCGGGGCGCTCAGGGACGCCGAGGCAGCGCTCTCGGAGCTGTTCGACGTTGAAGCCGTGACGCTCAACTCGTGTGCCGCAGCCGCGTGGGCGGCCCTGCCGCTGGTCGCCTCCGGAATCTTCACCGACGGCGAGCCGCCGCTGATGGTGTTCGACAAGAACGCCCACTTCTGCCTCAACGCGATGAAGCCGAGCGTCGCCGACGAAACCGAGGTCGCGGTCGTGCCGCACAACGACGTCGAGGCGCTCGAGGAGCTGTGCAAGCGGCACAAGCGGGTCGCCTACGTCGCCGACGGCGTCTACAGCACCGGGGGACAGGCGCCGGTCAAGGAACTCCTGGCCCTGCAGGACAAGTACGGCCTGTTCCTCGTGTTCGACGAGGCGCACGGCATCTCGACGGTCGGCCACCGCGGCCGCGGCGTCGTGCTGGAGGAGCTGGGCCAGATCAACGACCGCACGATCATCATCACCTCGCTCAACAAGGGCTTCGGCGCGTCCGGCGGCGCGATCTTCCTCGGCAAGCGGGGATCCCAGTGGCGGCTGGACACCGCGCAGCGCAACGGTGGCCCGCTGATGTGGTCGCAGCGGATCAACACCGCGGGCCTCGGTGGCCTGCTCGCGTCCGCGGAGCTGCACCGCACCGACGAGCTGACCGCGTTGCAGCAGCGGCTGCAGGACAACATCGCGCTCTTCGACCGCCTGGTGGAGACCGGCGAACGCGGCGACGGGCTGCCGATCCGGTTCGTGCGGGTCGGGTCGGAGGACGCGACCGTCCGGCTCGCGCAAGACCTGTTCCGCAACGGTTTCTACGTCTCGCCGATCTTCTTCCCGATCATCGGCCGCGGCAAGGCGGGCCTGCGGATCATGCTGCGCGCCAGCATGACCACGGCCGAGATCGAGCGGTTCGCCGGCCTGCTGGGTTCGCTGGGGGAGGCGTGACGGCGCTGCGTTCGCACATCGACGTCGCGTCGGAGGGCTTCCGTCGCAACGCCGAGGACTTCGAGGTCAACCGCGAGGTCATCGCCCGGGCCCGGGCCGCCGCGCTCGCCGGGGGCACCGAAAAGGCCCACCGCAAGCACGCCGCGCGCGGCAAGCTGACCGCCCGTCAGCGCGTCGCCCGGTTGCTCGACCCGGGGACGCCGTTGCTGGAGGTCGGCCAGCTCGCCGCCCACGACGTCTACGACGAGCCGGTGCCGTCGGCCGCGCTGGTCACCGGGGTCGGGATCGTCGCCGGACGGCCGTTCATGGTCTTCGCCAACGACGCCACCGTGAAGGGCGGGACGTACTTCCCGCTCGGCGTCCGCAAGCACCTGCGCGGCCAGAAGATCGCCAGGGAGAACGGCCTGGGCTGCATCTACCTGGTCGACTCGGGCGGTGTCTTCCTGCCCTTGCAGGAAGATCTGTTCCCCGACGAGGACCACCTCGGGCGCATCTTCCGCAACATCGCGGAGATGTCCGCCGAGGGGCTGCCGCAGCTGGCCGGCGTGCTGGGCTCCTGCACCGCGGGTGGCGCGTACATCCCGGCGATGTGCGACGAGACGGTGATGGTCCGGGGCACCGGCACGGTGTTCCTCGGGGGCCCGCAGCTGGTGCGCGCGGCCACCGGCGAGGTCGTCGACGCGGAAACGCTCGGCGGCGCCGATCTGCACACCCGCGTCACCGGGGTCGCCGACCACCTCGCCGAGACCGACGACCACGCTCTCCAGATCCTGCGTGACCTGGCGGCCCGCAGCTCCCGGCCACGGCTGTCACCGCCGGCCAGGACACCGCGTCCGCCGAAGTACGACCCCGCCGAGCTGCCCGGCGTCGTGAGCGCCGGCCTGAAGGAGCACATCCCGGCGCGGGAGATCCTCGCGCGGCTGCTCGACGAGAGCGAGTTCACCGAGTACCGCGCCCGCTTCGGCCCGACGATCGTCTGCGGGACCGGGCACGTCGGCGGCTACCCGGTCGGTGTGCTGATCAACGACGGAGTCCTGTTCTCCGAGAGCGCGCAGAAGGCCGCGAACTTCATCGAGGTGTGCGCGCAGCGGGACATCCCGCTGCTGTTCCTGCACAACATCAACGGGTTCATGGTCGGCGCCGAGTACGAGGCCGGCGGCATCACCAAGCACGGCGCCAAGCTCGTCAACGCCGTGTCGTGCGCGAAGGTGCCGAAGTTCAGCCTGGTGATCGGCGGAAGCTACGGCGCGGGCAACTTCGCCATGTGCGGCCGGTCCATGGGTTCGCAGCTGATGGCGATGTGGCCGAGCGCCCGGTCCACTGTGGTCGGTGCGGAGCAGACGGCGAAGGTGATGACGCTCATCCGTGGCGACCAGCTGGCCAAGGAGGGCCGCGAGCTGACGCCCGAGGAGGAGGCGGAGATCCGGGAGCCGATCCTCGCCTCCTACGAACGGCAGGCGCAGCCGCTGTACTACGCGGCCCGGCTGTGGGTCGACGCCGTGGTGGACCCGGTCGAGACCCGCGACTGGCTGGCGCTGTGCCTGGCCATGGCCGCCGACGCGCCGAAGCGGGAAACCCGCTTCGGGGTCTTCAGGATGTGAGGGACGATGCCGAAACGTGTGCTCATCGCCAACCGCGGGGAGATCGCCCGCCGGATCGCGCGCACCTGCCGCCGGCTCGGCGTCGACCACGTCGCGGTGCACTCCACCGCCGACGCCGGGGCGGCCCACCTCGAGGACGCCGTCGAGACCGTCCACATCGGACCTGCGCCGGCCCGCGAGAGCTACCTCGACATCGAGGCCGTGATCGACGCGGCGCTGCGGACCGACTGCGACGCCGTCCACCCCGGCTACGGCTTCCTGTCCGAAAACCCGGAGTTCGCCGCCCGCGTCACCGAAGCCGGGCTCGTCTACATCGGACCGGACGCGGCCACGATCGCGGCGATGGGGGACAAGGCCCGGGCCCGGGAGCTGATGGCCGCCGCCGGGGTCCCGGTGCTGCCGGGCTCCGAGCACGCGACGGAGTCGGCGGACGTCCTGCTCGCCGACGCGCGCCGGATCGGCTACCCGGTGATCCTCAAGCCGGTCGCCGGGGGCGGTGGCAAGGGCATGCGCGTGGTCCACGCCGAAAGCGAGCTGCCCGACGCCGTGGCGGAAGCCGTCCGGCTCGGGCGGGGCGGGTTCGGCGACGGCCGGCTGCTGGCCGAGCGGTACGTCGCCGCGCCGCGGCACATCGAGGTGCAGGTCTTCGGTGACCGGCACGGGAACGTCGTCCACCTCTTCGAACGCGAGTGCTCGCTGCAGCGACGGCACCAGAAGATCGTCGAGGAGGCACCGGCACCGCACCTGCCGTCGACCACCCGCCACGCCCTGCTGGCCGCGGCGGTGCGCGGCGCGTCCGCGCTGGGCTACGTCGGCGCGGGGACGTTCGAGTTCATCCTCGACGGCGACGGCCGGTTCTTCTTCCTGGAGGTCAACACCCGCCTGCAGGTGGAGCACCCGGTCACCGAGGAGATCACCGGGCTCGACCTCGTCGAGTGGCAGCTGCGCGTCGCCGACGGCGAACCGCTCCCGCTGCCGCAGTGGCGAATCCGCGACACCGGGCACGCGATCGAGTGCCGCGTCTACGCCGAGGACCCCGAGCACGGCTTCCGGCCGGCGCCGGGGCACGCCGAGGCCGTCCGGTGGCCCCGGGACGTCCGCGTCGAGGCCGCGTTCGACGAGTCCGGCGCCGTGCCCGGGTTCTACGACCCGATGGTCGCCAAGCTGGTGGCCACCGGAGCGGACCGGCCCGCGGCGCTCGCCCGCCTGCGCACGGCGATCGCCGGAACCACGCTCGTCGGCCTGACCACGAACCTCGGCTTCCTCGGCGAGCTGCTGGCCGAACCCCGGGTCGCCGAGGGCCGGGTGGACACCCACCTCGTCGACGACTTCACCGCCCGGCCCGCTCCGCACGACCGTGACGCGCGAGCGCTCGCGTGCGCGGCGGCGATGGCGGTCCCGGGCCGGGCGGCCGCGGCGTCGCCGTGGACCGGGACCGTCGGGGCGTTCGACCGCGCCGCCCTCGACCCGGACGCGCCGCTCGGGCGGATCGTCCTGCGCCGCGACGGCCGCGACCACGAGGCCCGGCTGGTGGCCCGCGACCGCGCCGGGCTGCACGTCGAGGCCGGCGGCCGTCGCTTCACCGTGTCCGCCGAACCGGTACTCGGCGGGCTCTTCCGCGGCACCGTGGGGACCACCCGCTGGACGGGTTTGCCGACCGCGGACGGCTACGAGATCGTCCTCGACGGCCACCGCGTCGCGCTGGCCCGCCGGACGTTCGCCGAAGGCGGCGGCGACGCCTCCGACGGCGCGGTGCGCACACCGATGCCCGGGGTCGTGGTCGGCGTGGCCTGCGAGCCCGGCGCGCGGGTCGAAGCGGGGGAGCTGCTGGTGGTCGTCGAGGCGATGAAGATGGAGAACCGCATCGTCGCGCCCTTCGACGGCACCGTCGACCGGCTGTCCTGCGCGCTGAACGACGGCGTCACCGCCGACCAGGTCCTCGTCACCCTGAACCCGTTAGGAGACTCCGATGTCTGACGCACCCACTCTGTTGTTCGTCGGCGGTGCCCGGCCGTTGTCCTTCAGCCTCGACATGGCCGCGGAGGCGCTCGCCCAGGCTGCGGCCCGTGGCCTCCGCGTGCACGTCACCAACACCGCCGAGGTGCTCGCCGCGACCAGGGACGTGGTCGCGAAGGCGACCGAAACGACCACTGTGGACGTCCTCAGGCCCGGCGAGTCCGCGGCCTGGGCCCGGGAGCGGGGCGAGCGTTTCGACGCCGTCTACGCGCTGCAGGAGCTGGCCCAGGTCGCCGTCGCCGAGACGGCGGAAGCGCTCGGCGTCGCGGGGAACCCGCCCGATGCCGTGCACCGCGTCCGGACCAAGGACGCCTGCCGGGAAGCACTGGCCGCCGCCGGGTTCCCGCAGCCGGTCGTCCGGCTGTGCGCGGACGAAGCCGAGGCGGCGGCGTTCCTGGGCGAGTACGCCGGGCCGTGGATCGTGAAACCGCGCGACGCCATGGGCAGCACCGGCGTGAGCCTGGTGACCGAGCCCGCGCGGCTGCCCGCGGCGATCGCGCTGCTGCCGGACGCGAAGCCGTTCCTCGTCGAGCAGTTCGTCGAGGGCCCGGAGTTCAGCGTCGAAGGCGTCTTCCTCGGTGGCGTGCCGAAGATCCTCGCCGTCACCGCCAAGGAGAAGGTGCCGCCACCGTTCTTCGTCGAGACCGGCCACGTGCTGCCCGCGCCGCTGCCGGACGCCCGGCGGCAGGAGATCGAAGAGCAGGTGACGGGCGCGCTGAAGACGCTCGGGCTGCGGGCCGGCGGCTTCCACGTCGAGCTGTGGCTCACCCCCGCCGGGGTCGTGCTCGGCGAGGTGCACGGCCGGTTCGGCGGCGACTGGATCCACCGCATGCTCGCCCACGCCATCCCCGGCCTCGAGCTGTACGGGCTGGTCTTCGACGACCTGCTCGGCCGCCCGCGCACCGACGTCCCGCTCGAACCGAGCCGCGGTGCCGCCGTCCGGTACTTCACGCCGCCGCCGGGCCGGATCGCCGCCGTCGAGGGCTGGGAAGACGTTCTCGCGCACCCGGCCGTCCTGCACGCGGAACTCGGTGTCGGGCCCGGCGACGAAATCAAGCCGCTGACCCGGTCCGGCGACCGCGTCGGCCTGGTCGTCGTCGGTGCCGACACCCCCGAGGCGGCGAGCGCGCTGGCCGCCGACCTCGTGGACTCGGTGAAGTTCGTGCCCGAGTCCGCAACCGATCGCCTGCCGGGCCTGTGGGCCCTGCGCTGACCCCAGAGGAAGACACCGCGGACATGACCGACATCGGCATTCTCAGTACCGGCTCCTACCTGCCCGACCGCGTCGTCCCCAACGCCGAGATCGCCCCGGCGGCCGGGGTCGACGCGGCGTGGATCGAACGCAAGACCGGCATCCGCGAACGCCGGCACGCCGCACCCGGGCAGGCCACCTCCAACCTCGCGGCGATCGCGGCCGACCGCGCCCTGCTCGCCGCGGGCCTGAGCCCGGACGACGTCGACCACGTCGTCGTCGCGACCTCCACCCCGGACCACCCGCAGCCGGCCACGGCCAGCCTGGTCCAGCACCTCATCGGCGCCCGCTCGGCTTCGGCCGTCGACGTCAACGCCGTCTGCAGCGGGTTCGTCTACGCGCTGGAGATGGCTCGCGGGCTCGTGCGGGACGGCGGGCGCGCGCTCGTGATCGGCGCCGACATCTACTCCCGCATCCTGGACGTGCGTGACCGCAGGACCTCGATCCTGTTCGGTGACGGTGCGGGGGCGGTCGTGCTCGGCCCCGTACCGGCGGGAGGGGGCGTCATCGGCACGCGGCTGCGCGGACACGGCGACGCCCACCGGCTCATCGGCGTGCGCGCGGGCGGCAGCCGGCTGCCCGCGTCGGTGCGGTCGGTGCTGGACGGCGAGCACTTCTTCCGGATGGACGGCCGCGGGGTCCGCGAGTTCGTCAACGGCCACGTTCCCGACGCGATTTCCCAGGCACTGCGGGAAAGCGGACTGCCCGCCACCGCCGTCGACCACCTGGTGCCGCACCAGGCCAACGGCGTCATGCTGCGCGAGCTGGGCGAGGCGCTCGACCTGCCGAACGCCGCCCTGCACCTGACCGTCGACCGGTTCGCCAACACCGGCGCGGCGTCCGTGCCGATCACGCTCGACGCCGCCCATCGCGCGGGCGCCCTGTCCGTCGGCGACGTCGTGCTGCTGGCGGCGTTCGGCGGCGGCATGAACCTCGGCGTGACCCTCTGCCGGTGGACCGCCACCCCGCCGCGCGGCGACCTCGACGGCCGGCACCGCGCCGACGCCCTGTCCCACCGCTGAGAAAGGCCTGCCATGCCCGCGCTCCTTCCCCGCGGCGGACCACCCCGGCTCCTCGCGGTGGCGACCCTGGTCACGATGACCGGCTACGGCGTCTACCTGACCGCCGGCGTCCTGTACTTCACCCGCGTCGTCCACCTGCCCGCCGGCCAGGTCGGCCTCGGGCTGACGGTCGCCGGCGCGGTGTCGCTCTCGGCCGGGATCCCGTTCGGGCACCTCGCCGACCGCCACGGCGCCCGCACGGTCTACGCGCTCACGCTGGTCCTCGGCGCGGTCTCGATGGCGGGACTGTGCCTGGCGCAAGGGTTCTGGTCGTTCGTCGTGTTCGCGAGCCTCGGCGCCGCGGCCCAGACGGCCGGGCCCGCCGCCCGCAGCCCGCTGGTGCAGGAGTACGGCGGCGACCGTCCCGCGGAGTTCCGCGGCTACCTCCGGTCGGTGACGAACCTGGGCATCGCGCTCGGCGCGCTGCTGGCCGGCTGGGGCGTCGCGGCGGACACCCGCAACCCGTACCTGCTGCTCATCGCGGGCAGCGCGGTGTCCTACGCGGCGAGCACGGCCATCGTGTTGTTCCTGCCGGCGGTGCCCCCGAAACCGGCCGGGACGGGCCCGCGCTGGGTGGCGCTGCGGGACCGGCCGTACCTGGTGCTGACGCTGCTCGACGGCGTGATGGCGATCCAGTACCGCGTGCTGACGGCGGCGGTCCCGCTCTGGCTGGTCGCCCGGACGACGGCGCCGAACTGGACGGTCTCCGGCGTGATGGTGGTCAACACGGTGATCGTGGTGTTCTTCCAGGTCCGCGCGAGCCGCCGGATCGACACGACGAAGGCGGGCGCGGTGGCGTTCCGGCGTGCCGGGTTCGCGTTCTTCGCCGCCTGCGTGGCGATCGCGGCGATGGCGGGCGCGCCGACCTGGCTCGCGCTGGTGCTCCTGCTGGCCGCGGTGATCGTGCACACGGTGGGCGAGATCTGGCAGGCGGCGGGCGGGTTCGAGCTGTCGTTCACGCTCGCGCCGCCGCACGCGGTCGGGCAGTACCAGGGGTTGTTCGGCATGGGGCTGGGCCTGGGCGTGACGCTCGGCCCGGCGGTCCTGATCGCGCTGTGCATCACCTGGGGCACGCCGGGCTGGCTCGTCGTCGGCGGTCTCTTCGCGGCGACGGGCCTCGCCGTCCCGGCCGTCGTCCGCTGGGCCGAGCGCGACCGGGCGCGCCCGGCTCTCGTCTGATCACCCGGCCAGCAGCGGGACGACGTCGCGGAGGATCCGCCCGGCGTCCTCGGGGAGCACCGCCGGCCGCAGCCGGACCCCGGCGAGTCCGTGCTCGTCGCGCCACCGGGTCAGGACTTCGGCGAGCCCGGCCGGGGAGCCGGTGAAGATCCCCGTGTCGGTCGTCCAGGGTGCGCCGGCTTCGCGGTCGAGCCGGGCGAGCCTCGCGTGTGCGTGCTCGTCGGTGTCGCCGAGGACCACCGCGATGTCCGCGTAGGCCTCGGTGGGCGTGGCGTCCGGGGTCAGGCCTTCGACCGTCCGGAAGGCGGCCAGCACCCGGGGAAGCGGGTGGTCGCCGGTCGGGGTGAGCAGGACCCGGTCGGCGACCGCCGCGGCGAGCCGGTAGGGCTCCAGGGCGTGGTGGGCGAGCGTGACGACCGGGGGCGTCGCGAACACCGGGACGTTCAGCGGGCCGGGGGTCGTGCCGATCCGGTCCGGTCGCCAGAACTCGTCCCCGGAACCGAGTGCGCCGGCGGGGAACGTCGACCAGAGGTCGCGCACGGTCCGCACGTGGGTTTCCGCGTCCCGGAACAGATCCCGCAGGCGACGGGCGATCCGGGCCGGGACGTGGACGTCCTCGGGCCGGAGCTCCGGCGTCGGTGTCCCGCCGACGACCACCGCGTCGCGCGCGTTGGCCGACACCTGCGGCCGCCACGCCACCCGGCCCGGCCCGATCGCCGCCAGGGACGCCAGCTGGGTGGCGATGGGGAAGGGGCCCGTGTGCGTCACGTTCCGGGTGACCACGACCTCGCCGACGGTCGAGGCCGACAGCAGGACCGCGGCGGTCACCACCGGATCCAGCCGGCCGCGGACCCGGGCGGCCGGGTCCGCGGGGGCGGCGCCGAACTGCTCGGTCTGGGCGGTCAGGCCGTCTTCGAGCGTGATGAAGCCGATGCCGGCTTCCGCGCCGGCCCGGCCCCAGCCGGCCCAGTACTCGCCACCGAAGAGCGCGGCCGGTTCGGTCACCGCCGACGCCTGCCAGGCCGCGGGATGCCAGCCGACGCCGTCCAAAGCCAGTCCGAGACGAAATTCGGTCACCATGGGTGGATTACATGACCTTCACACCAGTGTGAGGGTCAACCGATCCCACGGCGTGGGCGACCGCGCGCAGCGTGGCGATCGGGTCGTCGCCGAGGGGGAAGACGCCGACCTGGTCCGCGCCCGCCGCCCGGTGGGCCAGCAGCCGCGTCGCGACCGTCGCCGGGTCGCCGTGGGCGACGAGCGCGTCGGTGAGGCGGTCGCTGCCGGTGCCGGCGAGGTCGTCGTCGGTGAAGCCCAGCCGGCGGAGGTTGGCGGCGTAGTTGGTGACGCCCAGCGCGGCCCCGGCCGGGCCCGACCGGGCGATCGCGCGGGCCTTTCCGGCATCGGGCTCGACCAAGGCGAAATGGCCGGGCAGCACCAGCTTGCCGTCGCCGAGGACCGCCCGCGCCCGGCGGGTGTGCTCCGGGCTGACCATGCACGGGATGGTGCCGGCGGTGCGGTCGCGGGCCAGGCGCAGCATCCTCGGCCCGAGGGCGGCGATCACGATCCGCTCGGCCGGTACACCCGCGGCGGCGAGCCGGTCCAGGTAGGCCACCAGCGTGTCGAACGGCGAGGCGTACTCGGTGTGGACTTCGCGGTGCCCGATCCCGACGCCCAGCAGGAAGC
The DNA here is from genome assembly GCF_040629235.1 of Amycolatopsis sp. NPDC005961. Classification (NCBI taxonomy): domain Bacteria; kingdom Bacillati; phylum Actinomycetota; class Actinomycetes; order Pseudonocardiales; family Pseudonocardiaceae; genus Amycolatopsis; species Amycolatopsis sp. NPDC005961. The sequence continues at coordinate 13,259 of NZ_JBEXVF010000063.1, read as the reverse complement.
GTCCCGGGTGCCGGCCTTCGATCCGGTGGTAGGACGCGGCGACGGTCTCCGCGCCGGCGGTCCACACGTTCACCACGCTCGTGCCGACGACCAGCCGCGTGGTGGCGTCGAGCAGCTCTTCGGCCAAGGCGAGGTCGGCGGGTGGTGAGGCGTCCAGCCAGAGCGTGCCGTAGCCGGCCCGCTCGACTTCCGCGGCGCTTTCCGGGGTCACTTCGTGCTCGCGCAGGTGGGCGCCGAGCAGACCGAGATCGAGGTTCATGATCCGACTCCAGCACCGCGGCCCGCCGTGAACCAGGGCCAGTGCCGACGCGCAGCGATAACCTGGAGGCATCGTCGCAGGGGAGGACCGGTGGAACTACGGGCTTTGCGGTACTTCGTCACGGTCGCCGACGAGCTGCACTTCGGCCGGGCCGCGGACCGGCTGCACATCGCCCAGCCCGCGGTCAGCAGGCAGATCGCCCGGCTGGAGCGCGAGCTGGGGGAGCGGCTGTTCGACCGGTCGCCGCGGCGGGTCCGGCTGACCGCGGCCGGGCACCGGGTCCTCGCCGCCGCACGGGAAGCGCTCGCGGCCGCCGACCGGGTCCGGAGCGTGGCGGCCGGCCCCGCGGGAGTCATGCGCATCGGCACGGCCACCGGGGTCACCGCCCGGCTGGAACGCGGGATCGACGCGTTGCGGGCGCAGTCCCCGGCGTTCGACGTCGTGCTCGTCGACCTGCCGCCGGCCGATCGCCTGAACGCGTTGCGGCAGGGGGAGATCGACGTGGCGCTGGCGCGCGGAGTGGGCGCGGCACCCGGGGTGCGGGTGCTGCCGGCCTGGACGGAGCCGCTGTACGCGGTCGTGTCCACGCGGCACCCCGCCGCCGGCCGCGAGGTCGTGACCGTGGCCGACCTGGCCGGCGGCGACCTGCGCGTCCCGGACCCGTCCGTGCTCGCGGTGCTGCGGGAGGCGGGCGTCCCGGTGCGGCCGGGCCGTCCGGCGGGGACGGTCCCGGACACGATCGTCGAGGTCGGCTCGGATCCCCGGGCCTGGATGGTGCTGCCGGCCGACCAGGTGCCGGAGATCAGCTCCACGAGGGTCCGCGCGATCCCCCTCGCCCCGCGCACGACGATCACGGGCAGCGTCGTCGTCCCGGACGACCTCCCCCACACCTGCGCGGCGGCCACCCGGGCGGCGTTCGGCGATTGAGGCGGGGCTCCGCAGCGGACTGCTTGCGCCACCGGAGGTGCGCACGGTTCAGGCGGAGTGCAGCCGCACGGGCAGTTCGCGCACCCCCCAGGTGAAGTTCGACGCCGTGTAGCGGGGTTCGCCCACGATGTCCACGGCCGCCACCCGGTCCAGCAGCTCCTCCAGGAACACCGTGAGTTCGAGACGGGCGAGGCGCGCACCCAGGCATTGGTGGCGGCCGCCGCCGAACGCGAGGTGGCGGTTGGGTGTGCGGTTCACCCGGAACCTTCCCGCGTCGCCGAACTCGGCGTCGTCGCGGTTGGCCGAGACGTTCCACAGGGTCACCCGGTCGCCCTCGGCGATGTCGACGCCGCCGATCGTCGTGGGGGCGGTCGCGGTGCGCAGCACGTGCACGCCGGGGGTGGTCCAGCGCAGGACCTCCTCCACCGCGCTCGGCAGCAGCGCCCGGTCGGTGCGCAGTGCTTCCCACTGGTCCGGGTTTTCGATCAGGGCGAGCACGGCGCCGGCCGCGGAGTAGCGTGTGGTCTCGTTGCCGCCCGCGAGGACACCGTTGCAGTTCACCACGATCTCGGTGTCGGTCAGCGGCCGCTTCGTACCGTCCGCTGTGGACCGCCGGTCGGCGGCGATGCGGCTGACGAAGTCGTCGCCCGGGTTGTCCCGGCGTTCGAGCACCAGTTCCGAGAAGTACAGGAAGATCTCCGCGTGGGCGGCCAGCCTGCTCTGCTCGTCCTCGCCCTCGAAGGCGTCGTTCATCGTGCCACCGAGCCAGTCCCACTCCTCGCGCGGCACGCCCATCAGCGCGCACACCACGCGAGTCGGCAGCCGGCGCGCGGTCTCCACGACGTCCACCTCGCCCGCGGCGAGGGCGTCGTCGAGCAGGCCGCGCACCACGGTGCGCACCAGGTCCTCCGCGTGCGGGATCGCGGCGGGCGAGAACCCCTTGGCCAGCACGGTTTTCAGCTGCGCGTGGTCCGGCTGGTCGGAGACGATCAGCATCTGCCCCGTCACGGCGTCGACCGCGGTCGGGTTGGTGCCCAGCCGCATCCCGTGCCGGGAGCTGAAGCCGGTCGCGTCGCGGTAGACCGCCAGCACGTCGGCATACCGGGTGACCACCCAGAAACCGCCACGGGAGTCGGGGTGCCTGCTCACCGGGTCGTGCTCGCGCAGCCACGCGAAGTGCGGCCAGAACTCGGTGCCGGCGAAGCTCAGGTCGTCGGTCAGGTCCATCAGCACAGCAGGCTCCCCAGCGCGGGCACGGTCTCGTCGGCGAGGTCGGTCAGGAAGGTGTGGCCGCCGGCGAAGGACCGCCGGGTGGTGCCGGCGGTGCTGTAGCCGGCCCAGCCGTCGAGCAGGTGCCCGGGCACCACCGCGTCCAGGTCGCCGGACCAGGCGTGGATCGGGCAGTCCACCCGGAATTGGTCGGCGAGGACGTGGGTGTCGGCGAGCTTGTCGTCCCGGCGCAGCACGTCGAGCAGGAACTCCTGGCTGTCCTCGTCGAGGTCGCGCAGCTCGGGCGGGCCGGAGACGAACAGGTCGCGCAGGATCCGCTCGTCGATGACCAGGTGCTCGGCGGCCGACCGGTTGCCCGGGGGCTCGGTCGCGGCGAGCACCAGCGCGTCCGGGCCGGTCGCCCGGGCCAGCTCGTAGGCCAGCAGGCCGCCGAAGCTTTCCCCGACGATGACGAGCGGTGCGCCCGCCCGGAGCGCGGCGAGGTCCGCCGCGACGGCGGCGACGGCTTCGGCGAAGGTCGCCGGATGCTCTTCGGCGAACCGGTTTTCCCGCCCGGGCAGCTGCACGCCGACCACCGACACGGCCAGGCCGAGCCGGGCCTGCCAGCCGCGAAAGCGGTTGCAGCCGGAGCCACCCGGCGGTGCGCAGACCAGGGTCGGGCGGCCGGCGGGGGAGGGGTGCCACGGCACCACCCAGCCGCTCACGCGGACACCTCCGCGAGCCGGTCCAGCTCCGCGGCCAGCGCGGCCGGGTTGGGATTGCCCAGGAGCAACGGGATCGACGCCCGCAGCCCGGTCCGCTTGCGCAGCACCGCGACCATCCGCGCGGCGAGCAGCGAGTGCCCGCCGAGCTCGAAGAAGTCGGCGGCCACGTCGGCCACCGGCTGGTCCAGTACCTCGGCGAAGACCGCGCAGACCTCGTGCTCGCGGGCGGTGGCCGGCGCGCGCCCCGCGGACCGCGCCGCGTCGGCGGCCAGCGCGAGTGCCGCCCGGTCGACCTTGCCGCGGTCGGTGTAGGGCAGCGCCGGCACGAAGTCCACTGTGGAGGGATACAGGTGCTCGGGCAGGAAGGTCCGGCAGTGCTCGCGCACGAGCAGGGCGCCGGCGACCGGGTCGTGCCCGTCGGCGAGCACGACCGCGACACCGAGGGTGCCGCCCGCGGTCCGCACGAACGCCGTCGCCGCGATCACCGCCGGCAGCTGCTCCACGACCCGCTCGAGCTCGCCGAGCTCGATCCGGAACCCGCGCACCTTGACCTGGGTGTCGAGCCGGCCGAGGAACTCGAGCTGCCCGTCCGGGCGGGCGAGCACCTCGTCGCCGGTGCGGAACAGCCGTTCTCCGTCCACGGTCACGAACTTGCGCGCGGTGAGCTCCGGGTCGCCGCGGTAGCCCCGGGCCAGCGCCGGCCCGCCGAGGCACAGTTCGCCGCGGGTGCCCGCGGGCACCGGCCGCAGGTCGTCGTCGAGCACCCGGGTCAGGTAGCCGGGCAGCGCGCGCCCGATGGTCGTGACGTCGTCGCCGCGGGAGCTGTCGGCGCACGTCGCGGCGATCGTGGCCTCGGTGGGGCCGTAGACGTTCAGCACCCGGTGCCGGGCCAGCAGCACCTCGAGCAGCCCGCGCGGGCAGCGTTCCCCGGCGACCACCACGACCTCGGCACCGGCGAGCGCGTCGGCGCACGAGGCCAGCAGTGACGGGGTGAGGCTGGCCGTGCGCGGGGCGACCGCGGCGATCCGGCCGGCGAGGTCGACGTGCTCGCCGTCGTCGGCCAGGTCGAGGATCGCCGTGCCGACCCCGTTCAGCAGGTGCAGCAGCACGCACCAGAGCCAGCCGTCGAACGCGGGTGACAGCGGGTTGACGCCGAGGCCGCCCGGTCCGATGTGGAGGGTGCTCATGGCGCCCAGCGCCGTTTCCAGGCCCGCGTAGGTGACCTCGACGCCTTTCGGCCGCCCCGCGCTGCCCGAAGTGTGGACGAGGTAGGCGATCTCTCCCTCGACCACCGCGAACGGGCCGCCTCGGGCGGTTTCCGGGTCGACGAAAGGCAGCTCGGCCGGCGCACCCGGCGGCCGCTGCCCGAGGACCAGCGACACGCCGGCGTCGTCGAGCACCTCGGCGGTCCGGGCGGCCGGGTGCCGTTCGTCCAACGGCACGGCCGTCGCGCCGAGGCGCCACACGGCGAGCAGGCTCGCCACGGCGAGCCGGGACCGTCCGGTGGTCAGCGCGATCGCGGTGCCCGGCCCCGCTCCGGCGGCGGCCAGCGCCCCGGCGATCGCCGTCGTCCGCTCGGCCAGGCCGGCGAAGTCGAGCACGCCGTCCGGTGCGGAGCAGGCCGTGGCCGTGGGTCGCTCGGCCGCCCACCTCGCGACCGCGGCCTCCAGCGACCCGATGCCCCTGCTTCGGGCGGCGTTCACCGGCAACGCGAGATCCGTCATCGTGCTGGAATCCATTCTTTCGGACGCGACAATGAAAAGGCGGCTGATCGCTGGAGAAGCTACGGCGGAACCGGGGCCGAGGCAATACTGCGCCAAGGTGATCGGCGCCGGTGTGCGACCGTTCGTGGCAGGGTGGAATAAGCCGATCAGCGTAAGTCTGTGGATTCCCTTGATTCGCCTCCGTCGTCCCTTCCCTGGTCCGATGTGGATGGTGTAATGACCGGCCGGCTTGGTGATCCACGTCACGACCGGTGAGCCGACCTGCTTTTATTCGCGCACGGCGAAAAAAGGCGGTTTCTGCCCTGTCGGACGCGGCGCGGCGGCCCGTACGATGCGGCGTCGCCCGACCTGATCGCATGAGGCCGACCGAATGAGGGAACCCGGATGTCACAGACCATCGGCTGGAACAGCTTCGTCGACACCCAGGCGGAGGCCGAGCACCGCCGGCTCCGCCTGCTGCAGGAGAGCTTCGATCCGTTCAGCTTCCGGCAGCTCGAAAACCTCGGGGTCCGGCCGGGGTCGCGGTGCCTGGAGGTGGGAGCCGGGGCGGGGTCGGTGGCGGCCAGGATGGCGGAGCTGGTTGGTCCGGACAACGTGGTGGCGACCGACCTCAGCCTCGCGTTCCTCGGTCCGCTCGCCGATCGCGGGGTGACGGTGCTGCAGCACGACGTCACCACGGACGACGCGCCAGGCGAGTTCGACGTCATCCACACCCGGTTCGTGCTGGAGCACCTGCCCGAGCGCGAAGCCGTGATCAAGCGGTTGTCGTCGTGGCTCAAGCCGGGCGGGTGGCTGCTCATCGAGATCGGCACCCCGCTGCCCGAGCTGTCCTCGCACCCGGCGACCCGCCGGACGATGGCGGCGCTCACGCGGGTCATGGCGGACCGGGTCGGCACCGCCCCGGAGTGGGCCCGCACCCTGCCGGTCCCGCTGGAGGAAGCCGGTCTGGTCGACTGCGCCGCGGAAGGCCAGGTCCTGCCGGCGCGGGGCGGGCAGCCGCTGGCGGGCTGGCTCAAGAACACGACGAAGCTCGTCGAGGAGCACGCTCTCGCCACCGGCCTGGTCACCCGGGAGGTGCTCGACGAGGCCTACGCGACCTACGAGAACCCATCCTTTGTGGACTACAGCTGGATGACGGTCGGCGCGCGCGGCCGCCGTGGCTGAGCACCCGGCCGGATTTCGCCCTGATTTCGCCTGCCGGATTCGACTTCCGTCTTCCACCGGCGCCCGAAGATCGATAGTCTCATGTCCTCGGTCGAACCTGCTTTCGGTGGAAACACCGCGGCCGAGCGCTGCCCGCCCGAGCTCGGCCCGCTGAGGCTCGGCGAGTGGCAGGACCCCGTGCGCCTGGTGAGAGGCGCGCGGGGTCCTACGCGTTTTTCGACGTGGTCGACCGGGTCCCGGCGGCCCTTTGGGGGCTTTCCTTCGCAAGACTAAGCATTATCCTGTGGGCATGAACAAGCGCACTGTCCTGGACGCCACCCGCGAGCTCCTCCGGGAACTCGGCCTCACCACAGTTTTCGGCAACCCCGGCACCACCGAGGTCCCGTTCCTCACCGACTGGCCGGACGACTTCGACTACGTCCTCGGCCTGCAGGAGTCCACCGTCGTGGGGATGGCCGACGCGTTTTCCCAAGCCACGCGCCAGGCCGTCCTCGTCAACCTGCACTCCGCCGGGGGTGTCGGACACGGACTCGGCAGCCTCTACACCGCCCACCGCAACCGAAGCCCGTTGATCGTCCTCGCGGGACAGCAGAGCCGGAACCTCCTGCCGCACGATCCCTTCCTCGGTGCGGTCGACGCCCCCCAGTTTCCCAAGCCGTACGTGAAGTGGTCGATCGAGCCCGCCACCGCCGAGGACGTCCCGGCCGCGCTCGCCCGGGCCTACCACGTCGCGATGCAGGCGCCGGCCGGGCCGGTTTTCGTGTCCGTTCCGGCCGACGACTGGACCGCCACGACCGAACGCCCGATCATCAGCCGCCCGCGGATTCGCGGCTACGCGGCGGATCCCGCGGCGATCGAGGAGCTGGCGACCGCGCTCGCGAGCTCCGAACGGCCGGCGTTCGTCGTCGGGAGCGCCGTCGACGAGGACGCCGCCGTCCTGGAGACCGTCGCGCTCGCCGAGCGGGTGAACGCCGGCGTGTACGTCGCGCCGATGTCGTCACGGTGTTCGTTCCCCGAGGATCACCCGCTGTTCCAGGGTTTCCTCGAACCCGAACGCGGTGCCGTCTCGGACAAGCTCGCGGCGCACGACTTCGTCGTCGTGCTCGGCGCACCCGCGTTCACCTACCACGTCGACCGCGGGCGCGGGGAAGCTCCGCTGCCGCCGCTGTTCATCGTCAGCGACGACGAGCAGATCCTCGCGCGTGCCTTCGAAGGCACCGGTATCCGCGCCACCCTGAAGCTCGGCGTGCACGCCCTGCTGAACGCGGTCGACCGGAGCGAGCGGCCCGCGCCGGCGCCGCTCGAGCGGCCCGCGAAGCCGAGCGGGGAGAAGCTCACCGGCGGCTTCGTCTACGCGACGCTCGCGGAGTTGTTGCCGGACAACGCGATCGTCGTCGAGGAGGCGCCGAGCCACCGCGGCGTCTTGCACGACCACCTGCCGATCACCCAGACCGACACCGGTTTCCTGACGATGGCGAGCGGCACGCTCGGCTACGGCGTCCCGGGCGCGGTCGGCGCGGCGCTCGCCCGGCCGGACCGCAAGGTCGTCGGCGTCATCGGTGACGGTTCGAGCATGTACGGCATCCAGGCACTGTGGACGGCCGCACGCCAGAACGTCCCGGTCACGATCCTGATCATGGACAACACGGAGTACGCGGCGGTCCGCATCTTCGGCGACTCGATCGGCGGCGACAAGATCCCGGGCACCGAGCTGGGCGGCATCGACTTCGCGGCGCTGGCGGCGAGCATGGGCTGCCAGGGCGTGACGATCACCGAAGCGTCCGGTTTGGTCCCGGGGTTGACCGCGGCCCTGGACGACAAGCGTCCGACGCTGGTGCACATCCGCGTCACGTCAGCGGAAAAGTCCCTGTACTGACGCACCGGGAAAGCCGCTCGCTCCACGAATGAAGCCCGCCGTCAGCCGCGAGGAACCGCGGCTGACGACGGGCTTCTGTCCGGTCGGCTCGGTCAGGTGGTCGCCTGCGGCGCGATCATCGACGCGGCGTCGACCTTGGTCGTGATCGCTCCCATCTGCAGCATCAGGTCGGGAACCCGCTGCAGGCGCCGGGCGTCCAGCTTCGCGCTGAAGCTGGGCAGGCCCATCAGCTTGGTCGTGTCTTCATCGGTCTTCACGTACTTCATCAGCAGCGGCTCGATCTTGGACCGGTCCTTGTTCGTTTCGCTGGTCGCCTTCTGCAGTGCGCGCTGGAAAGCGGCGAGGGTCTTCGGGTTCGCCTGCACCCACTTCGTCGCCGCGCCGTAGCCGGAAAGCGGGAAGTCCTGAGTGGCACCGGTGTTGACGTCGATCACCGGGATCGCGCCGGCGGTCTTGGCGGCCTGCGAGAGGAACGGCTCGGGCAGCAGGGCCGCGTCGACCTGGCCCTGCGCCAGCGCCGCCGCGGTGTTCGGGAACGGGCTCGGGATCCAGTTCACCTTGGTCATGTCGACGCCGTGGTCGGCCATCAGGGACTTTGCGAGCAGGTCGCTCGCCGTGTTCTTGGCCGTCATGGCGATGCGCCGGCCCGCGAGGTCCTTGATGCTCTTCACCGGCGAGTTCGGCGTGGTGACGATCGCGACGGACTTCGGGCTGACCGAAGTCGCGTCGGCGACGAGCTGGATGTCGGCCGCACCCGTGCTCTTCGCGACGAAGAACGGCATGTAGCTCGAAATCGCGATGTCGGTTTCGCCGGAAACCGCTTTCGTCAGCGCCGCCTGGCCGCTGGAGGCCATGACCGTCTCGACCTCGAGCCCTTCGGCCTTGAAGTAGCCGGCGTCCTGCGCGAGCCACAGCGGAGCGGTGTCCACCGTGGGCAGGATGGCGACCTTGATCTTCGACTTCTCCAGGCCGCCGCCCCCGGTCGACGAGGCGTTCGAGTCGTCCGAGCCGAGCGCGCTGCAGCCGGTGAGGGCTGTCGCGGCGACGACGGTGAGGGCGAGCCCGAGCGCGGCGCGGCGAGTGCTAACCCGGCCACTGCTCATGGCGTTTCCAAGCAAGGCCTGCTCCTTGAAAGAGGTGTTGGTCCGTGAACCGAATCCGATGGGAGATGTGACTCGATCTTCAGAGGCACCCGGGACACTGTAGAGAAGGTGACTGCTTGCTCACAACGGGTGCGATCTACACCCGTGAGGGTGACGCGCGTCACTCTTTCGGCCTCTGGTCTAGATCTACTGCTCCACTCGTCGTAATTGAGCACCCAGCGTGAGGTGCGGATCTTGAATCCAGGATTTCGGGGCCTCCGAGCGGCGAGTTTCGCCGTCGCTACCGGCACCGCCGTTTGCCGGCACCTGCCTGCGGGCGGCTCGCGTGCGTTCGACTATTTCGATGGATTTTCGGCGTGGCGGGGCGGACTTCCCGGCGAGGCTGCACCGTGAAGACCTGCCCCGCGGGTGCGCAAGCCGTGAACCGAACTGGGGCTGCGCCGGGCCGGGTCGTTTCAGGAAACCGCTCGGGATCGCTTAGGCAGTCAAGGATGCCGAACGCTCCGGCGAATTGTCACTGTGCAGTACTGCGGCTCGGACCCAGCGACGGCTCGCTCGATTCCGAGGGATCCGTCCGGGGTTCCTTGAGCTCGACGAAGATCGAGTGGGTCGGAGTCTCGCCGATGTTGTGGCCGGAGTGTTCCTGCGCGCCGACCCAGCGCGCCGTTCCGGCGGGAAGGTCGACCTCGACCGAGGTGCCGCCGGCGCTGATCCGGCGTCGGAACGCGCTCAGCGTCACCATCACGGAGTCCGGGTGCCGGTGGGGTGACGTGTGGTCGCCGGGAGCGTCCAGGTACTCGAGCACCCGGACTCGGTCGTTTTCCAGCACCACGCGGTAGAGGTCGGAATCGGTCTCGACGGGATCGGTGGTCATGAGCGGCTCCGTTCATGGGACTTCGGTACCATGATGGCATGGAAGTTCCATATGAGTCCACGGGTCGCCGCCGTCAAAAGGAGCGGACTCGTGCGGCTTTGGTCAGCGCGGCGCGGGATCTCCTCGCTGAGGGTCATTCACCGACGGTCGAGGACGCCGCGACCCGGGCCGATATTTCCCGCACGACGGCGTACCGCTATTTCCCGAGCCGCCGCGCCCTGCTGCTCGCCGCGCACCCCGAGATTCGCGAAGGCACCAGCCTGCTGCCCGCCGACGCGCCCGCCGACCCGGTCGCGCGGCTGGAACTGGTGATGCGTGAGTTCACGCGAATCACCGTGGAGTGGGAGCCGCAGCTGCGAGCCCAGTTGCGGCTGTCCCTCGAACCCGGCGTCGACCAACCCGTGCTGCGTCAGGGGCGCGCGATCGGCTGGATCGCCGAGGCGCTGAGCCCGCTGAGCCGCAGTCATCCGGACATCGACGTCCACGATCTGGCCGTGGCGATCCGCTCCGCGACGGGCATCGAGTCCCTGATCTGGCTGACCGACGTCGGCGGACTAGATCGGCAGGACGCCGCGGCGACGATGACGCGGTCCGCCGTGGCCATCCTGCGGGCGGCGATGACGCCTTGAGCGCTCGCGGGCGGTCCCGCATGCTCGGTGAGCCGATTTTGTCGGTGTCCCGTGCCAAGCTCGTCGTGCCCGCCTGTCCACCTCCGAGCCGAGAGCCCGATGGAACCGACCGAACCCACCCTGCCGCTCTTCGACGACGAGCCCGGCCGGCCTCTCGCCGACCGTCTGCGCCCCACGCGGCTCGACGAGGTCGTCGGGCAGGACCACCTCCTGGCCCCGGACGCCCCGCTGGGCCGCATGGTCGCCCAGCAGCGCCTCGGCTCCGCCATCCTGTGGGGGCCGCCCGGCGTCGGGAAGACGACCATCGCCCGGCTTCTCGCCGACGGCGGCAACCTGGTCTTCGAATCGGTGTCGGCCACCTTCTCCGGCGTGGCCGAGCTGCGGAAGGTCTTCGCCGCCGCGCGAAAGCGGCGGAGCGTCGGCCAGGGCACCCTGCTGTTCGTCGACGAGATCCACCGCTTCAACCGCGCCCAGCAGGACAGTTTCCTGCCCTACGTCGAGGACGGCACGATCACCCTGATCGGTGCCACCACGGAGAACCCGAGCTTCGAACTCAACGGCGCCCTCCTCTCCCGCACCCAGGTTCTCGTCCTCAAACGCCTCGACGAAGCCGCGCTGTCCACGCTGCTCGACCGCGCCGAGCAGCTCACCGGCCACCCGGTGCCCCTGGACGACGACGCCCGCCGCGCCCTGATCGCCATGGCCGACGGCGACGGCCGCTACCTCCTCAATATGGCCGAGCAGCTCCAGGCCCTGCCGGACGACGAGACACCGTTGGACACCACCGCGCTCGCCCACCACATCCAGCAGCGCGCCCCGCTGTACGACAAGGCGCAGGAGAGCCACTACAACCTGATTTCCGCGCTGCACAAGTCGATGCGCGGCTCCGACCCGGACGCGGCTCTGTACTGGCTCGCCCGCATGCTGGACGGTGGCGAGGACCCGCTGTACGTCGCCCGCCGCCTGGTCCGCTTCGCGAGTGAAGACATCGGCATGGCCGACCCGCAGGCGGTCCAGCAGACGCTCGCCGCCTGGGACGTGTACGAGCGCCTCGGCTCGCCCGAGGGTGAGCTGGCGATCGCGCAGGCCGTCGTCTACCTCGCCACCGCCCCGAAGTCCTTCGCCGTCTACCGCGGTTTCGGCGCGGCACATCGCGCCGCCCGGCGCACCGGCTCGCTCACGCCGCCCGCCCACATCCTCAACGCCCCGACCCGGCTGATGAAAGACCTCGGCTACGGCAAGGACTACGAGTACGACCCGGACACCGCCGACGGCTTTTCCGGCGCCGACTACTTCCCCGGCGGCATGGACCGTGAGACGTACTACCAGCCCACCCGAAACGGCTACGAAGCCGAGGTCACCGAGCGCCTGCGCCAGTGGGCCGCCTCGCGTGCGCGCCGACAACGCGGATGACATTCCGGCGCCTGCGCGGCGAGCGGCGGCGACACCCGGCGTCCGCGTCTGCGCGGTCCGCCGAAAGCCGAACCGGCCACGCATCCGAACGCCGGAAGGACGGTCGGCGCCTCGACGTCGAGGGTCGGTCAGCCGGGGCCGGGGGAGCCGCCCGAGCTGACATCGGTGCACGTTCGCGGCGTCGGGTCGATGGCCGGTCTTTCGCGGAGGATCCGCCAGCACAGGTAAATGCAGGCGCCGGCCGCGGGCGCGCCACCCAGCAACGTGGCCGCGATGCCGAGTGCCGTGGTCTGCCCGGCCAGGTACAGCGGCAGCTGCACCGCCGTGGCGATGGCGCACTTCACCACGAACACCGCCGTGCACCACTGGTAGCGCCGCCGCCGGGCCGGATCGTGCCGCCAGGACCGGTCGCGGCGCACCGCTCCCACAGCCACCCCGACCATCGGCCACCGCACCACCATGGACAGCAGGAACACCGCCCCCTGCACCGCCTGGATCAGCACGGCCGGCAGGTAGAAGTTGATCGCCTGCCCGGTGCTCCCGGCCAGCAGGGCGGACCCGCCGACGATGGCCAGCCCGATCGCCGCCGGCCAGTAGCGCCGGTCGGTCCACGCCCGGGCGGCCGCGAGCACCGCCACCCCGCCGACCGCGATCAGCGCGGAGGTCCACACCCGGCCGGTCAGCAGGTAGGCGAGCAGGAACACCACCCGGGACGCGACGCCTTCGGCGACCGTGCGCCAGCCGCCCACCGCGTCGAACAACGAGAGGGACTTCCGGGTCAGCACGTCGAGGCTCATGCGCTCGCCTTCGCCGCGACGGACGTGAAGCTGGTGCGGCGCATCGTGTCCTCGTAGGCGCCGATCGCGTCGAGCAGGCCGAGCCGGCCGCCGCACGCCTCGGCCAGTGCGTCGCGGAGGCGGTGCGCGTCCCGCATCGCCAGGTTGGCACCGAAACCCGGGGCCAGGTGGATGGCGTCGCCGATGACCGTCACCGCGGTGGCGGGCCAGGCGGGCACCGGCGGGATCGTCCCGATCCGGAGGGTGGCCGTGACATCCGGCCACGCCTGCGCGACGACCGACCGCAGGGCCGGGTGCAGGTCCGCGGCCAGCTCTCCGGCCTGCTGCCACACCGCGGCCGGCGAGCGTGCCGCGCCGAGCCGTTCCCGGGTGACGGGCACGGCCCACATCACGTAGTCCTCGGCCTCGGCGACCACGCGGGAATCCAGTGCGGGCAACCATTCCTCCCGCGCGAGCGCCGGTCGCCGGGCGAACCGCAGCACGCCCAGCACCATCGTCGTGGGGGGCGGCGGCGCCCGCGGCCGGGTGTTGCCGAAGACCACCCCGAACACAAAGCTCA
>NZ_JBEXVF010000062.1:0-56789 GCF_040629235.1 Amycolatopsis sp. NPDC005961 | reverse complement strand
GCGCCTCGTGCGCCGGGTCGCGAGCCCGTGGACCTACGCCGCGCTGATCGCGATCCTGGCCGGCTCGGCGTTCCCCGTGTACTGGTCGTTCGTCGTCTCGTCGCAGACGACGGAAGCCGTCGGCAGCGTCCCGCCCGTGCTGGTGCCGGGCGGGCACCTGTTCGAGAACATCGCCCGCGTCTTCGACGAGTCGAACTTCGCGCTGGCGCTCGGGAACTCGATGATCGTCGCGGGCACGATCACCGTGTCCGTGGTGCTGTTCTCGACGCTGGCCGGGTTCGCCTTCGCCAAGCTGAAGTTCCGCGGCCGGACCGTGCTGCTGCTGCTCGTGGTCGCCACCCAGGCGATCCCGACCGAGCTGGGCGTCGTGCCGCTGTACATGATGATGGCCGACTTCGGCTGGGCCGGGCAGCTGCAGGCGGTGATCGTGCCCGGCCTGGTCACCGCGTTCGGCGTGTTCTTCATGCGCCAGTACTTCGAGCGGGCCCTGCCGCTGGAACTGCTGGAGGCCGGGCGGATGGACGGCTGCGGCTCGCTGCGGCTGTTCTGGCACGTCGCGCTGCCGGCCGCCCGCCCGGCCGCGGCGGTGCTCGGCCTGTTCACGTTCATGCAGGCGTGGAACGACTTCTTCTGGCCGCTGGTCGTGCTGGTCCCGGAGAACCCGACCGTCCAGACCGCGCTCTCCAGCCTGGCCAGCGGCTACACCACCGACTACACCCTCGTGCTCACCGCCGCCACCATCGGCACCGTCCCCGTCCTCCTCGTGTTCCTGCTGTTCGGCCGCCAGATCGTCGGCGGCATCATGCAGGGCGCGCTCAAGGGCTGACCTCCCGGAGCTCATCGTGACTTCCAGCTTCCCGCCCGGCTTCCGCTGGGGCGTAGCCACCTCGGCGTTCCAGATCGAGGGTGCGACGACCGCCGACGGCCGTGGACCGTCCATCTGGGACACCTTCGCCGCGGTCCCCGGCGCGGTCGCCGGGGGTGACACCGGCGAGCCGGCGGCGGACCACTACCACCGCTGGCGCGCCGACCTCGCGCTGCTGGGCGACCTCGGCGTCGACTCCTACCGCTTTTCCGTTTCGTGGCCCCGGATCCAGCCGGACGGCCGGCACGCCGAACGCCGGGGCCTCGACTTCTACCGGCGGCTGGTGGAAGCGCTGCGGGAGAAGAACATCGAGCCGTTCCTCACGCTGTACCACTGGGACCTGCCGCAGGCCCTGGAGGACGCCGGCGGGTGGCGTTCGCGCGACACGGCGTCGCGCTTCGCCGAATACGCGGCGCTGGTGCACGAGGAGCTCGGCGACGTCGTCGACCACTGGACGACGCTGAACGAGCCGTACCCGTGCGCCATCGCGGGGTACGGCGAAGGGCGGCACGCACCGGGAGCGCGTGAGGGACACGGCGCGCTCGCCGCCGCCCACCACCTGCTGCTGGGCCACGGCTTGGCGGTGCGCGCGATGCGTGCGCAGGCGTCACCGCAGCACCGGTTCGGGATCGTGCTCAACCAGTCGCCGGCGGTGCCGGTGTCGGACTCGGCCGCGGACGCCGCGGCGGCGGCCCGCCAGGACACGTTGCTGCGGCGCCAGTTCACCGACCCGCTGTTCGGCGGCCGGTACGCGCCGGGACTGGCGGCGATGTTCGCCGGCGTCTCGGACTTCTCGTTCCGCCACGACGGCGACCTGGAGACGATCGGCGTCCCGCTGGACTACCTGGGCGTCAACTACTACTACCGGCTGCACGTCGCGGACGCCCCGCACCGCGAGCCGGACCCGGCGCTGCGGACCGTGGCCGACATCGGCGTGGACACGACCCGCCTGCCGGAAGTCCCGCGCACGGGCATGGGCTGGCCGGTGGAGCCGGAGGGGCTCACCGAAGCCCTGGTCGGCCTGCACAACCGCTATCCCGGGCTCCCGCCCATGTACGTCACGGAAAACGGCTGCGTGTACGCCGACCGCAGCGATTTCGCCGACTACGAGCGCATTTCGTTCCTGAGCGAGCACATCGAGGCGGCACGCACGGCCGCGGCGGCGGGGGTGGACCTGCGGGGGTACTTCTGCTGGTCCCTGCTGGACAACTTCGAGTGGGCGCACGGGTACAAGCACCGGTTCGGCCTGATCCACGTGGACTACGCGACGCAGGCCCGCACCCCGAGAGCGAGCTACCGCTGGTACCGCGACCACATCGCGGCGGAACGCGCCCGGTGAAACGCGTCGAGGCCACCCCGCGGACGTCCGCGGGGTGGCCTCGACGGCGGTTCGCTACTTCTTGTACAGGCTCTCGATGTCGTTCGCGTAGTTCTTCGTCACCACGTTGCGCTTCAGCTTGAGGCTCGGCGTGATCTCCCCGCCCGCCTCGGTGAAGTCGTTGGCCAGCACCGTGAACTTCTTGATCGCCTCGGCCTTGGACACCTGCCGGTTGGCCTCGTCGACCGCGACCTGGATCTCCGCGAGGAGGTCGGCGTCGGTGGCCAGGTCCGCGACCGAAGCGTCGGCGGGCTTGTTGTGCTGGGACTTCCACGCCGGGAAGTACTCCTCGTCCACCGTCACCAGCGCCGCGATGAACGGGCGCTGGTCGCCGACCACCATGGCCTGGCTGACCAGCGGGGCCGCCTTGATCGTGTCCTCGAGGCCGGACGGGGCGACGTTCTTGCCACCCGCCGTGACGATGATCTCCTTCTTGCGGCCGGTGATCTTGAGGAAGCCGTCGGAGTCGAGCTCGCCCAGGTCGCCGGTGTGGAACCAGCCGTCGGTGAGGGACTCGGCCGTCGCCTGCGGGTTGTTGTAGTACGCCCCGAACACGACGTCGCCCTTGAGCATGACCTCGCCGTCGTCGGCGATGCGGACCGACGTGCCGTTGACCGGCTTGCCGACCGTGCCGACGCGGAACGCCGTCTGCGTGTTGACGTTCGCCGCCGCGGACGTCTCGGTCAGGCCGTAGCCCTCGAACACCGGGACGCCGATGCCGCGGAAGAAGTGGGCCAGCCGCGCGCCGAGCGGGGCGCCGCCCGACACCGCCGCGACGCACCGGCCGCCGAGGGCCGCGCGCAGCTTGCCGTAGACGAGCTTGTCGAAGACCAGGTGCTTCAGCTTGAGCCCGAGCCCGGCGCCGCCCTTGTCCTGCGCCTCGCTGTAGGCGACCGCGGTGGCCTCGGCGGCGTCGAAGATCTTGCCCTTGCCGTCGCCGTGGGCCTTCTGCTTCGCCGAGTTGTAGACCTTCTCGAACACGCGCGGCACGGCGACGACGAACGTCGGCCGGAACGTGCCCAGGTCGGCGACCAGGTTCTTGACGTCCGGCGTGTGCCCGAGGGTGACGCGGGCGGACAGCGCGGTCACGGCGATCGCGCGGGCCAGCACGTGCGCCAGCGGCAGGAACACCAGCAGCGAGTTGCCCTGCTCCATGAGCTGCGGGAACGCCTCGATGTCGGCGCGGATCTCGGCCAGTAGGTTGCGGTGGGTCAGCTCGACGCCCTTGGGGCGGCCGGTGGTGCCCGACGTGTAGACGATCGTGGCGAGCTCGCCCGCGCTCACCTCGCGGCGGCGCTCGTGCAGCTCGTCGTCCGACAGCGACGCGCCCATCGCGGCCAGCTCTTCGACGGCGGGGGAGTCACCTTCGATCTGCCACGTGTGGTCCAGCTCGGTGAGCCGGTCCCGGATCTCCTCGACCGCCGCGGCGTGGGCGTTCGTCTCGACGAAAACGCCCTTCGCGGCCGAGTCGGAGAGGATCCAGTACACCTGCTCGGGGGAGGAGGTGTCGTAGATCGGCACCGTGACCGCGCCCGCCGCCCAGATGGCGAAGTCGATCAGCGTCCACTCGTAGCGGGTCTTCGACATGATGGCGACGCGGTCGCCGCGGCCGATCCCGGCCTGGGCCATGCCCTTGGCCACCGCCAGCACCTGGCCGGCGAACTCCTTGGCCGTGACGTCCAGCCAGGTTCCGTCGACCTGGCGGCGGAAGCTCACCACGTCCGAGAACCGCTCGGCGTTCGCCCAGACGACATCGGACATGTTCTCGTCGTCGGCCACCGGCTTGCCGGCGGGAGCGCTGTATTCGCGCACGTGGACCTCCGTGTTCAACGCGTGCGGCAGGCGACACCGCTGTTACCCGCCAGTCAACTTAGCGTGGTGAGCACCTTAAGACCATGCTGATCGCCGTCGCACGGCGAGGGCGTGACATTCTTCGCACGTGAACGCGCCACCCTCACTCGACATCGTCGACGAGACGTTCCTCGCCGTTCCGCCGGCCACCGTGGCCGCGGTCTTCGCCGCACCGGCGTCCTGGCGGCGCTACTGGCCCGACCTGGTCCTCGAGGTCTACACCGACCGGGGCGACAAGGGCCTGCGCTGGACCGTGCGGGGCGCGCTCGTCGGTACGATGGAGGTCTGGCTCGAGCCGGTGCTCGACGGCACCCTGCTGCACTACTTCCTGCGGGCGACGCCCGCTGACGCGGCCGGGACGCCCCGGGAACTGGCGCCACGCGACCTGCGCCGGGAGTTCGACCGGCGGGCCCGCGCGGCGAAGGAGATCGCGCTCGGGCTCAAGGAGATCCTGGAGGACGGGCGCGAGCCCGGCGTTCCTCCACGCGGCGAAAGCTAGAGGGGGCCAGGGGTGCGGGTACACGTCGTCTCGGACGTGCACGGCAACGTCGACGGGCTGAAGCGCGCGGGAGACGGGGCCGACGCTCTGGTCGTGCTCGGCGACCTGGTCGACTTCGTCGACTACCACGACCACGAAAAGGGCATCATGGGCGCCCTGTTCGGCGCGGAGAAGGTGGCCGGGTTCGCCCGCCTGCGCCGGGAGGGCACCCGTGACGAAACCGTTGCCTACTCACGGACGCTCTGGGCGAGCCTCGACGACCCGGCCGGCGCCGTCGACGAGGCCATCCGCACCCAGTACGCGGCGCTCTTCGCGGCGATGACCGCGCCCACCTACGCCACCCCCGGCAACGTCGACACCCCGGCGCTGTGGCCCGAGTTCGCCGGCGAGGGCATCCGGGTCCTCGACGGGGAGGTGGCCGAGATCGGCGGCCTGCGGTTCGGGTTCGTCGGCGGCGCACTGCTGCCCGACGGCGTCGTGCCGCGTCCTCGCAAGGGCGCCGCCTGGCGTCCCTACCTGCGCGTTCGCGAAGACTACGACGCGAGTGTGGCCCAGCTCACCGAGGTCGACGTCCTCTGCACGCACGGCCCGCCGGCGCTGCCGGAGCTGACCTACGACGTCGTCGCGCGCCGCGCCGAAATCGGCTCGACGGCCCTGCTCGACCTCATCCACGCCCAGCGGCCGCGCTGGTCGGTGTTCGGGCACGTGCACCAGCCGCTCGCCCCGCGCGCCCGGGTCGGGCTGACCGAGTGCCGTAACGTCGGTCACTTCAAGGAGACCGGGCAGCCGTACGTGCTGCGCTGGTGACCGACCGCGGCGGCTACGCTTCGTCCCATGGCCGAGCAGTCCACACAGTCCATCGAGGTCGACGCCGAGCCCAGCCGGGTGATGGCCGTGATCGCCGACTTCCCCGCGTACCCGGAATGGGCCAAGGCCGTCCGGCAGACCGAGGTCCTCGACACCGACGGTGACGGGCGCGCCAAGCAGGTCAAGCTCACCCTCGACGCGGGCCCGATCAAGGACGTCTACACCCTCGAGTACGACTGGGACGGTGACGGCCTCGGCGTCAGCTGGCACCTGGTCAAGGGCCAGATGCAGAAGGCGCAGAACGGCCGGTACGCGCTGGAGGACCTCGGCGGCCGCACCCGCGTGACGTACACGCTGTCGGTCGAGCTGGCGCTGCCGATGATCGGCCTGCTGCGCCGCAAGGCCGAGAAGATGGTCATGGACACCGCGCTGAAGGAGCTCAAGAAGCGGGCCGAGGGGTAGCCGCGTGCGGATCCTGCTGTTCACCGGCAAGGGGGGTGTCGGGAAGACGACGCTGGCCGCGGCCACCGGCGCCGCCCTGGCCGCTCGCGGCAGGAAGACGCTCGTCGTGTCCACCGACCCGGCTCACTCGCTCGGCGACGCCTTCGGGCACACCCTCGGGGCCGAACCGTCCGAAGTGGACGCTCTGCTCTCCGCCGTCCAGATCGACTCGCGGACGCTGGTCGACACCACCTGGCACCGGCTGCGGGCCGAGGTGCAGTCGGTCCTGTCCGGCGCGGGTCTCGACACTTTGGACGCCGAGGAACTCACGGTGCTGCCCGGCGTCGACGAGTTGCTCGCCCTCACCGAAGTCCGCCGGCTGGCCGAAGACGGGCCGTGGGAGACCATCGTCGTCGACTGCGGGCCGACGGCCGAGACGCTGCGGCTGCTCGCCCTGCCCGAAGCCTTCTCCGGCTACCTGACCCGTGTGTTCGGCCGCCGCGTCTCGGACTCCGTGCGCCGGCTCGGCGTCCACCTGGACGCCCTGCGCGCACTGCTCACCGAGCCGTCGGTGACCACGGTCCGGCTGGTGCTGACGCCGGAGCGGGTCGTCGTCGCCGAAGCGCGGCGCACGCTCAGCTCCCTGGCCCTGCGCGGGATCGCCGTCGACGGCCTGATCGCCAACCGGCTGATGCCCGCGCCCGGGTTCTGGCGCGGCGGCGCCGGCTCCTGGCTGCGCACCCGGCGGGCGCAGCAGGACGCCGTGCTGGCCGAACTGTCCGCCGCCGGGTTCACGGCGGTGTCCCGCGTCGAGCACCGGGCCGTCGAGCCGGTCGGGCTGCCCGCGCTGCTGGAGATCGCCGCCGGGCTCTACGGCGACGGCGATCCGCTGGCCGGCGACGGCACCCCGGTCACGCCGCTGCTGCGGGTCCGCCCGGCGCCGGACGGCTACACGCTGCGCATCGCGATCCCGCTCGCGCGGGACACCGAGGTCGACCTCGCCCGCGTCGACGACGACCTGGCGATCACCGTGGACGGCTTCCGCAGGCTCATCGCCCTGCCGGAGTCGCTGCGGCCGTGCCGGATCACCGGCGCGGAATCCGACGCCGACGGCCTGGTCGTGAACCTGGCCGGGAACCGGGGACGCGGGTGAGCGAAGAGGACGAGGCGGCCGGGCCGCGGCTGGCCGAGGAGATCCGCCTGCTCGTCGAAATGGTCGTGGAGAAGGCGGCGCCGTGGCTCGAAGGGGTCGTCGCCGCCGGCCACGGGGACCCTGACCAGGCGAAACCGGACGGCTCGGGGTGCGGCTGGTGCCCGCTGTGTGCGATCGTCGCGGTGGTGCGCGGTGAGCGTCCCGAGTTCGCCGCGCGGCTCCTGGAACAGCTGGCGCAGCTCGTGGCGTTGCTCCGAGCGGTGCTCGCGGACCGCTGGGAGCCGGACGAGGGCGTGCACATGCCCGGGTTCCGCCCCGCGCCGCGACCGCCGGCGGACGCTTCGGTGTCGGTGCGGGTGCAGCACATCGCCGTCCGCCGGCGCGACGAGTGGGAGAGCTGAGTGCGGACGATAGGGGTGGACGTCGGCGGGACGAGCGTCCGGGCCGGCGTGGTGGACGAGCGCGGCTCCCTGCTGGACACGGCACGCGTCGCGACGCCGAGCGAGGAGGGCGCCCTCGAGGACGCCATCGCCGGCGTCATCGAGGGCCTGCGCAACCGGCACGAGGTGGCCGGGGTGGGCCTGGCCGTGGCCGGGTTCGTGGCGCGCGACCGCCGGTCGGTGATGTTCGCGCCGCACCTGGCCTGGCGCGGCGCACCGGTCGCGGACCGGATCGAGAAGCGCGTCGGCCTGCCGGTGCTGCTGGAGCACGACGTCAACGCGGCGATGGTGGGCGAGCACCGGTTCGGCGCGGCCCGCGGCGCCCACGTGGCGGCGCTGGTGGCGCTCGGCACCGGCATCGGCGCCGGGCTGCTCCTGGACGGCAAGCTGTTCCGCGGCGCGTACGGCGTGGCGCCCGAGCTGGGCCACCTGACGGTGGTCCGCGGCGGGCGGCCGTGCCCGTGCGGCAAGTACGGCTGCTGGGAGCGCTACTGCAGCGGAACGGCACTGGCGGCGACGGCGGTGGAGCTGCTGACGCGCCACCCGGGCCGCTCGACGGTGCTGGCCCCGCGGGTGGCGGGGGACCCGGGTTCGGTGACCGGCCGCCGGGTGGCCGGCGCGGCGCGTGATGGCGACCCGATCGCGCAATTGGCGATGGCGGAGTTGGCCAAGTGGTTGGGTGAGGGTTTGGCGCTGGTGGCGGATGTGTTCGATCCGGAGATCATCGTGATCGGTGGGGGAGTGTCGGAGTCGGCTCCGCTGTTTCTGGACGAGGCTCGGGAGCACTACGCGGGCGCGATCACCGGGGCTCGGCATCGGCCGTTGGCTCGGATTCGGACCGCGCACCTGGGTGACGACACGGCGATCGTCGGTGCTGCGGCGTTGGCGTTGGAAGCGGCGAAGACTCCGGTCTGACTCGGTTCGGCGCCGGCCCCGTCGGCGGTCTTCCGCGCCACCCCGAAGCCCGATTGTGACTACGGCCGGCGGCACCGCGTCAAGGCGGGAAAGATGCCTTGACCCGGCGTCGCCGGCCGTGTTCTGGCTTCGGATCGGGGTTGCGGGGGGGTGTGGGCCCCGTTCGTGTTGGGTCCGTTTGCTGCCGTGGCCTTTTCCCGCGGCTTTTCGCTCGCGGGCGTCGGGGGTGAGCCTCGGCTTTCTCTGAGAGGTGATCTGCGGTCTACCTGTGACAGGCTGGGCTGGTGAGTGCCCCGTCCGCGAGCGTCTTCGTCCGGTGTTCCTGCGGGCACCTGCACTGGGGTCGCTACGGCGCCGCCGGCCTGCTGCTCGCCGACCCCGCGCGCGGGGTTCTCCTGCAGCGTCGGGCCTGGTGGGTGCACCACGGCCGCACCTGGGCTCTGCCCGGTGGGGCCATCGAAGCCGGCGAGACCGCCGTGACCGCCGCCGCCCGCGAAGCGTTCGAAGAAGCCTCCGTCCCCGCCGCGGCCTTCCGCGCGGTGTCGGCGTCCGTGGTGGACCATGGGGAGTGGAGCTACACCACCGTCCTCGCCCTGGCCGATGGGGCCGAGGCGCGGGTCGCCAACACCGAAAGTGCGGAGGTGCGCTGGGTGGACCCCGATGACGTGCCCGAGTACCGGCTGCACCGCGACTTCGCGGCCGCCTGGCCGGACCTGCGCGGCCGCGTCGGGCAGGAGCTGGTCTTGGTCGTCGACGGCGCCAACGTCGTCGGCTCGCGGCCGGACGGCTGGTGGCGGGACCGGCACGGCGCCGCCGAGCGCCTGCGTGACCAGCTCGCGAAACTCGCCGAAGCCGGCGTGCTCGACCCCGATGACGACGCCGTGACCTGGTGGCCGCGCATCGTCCTGGTCGTCGAAGGCAAGGCCAAGCACGTCACCGGCGTGACCGGCGTCGAGGTCGTCCCGGCCGACACCGATGGCGACTCGAAGATCGTCGAAGTCGTCGCCCAGGAGAAAGCCAAGGTCCTGGTGGCGACGGCCGATCGGGAGCTCAAAAGGCGCGTCGAAGCCCTCGGCGCGTCGATCCTCGGCCCCGGCACGCTCCGCACCCGGCTCGACAAGCTCTAGCCCTTCAGCGTCCCGTCGCGCATCTCGGCGACCAGCGACGCCATCACGGCCTTGAGGCTGCCCTTGTGCGCCTGCGCGACCGCGCGCTGCCGCCGGTAGCTGGGCCCGTACCGCAGGATCTTCTCGACGTCGCGCAGCTCGGCGACGCAGTCCAGGCGCCGCGCCACCGGCTCCAGCCGGTCCAGCAGGTCGGCGATGTCGTCGGTGACCAGCCGCTCGCGCCCGGCCGCGTCCAGGATGACGATCGCGTCGGTGCCGTAGCGGGCCGCGCGCCACTTGTTCTCTTGGACGTGCCACGGCGGCAGCGACGGCAGGATCTCGCCGTCGTCCAGGCGCTCGCTGAAGTCGTCGACCAGGCACTGCGTCAGCGCGGAGATCGCGCCGACCTCCTCCAGCGTCGGCAGCCCGTCGCAGACCCGCATCTCGATCGTGCCCAGGTGCGGTGCCGGCCGGATGTCCCAGCGGATCTCCGAGAACGAGTCGATCACGCCGGTGGTGAACATGTCCTCGGTGTAGCTCTCCAGCTCGGCCCACTTCCGGAACTGGAACGGCAGCCCGGCCGTCGGCAGCTGCTGGAACATCAGGGCCCGGTTCGACGCGTACCCGGTGTCCTCGGCGCCCCAGTACGGCGACGACGCCGAGAGCGCCTGCAGGTGCGGCGCGTAGTTCAGCAGCCCGTCGAGGATCGGCAGCACCTTGTCGCGGTGGTCGACCCCGACGTGGACGTGCACGCCGTAGATCAGCATCTGGCGTCCCCACCACTGGGTCCGGTCGATCAGCTTCGCGTACCGCTCCTTGTCGGTGACCTTCTGCTGGTACCAGTTCGAGAACGGGTGCGTCCCGGCCGAGAACATCTCGACGCCGAGCGGGTCGGCGACGCCGTGCACGACGTCGAGCGACTCGTTCAGGTCGGCCTTGACCTCGGCGATCGTGTCGCAGACCCCGGTGATGATCTCGATGGTGTTGAGCAGTAGCTCCTGCTTGATCTTCGGGTGCTCGGCCCGCCCGTCGGGGCGGACGGCCTCGAGGATCCGCTCGGCGACCGAGGACAGCTCGCCGCTGCGCCGGTCGACCAGGCCGAGCTCCCATTCCGCGCCGACGGTCGATCGCCGCGAGGGGCTGAACTCGATGTTCATCGCGCCTGTGTCAGACCTGGGCGCCGTTGCTGGGATCGGCGCCGGGCGGCGGCCCCTGGCGCACGCGCAGCAGCAGCAACGCGATCGACGTCGCGAGCGCGAGGATGCCCAGCGGCGTCGCCACGGTCGGGCCCACGCCGATCGCGCCGGGCAGGATCAGCAGGAACAGCCCGGCCAGGAACAGCAGCAGGATGAGGAACGCGCCCATCTTCGGCCGCGGCAGTGGCGGCGGCTCCGGCGGGACGTAGTGCTCGTCGTCGCCGGCCGGGTCGTCGGAGAACATCGTCGCGTCCCACGACGTGCCCCCGGACCGCCAGCCGGGCTCCGGCGGGGTGTCCACGACCGGCGGTTCGGCGGGCCGGTCCGGCTTCCGGCGCGACTCGCTCTCCACCCCGAAGCCGGGCCCCGCGGTGCCGGTCTTGTCGGCTTTGTCAGCCCTGTCGGCGCGGTCAGCCCGGTCGGCTTTGTCGGCTTTGTCCGCGGTGTCTACGGTGTCTTTTTCGGGGAGCCCGAACCCGTCGGCCCGCAGGTCGGCGACGATCTCGGCGAACGTCGCGTCGACGTCCTCCGGTCCGTCCTTCCCCCGGCTCATGCGGTCTCCTCGGGCTGTGCGGCGTGCGTCTTCGCGAACTCGACGCTACGCGTGAAAATGAGTTCGGCGTCGTTGTCCTGCGTGGCGACGTGGTAGCTGTTCTCCAGCACGACCTCGGTGACGTCGGTGCTCGAGACGCCCGCCAGCACCAGCCGCGAGTTCTCCGGCTCGACGACGTGGTCGACCGCCGAGTGCAGCAGCAGCACCGGCTGCGTCACCTTGCCCAGGTCCGCGCGCACGAGCGCCCATAGCTTCGCCAGGCTCGCCGCGGCGCGCACCGGGGTGCGCGGGTAGGCCAGCTCCGTCTCGCCGGGCTTCTTGATGTCGTTCGCGATCGCCGGCACCGACGGCACGATCCGGCCCAGCACCGGCAGCAGCTTCGTGTCCCACTTCAGCCGCGTCACCGACGGGTTGACCAGGACGATCCCGGCGATCCGGTCACCGAACTCCTCGGCGAGGCGCAGGGTGAGCGTGCCGCCCATCGAGAGGCCGCCGACGAACACGGTCTTGCACGTCGACAGCAGCGCGAGCAGCGCCTCGCGGACGGCGCCGTACCAGTCTTCCCACGTCGTGCGGTTGAGGTCCGGCCAGCGGGTGCCGTGCCCCGGCAGCAGCGGGCAGCGCACCGTGAACCCGGCCCCGGCCAGGTGGTCACCCCAGGCCCGCATGCTCGCGGGGGTACCGGTGAACCCGTGGCAGAGCAGGAACCCGGTCTCGGCCGAACCGGTGTGTGCGAACGGTTCCGCGCCGGCGAGCACGCCCATGCGATCGCCTTCCGTGTGAGCGGTGGATTCCCCCATGCTCTCACGGCTCGCGGACCTTGTGGGGCTCCGCCCGGGCCCGGAATTCCCTGTGAGATCGATCGCGCCCGCGTGGTAACCGGGTGGTCTCCGTTGTGCGGCGGCCACCGGGGTTCGTAGGCTGTCTCGCGCGGGTTGATGGGGCTGAGCTGCGATGGAGGACTGAGGCACCGGTGCTGTACTGGCTCATGAAGTGGGTATTCATCGGACCGCTGCTCAAGACGCTGTGGCCGACCAAGGTCGTCGGCGCGGAGAACATCCCGGAGAGCGGTGGCGCGATCCTGGCCGGCAACCACCTGGCGGTCGCGGACTCGTTCTTCATGCCGCTGCGGGTCAAGCGCAAGGTCACCTTCCCGGCCAAGTCCGAGTACTTCACCGAGCCCGGCTTCAAGGGCCTGCTCAAGAAGTGGTTCTTCACCGGCGTCGGCCAGTTCCCGATCGACCGCTCCGGCGGCAACGCCGCCCAGGCCGCCCTCGACACCGCGACCCGCCTGGTCAAGGCCGGACACCTGCTCGGCATCTACCCCGAGGGCACCCGCTCCCCGGACGGCCGTCTGTACAAGGGCAAGACCGGCGTCGCCCGGATCGCGCTGGAGTCCGGCGGCGTCGTCGTCCCGGTGGCGATGATCGGCACGGACAAGGTCAACCCGATCGGCTCCAAGATGTGGTGGCCGCGCCGCCTCGAGGTCCGCTTCGGCAAGCCCCTCGACTTCTCGCGGTACGAGGGTCTCGCGGGCGACCGCTTCATCGAGCGGTCGATCACCGACGAGATCATGTACGCGCTGATGGAGCTCTCCGGCCAGGAGTACGTCGACATCTACGCGGCGAAGGCGAAGGAACTGCTGGCCGCCGAGGCCGCCGGGGTCAAGCCCGAGGTGCCCGCCCAGCCGTCCGCGAAGGACGCGGCCCGGGTGCCCGAATCCAAGGTCGGCTGACCCACTAGGGTTCACCGGTGCGTTTCTTCTACGACACCGAGTTCATCGAAGACGGCGTGACCATCGATCTGGTGTCCATCGGTGTCGTTGACGAACGGGGCCGCGAGTTCTACGCGGTCTCGACCGAGTTCGACCCGGCGAAGGCCGGCCAGTGGGTCCGGGACAACGTCCTGAACAAGCTGCCGTCGCCGGCCGACCGCGCGTGGCGCAGCCGCGAGAAGATCCGCGCCGACCTGCTGGAGTTCTTCGGCAAGCCGCCGGGCGGGATCGAGCTGTGGGCGTGGTTCGCCGCGTACGACCACGTCGCGCTCGCCCAGCTGTGGGGCCCGATGCCAGCGCTGCCGAGGCAGCTGCCGCGCTTCACCCGCGACCTGCGCCAGCGGTGGGAGGACGCGGGCAAGCCGAAGCTGCCGTCGGCCCCCACCGACCAGCACGACGCACTCGCGGACGCGAAGCACAACCTCGCGCGCTGGGAGATCATCGAGGAGTACTTCCGGCGCCGCTGACGGTCACGCGTCGGGCGCCACCGGCGTGACGACCGTGCGGCGGAAGTGGTTGAAGATCACCGACGTCCGCACGTCGACGATCTCCTTGCGCTGGGTCAGCCGGTCGAGGACGAACCCGCTCAGGTGGTCGTTGTCGGCGACCGCGATGTGCAGCAGGAAGTCGTCGCTGCCGGACATCACGAACACCGACAGCACCTCGGGCAGCCCCGCCACGAAGGCGCGGAACGACTCGATCACCGCACGGTCGGGCGGGCGCAGCCGCACCGCCACCATCGCCTGCACGGGCCGGCCGATCTTCTTCAGGTCGACGTCGACGTGGTGCCCGCGCACGATCCCGCGCCGGGTCAGCTCCCGCACCCGTTCGAGGCACGTCGACTGCGCGATGTGCAGCTTGCGGGCGAGCTCCTTGTTGGTCTGCTTGGCGTCTTCCTGCAGCAGGGTCAGCAGCGCCGAATCCAGTTCGTCCACGGGACGCTCCGTTCTCCCTCCGGCTCGTGAAGTTCGGTGTTTCGCCGGTGTCGCCGAAATTAGCACGGCGTTCGTCGAGGGCTTCCCGTTCGCTGCTTAGTCTCGCGCCATGATCACAGAAACGCGTGGCCTCTCGGTGGCCGCGGTGCTGGCCGCGGCGCTGATCTGGAGCAGCTCGTTCGCGGTCACCAAGGTGGCGCTGGCGGAGGTCCCGCCGATGACGCTCGGGGCGATGCGGTTCGTCCTCGCGGCGCTCGTCCTCGGCGTCGCGGCGCGCCGGTTTCCCCGGCCGTCCACCCGGCAGCGCTTGTCCATCGGCGGCGCCGGCCTGCTCGGGATCACGGCGTACTTCGCGCTGGAGAACGCGGGCGTCGACCTGGCGACGGCGTCCGACGCGACGCTGATCGTCGCCGCCTACCCGATCATCACGCTGGCGCTTTCCGGCCGCGCCGCGTTCTCCCCGGTCCGGCTGGTGGGCATGCTGGTGGCGCTCGCCGGGGTCTGGCTGGTCGTCCGGGAGCACTCCGGCGGCGGCCACCGCCTGTGGGGTGACGTGCTGCTGGTCGCCGGCGGCGTCGCTTGGGCGGCCTACAACCTGGTCGCGCGCGGGGAGGGCTCGGGCGCGTCGCCGATCGTGGTGACGTACTACCAGACGCTCGCGGGCGCGGGCGGGTTCGTCCTGCTGTCGCTGACGGAGACTTCCCGGTGGAACGTCCCGTCCGGCGGAACGGTGCTGCGGATCGGTTTTCTCGCGGTGGTGTGCTCGGTGGCGGCTTTCCTGCTGTACAACCACGGTCTGCGCGGGCTGGAGCCGAGCGTCGCGGTCAACCTGCTCAACGTCGTCCCGGTGGCCGGGCTCGGCTGGGCGGTGGTGCTGGCGGGGGAGAGCGTGACGCCGTGGCAGCTGCTGGGTGGAGCCGTGGTGCTCGCCGGAGTTTTCCTCGGGAGCCGGAAGTGAAGGCGCAGCACAAGTGCGCCGTCGTGGTCGGCGCCGAGTTGCCCGCGGGCTTGGCGGCCAACGCCGCGGGCGTCCTCTCGGTGACCCTCGGGCACCGGGTCGAGGGGCTCGTCGGAGCCGACGTCAAGGACGCGGACGGCGTCACGCACGCCGGGATCATCCACGTGCCGCTGCCGATCCTGACCGCCTCGCGCGCGGAGATCGCCGCCATCGTCCGGGCGGCCGCCGAAGACGACGAGCTGTTCTTCGTCGCCTTCAGCGCGCTCGCCCAGAGCTGCCGCACGTACGAGGAGTACACGGCCAAGCTGGCGGCCACGGCCACCGCGGACCTCGCCGGTGCCGGCGTCGCCCTGCACGGCCCGCGCAAGAGCGTCGACCGGCTGGTCGGGTCGCTGCCGTTGCTGCGCTGACCGCCCGAAACTGTCGGGGGTCCCCGGTAACGTAAGAACCGGGGGACCCCCGGGCCGGGGACCTCTCAGCGGCGCGCCCGCACCGCCGAAGCCAGCTCGTCCAGCAGCGGTGCGGTGTCGTCCCACGCCATGCACGCGTCGGTGATCGACTGGCCGTACGTCAGCTTCTCCGGGTGGCCCAGGTCGAGGTCCTGCCGCCCGCCCGCCAGGAAGCTCTCCATCATCAGCCCGGTGATGCGCTCACCGCCGCCGATGCGGGCGGCCAGCTCGCCGACCACCGCGGCCTGGCGGACGTGGTCCTTGCCGCTGTTGCCGTGGGAAGCGTCGATGATCACGCGCTCCGGCAGACCCGCCTTCGCCAGCCGCGCCAGGGTTTCGGTGACTGTCGCGGTGTCGTAGTTGGGGCCGCCCGCGTGGCCGCGCAGGATCACGTGGCAGTCCGGGTTGCCCGACGTCGTCAGCAGCGCCGCCAGGCCGTCGGTGTTGATGCCCGGGAACACGTGGCTCGCCGCGGCCGCGCGGGTCGCGTCGACCGCCACCTGGACGTCGCCCTCGGTCGAGTTCTTGATGCCCACCGGCATCGACAGCGCGCTGCACAGCTGGCGGTGGACCTGGCTCGCCGCGGTCCGCGCGCCGATCGAGCCCCACGTCACGATGTCGGCGATGAACTGCGGCGTGATCGGGTCGAGGAACTCGCACCCGACCGGCAGGCCGAGCTCGGAGACGTCGAGCAGCAGCTTGCGCGCCATCCGCAGACCCTTGTTGACGGCGAACGTGCCGTCGAGGTCCGGGTCGTTGATCAGGCCCTTCCAGCCCAGCGTGGTGCGCGGCTTCTCGAAGTACACGCGCATCACGACGTGGATGTCTTCGCGCAGTTCCTCGGCCTTCGCGGCGAGGCGGCGGGCGTAGTCGAGGGCGGCTTCGGGGTCGTGCACCGAGCACGGGCCGACGACCACGAGCAGCCGGTCGTCCCGGCCGTCGAGGATGTCGACCGTTTCGGCGCGGCCCTGTTTCACGACCTTGGCGACGGCGGGGCCGACGGGATGGTCTTCCCGGAGCATCGCGGGCGAAATGAGCGGACTGATCGACGTGGTGCGCGCGGCGTCGAGGTCACCGATGGTGGCGGGTCCGGCGGAGAGCGTCATCGCGGGGGTGTTCCTTCCTGGTGGACACCGACCCGCGCGGGGGACCCTCGCCGAGCCGGTTCGAAATCCGGCTCGGGGGTGGAGGTCAGCGCAGGTTCACGCCGCCGTGCCCACCCGGGGCCGGCTTCGTAAACCAGTAATAGCGCTGCACGCCGTCAAGTTAGCACACGCCGGAGCCGGACCGATTCTCCAGGTGGTACGGGCTGCACCGATCAAGACGTGAGCCGCTACTCTGGCGGACGACGAAATGTGACTGTCATCTCCAGAAAACAGACGGAGGCTTCTCATGCGTGTCGGTGTGCTGACCGGCGGCGGCGACTGCCCGGGGCTCAACGCGGTCATCCGCGCGGTGGTGCGTAAGGGCATCGAGGTCCACGGCTGGGACCTCGTCGGCTTCCGCAACGGCTGGAACGGCCCGCTGACCGGCGACAGCCGTCCGCTCGGCCTCAACGACGTCGAAGACATCCTCACCCGCGGCGGCACCATCCTGCGGTCCTCGCGCACCAACCCGTACAAGGTCGAGGGTGGCGTCGAGAAGATCAAGCAGGTCCTGGCCGACCAGGGCGTCGACGCGCTGGTCGCGATCGGCGGCGAGGACACCCTCGGCGTCGCGAAGCGGCTCACCGACGACGGCGTCGGCGTCGTGGGCGTGCCCAAGACGATCGACAACGACCTGGGCGCCACCGACTACACCTTCGGCTTCGACACCGCGGTCTCCATCGCGACCGAGGCGATCGACCGGCTGCACACCACCGCCGAGTCGCACCACCGCGCGCTGGTCGTCGAGGTCAT
Organism: Amycolatopsis sp. NPDC005961; assembly: GCF_040629235.1. Classification (NCBI taxonomy): domain Bacteria; kingdom Bacillati; phylum Actinomycetota; class Actinomycetes; order Pseudonocardiales; family Pseudonocardiaceae; genus Amycolatopsis; species Amycolatopsis sp. NPDC005961. Next base: position 39,571 of record NZ_JBEXVF010000062.1, on the reverse strand, counting down.
GGGCCGCCACGCCGGCTGGATCGCGCTGCACTCCGGCCTCGCCGGCGGCGCGAGCGTGATCCTGGTGCCGGAGCGGCACTTCAACGTCGACCAGGTCGTCTCGTACGTCGAGAGCCGCTTCGAGAAGGAGTTCGCGCCGATCATCGTCGTCGCCGAGGGCGCGCTGCCCGAGGGCGGCGAGGAGCGGCTGCTCACCGGGGAGAAGGACGCCTTCGGGCACGTCCGCCTCGGCGGCATCGGCACCTGGCTGGCCGACGAGATCGCCCACCGCACCGGCAAGGAGTCCCGCGCCGTGGTCCTGGGTCACGTCCAGCGCGGCGGCACCCCGACGGCGTACGACCGCGTCCTCGCGACGCGCTTCGGCCTGCACGCCGTGGACGCCGTGGCCGACGGCGACTTCGGCGTGATGGTGGCGCTGAAGGGCACGGACATCGTCCGCGTCAAGCTGTCCGAGGCGACGGCCGAGCTGAAGACCGTCCCGGCCGAGCGCTACCAGGAAGCCGAAGTCTTCTTCGGCTGAGCACTTCCGCCGGGGGCCGTCCCCATCGGGGGCGGCCCCGCGGCGCGTTCAGATCCGGGCGAGGGCGTCCAGGACGCCGGCCGCGGCGGCGATGTCGTCGGTGAGCGGCCGGTCGTCGACACTCGCGTCGAGGACCGCCGACGCCGCTTCGAACGCGTCCCGGACCGGGAGATCGACCAGGTCGGCGTCCCGCATCCGCAGTGCGCGGACCGCCGCGACCAGCTCGCAGCCCAGCACCTGCTGGTAGGCCGCGCACGCCGCCGTCGCCGCGCGGGCTGCCTGCGTCGAGAAGCTCGCGTGGTCCTCGAGGCCGCGGGAGACGACCGCCGTGCCGAGCGTCGCCGGCAGGGCCGCCTGCCGCAGCTCGGTGAGCGCGTCGTGGGCGACGTACTCCAGGATCATCACGCCGGAACTGCCCGCCGGGCCCGCCGCGAGGAACGGCCGCAGCCCGGTGAACTCCGGCTCGACCAGGTCGCCGAGCCGGGCCACCGACAGCTCCGCCACCTGGTGCACGGTCGCCCGGGCCTGGTCGAGCGCCGTCGACACGTACGCCGTGTGGAAGTGGGCGTGGTGGTAGGCGTCGCCGTGGACCGTCGAGATCATCGGGTTCTCGGTGCTGGCGTTGATCTCCACGGCGAGCACGTCGCGCAGGTAGTGGATCGCGTCGAGCGCGGGGCCCTGGACCTGCGGAAAAGCCCGCAGCCCGAAGGGATCCTGGATCCGCCGGCCCGGCTTCGGCGTCTGGTGCATGCCGAGCAGGCGCCGCATCTCCGCCGCGCACGCGACCTGCCCCGCGTGCGGCCGCGCTTCGTGCACCGGCGTCGCGTACGCCTCCGGGTTGCCGTCGAGCGCGACGTAGGTCAGCGCCGCGACGGCGTGGCTCGCCCGGGTCAGCGCGTCGAGCCGCATGGTCGCGAGGGTCGCCTCGGCGAGCGTCGCGGCGTTGCTGCTCATGAACGCCAGCGCGTCGCCGGCGTGCACCGGCACCGGCGGCACGTGCCCCTCGACCCACGCGCGTTCGCCGGTGAGCGCGAGCGCCGTCTCGGCCAGCGGCGCGAGGTCGCCGGTGCCGATCGCGCCCAGCCGGTGCACCAGCGGCAGCGCGCCGGCGCGGACCGCGTCGGCCAGCGCGCCGATCAGCTCGGGGCTGATCCCCGACCGGCCGGCCAGCAGCTGGTTGAGCCGGATCAGCATCATCGCGCGGACCTGGCCGGGCGGCATCGGGTCGCCGCTGCCGCCCGCGTGGCTGCGCAGCAGGCGGAGGCCGTGCTCCCGCGAGCTTTCGACGGTGTCGTCCTTGTTGGCCCCGACGCCGGTCGTCCGGCCGTAGACCCGCCGCCGGGTGCTGAGGTCCTCGGCGAGCTTCCACGCGTTCTCGGCGCCGCGCAGCGCGGCGATCGAGACGTCGATACCCAGCGGGCCCCCGGTGCGCGCCGCGGTCACCACGTCCGCGCACCGCAGGGTCCGGCCGTCGACCCGGATCACGGCAGCCTCCTTCCCGGCTGCCCTCACTATGCGGCTAGGACGCGGGTGGTTGCCAGGGCGGCATCGGCCAGTCCCAGTGCGGTACCGGTTCGTGCGGGTTCGGCTCGGCGCCGGGGGCGGAGAAGAGGACGGCCAGGCGGCTGCCCCACTCGAGGTAGCCCGCGAAGGCGGCGCGGAACTCGGGGTCGGCGGGCAGGCCGGCCTCGTCGGCGGCGTCGAGCAGCAGGTTCACCCACCGGCGGCGCTGCTCTTCGGTGATGCCGCGGCCGAGGTGGCGGCCGACCATGTGGGCGTGGCCGCCGTGGTTCTCGGAGTAGGCGGCCGGGCCGCCGAAGACCTCGCCGAGCCAGACCGCGACGTGCTTCGGGTGGTCGGGGTCCATGCCGCGGAAGACGGGTTCGAGCAGCGGGTCTTCCAGGACGTGGCCGTAGAAGATCTCGAGCAGCTTCACGAGGGCTTCGTGGCCGCCGGCCCAGTCGTAGAGGGTCGGCGTCGGCGGGGTTTCTGGCACGATCACCCGGTCAGGCAACCAGTGGTCGCCCCGGTCGGGCAACCACGTACTTTCCGGTTCGTGGGGAGGGCGGATGAAGCGGTACCACTGCGCGGTGGAGCTGGCGGTCGACCTGATCGGCGGCAAGTGGAAGCCGGTGATCCTCGCGCACCTGAAGGAGGGCGCGCACCGCTACGGCGAACTGCGGCGCCGGATGCCGGGGGTGAGCGAGAAGATGCTGACCCAGCAGCTGCGCGAGCTGGCGGCGGACGGGATCGTCCGCCGCGTCGAGTTCGACGGCCGGGTGCCGCACGTCGAGTACCACCTGACGGAGGTGGGGGAGGAGCTCCGCCCGGCGCTGACGGCGCTGTACGAGTGGGGCGAGCGCCGCGCGGCGGCCGCGGGCATCACGTTCGAGGCCCCGGCGTAAGCACCCCCAGGCCACACTGGGCGCGCCGGTCAGCGCGGGTCGGTTTCGTCCAGGCGGCGTTCCAGCGCGTCCAGGCGGTCCGACCAGAACCGGCGGTACGGCGCCAGCCAGGCGTCCACTTCGGCCAGTGGCTGCGGCCGCAGCGCGTAGCACCTTCGCTGGGCCGCCACCCGGACCGTCACGAGGCCGGCCTCCCGCAGCACCCGTAGGTGCTTGGACACCGCGGGCTGGCTCAGCTCCAGCTCGTCGACCAGCTCGCCCACCGACCGCTCGCCGTCGCGCAGCAGGTCCAGGATCGTGCGGCGGCGGGGCTCGGCCAGCACCTCGAACGTCTGCATCACCCCTGAAATGTGCTCCGCGCGGCATATTCCTGTCAAGGCATGCGTGACCGGGCCGCTGGGCCGCTCGGCCTAAGGCTTCTTGGTCTGAACCATTGACCTAGTGGTCTAGTCCACTTACGGTGGTGTGGTCCCCACCACTCCGGCACCGTGGCCGTGAGTAATTCTCCGGAGGGAGAAGGCATGTCCCGTTTCCGCAGGAAGAGCTTCTCGGCGCTGCTGACCGTGGCCGCCGCCGCGGGCCTGGTCGCGGGGGTCGCGACCGCCCCGGTGGCCACCGCCGCCGCCGAAGCCACCCAGGCTTCCGTCGGCAAGGTTGTCGGCTACTTCACCGAGTGGGGGGTCTACGACCGCAACTACCACGTCAAGAACATCGAGACGTCGGGGTCGGCGAGCAAGCTGACCCACATCAACTACGCGTTCGGCAACGTGACGAACGGCGGCTGCGCGATCGGTGACGCCTACGCCGACTACCAGAAGACCTACGACGCCGCGGGCAGCGTCGACGGCGTCGCCGACACCTGGGACCAGCCCGTCGCCGGCAGCTTCAACCAGCTCAAGAAGCTCAAGGCCAAGCACCCCGGGCTGAAGGTCATCTGGTCGTTCGGCGGCTGGACCTGGTCGGGTGGCTTCGGGCAGGCCGCGCAGAACCCCGCGGCGTTCGCGGACTCCTGCTACAACCTCGTCAACGACCCGCGCTGGGCCGGGGTCTTCGACGGCATCGACATCGACTGGGAGTACCCCAACGCCTGCGGCCTGAGCTGCGACAGCAGCGGCGCGGCGGCGTACAAGAACCTGATGGGCGCCCTGCGCGCCAAGTTCGGTTCGCAGCTCGTCACCTCGGCGATCACCGCGGACGGCACCGACGGCGGCAAGATCGACGCGGCCGACTACGCGGGCGCCGCGCAGTACGTCGACTGGTACAACGTGATGACCTACGACTACTTCGGCGCGTTCGCCGCGCAGGGCCCGACCGCCCCGCACTCGCCGCTCACGAGCTACGCCGGCATCCCGACGGCCGGCTTCTACTCCGACGCCGCCATCCAGAAGCTCAAGGGCAAGGGCGTCCCGGCGGGCAAGCTGTTGCTGGGCATCGGTTTCTACGGCCGCGGCTGGACCGGCGTCACCCAGGACGCCCCGGGCGGCACCGCGACCGGTGCGGCGCCGGCCAAGTACGAGCCGGGCATCGAGGACTACAAGGTGCTCAAGACGTCGTGCCCGTCGACCGGGACCGTCGCCGGCACCGCGTACGCCAAGTGCGGCAACGACTGGTGGAGCTACGACACCCCGTCGACCATCGGCGGCAAGGTGGACTACGCCAAGCAGCAGGGGCTCGGCGGCGCGATGTTCTGGGAACTCTCGGGTGACACCACCGACGGCGAGCTGATCGGCGCCGTCGCCCGGTAAGGGCTCCCGGTGTGACCGGCCGCGCGCGGCGTGCCGGTCGCACCGGGTTTCACACCGCCCCGGCGGGTGGCGTCTCCGCCGCGGCCCGCAGCAGCTCCCCGAGCACGCCGATGTCCACATCGGACAGGTGCTTGAACCGGACGCAGCTCTTCCCGACCGACGCCCCGGTGAGCCGGTCGGCGAACAGCTCCGGCAGGTACCGGTCGCCGGCCAGGCACGAGACGTACAGCGAGATGTGGTTCTTGCGACCGGCCAGCGACACGGTCGCCGCATCGCCTTCCCGGCCCGACGCGTACCGGTAGTGGTAGCGGCCGTAGCCGGGCAGGCCGAACTCCATCGTCGGCGCCAGGTCCGGCGCCGACTCGCGGATCAACGCGTGCAACGCCCGCAGCTCGCCCCGCCGAGGTTCGGCGAGCGCCGCGAAGTACTCCTCGTGCGTCATGCGGCGGGACGCTACGCCGGGGGACCGACAATTCCTGTCGGTGCGCGGGATTAGGGTCCACCCCGTGACGTTCAGCGGATTCGGCGAGTACGCCGTCGACTTCTACGACGGCCTCGTGGAAGACAACTCGAAGCCCTACTGGGACGACCACGTCGAGACCTACAAGTCCGACGTCCGGGCCCCGATGGAGGCGCTGCTCGCGGAGCTGGCGCCGGAGTTCTCCGACGGCTTCGGCGACCCCAAGGTGTTCCGCCCCTACCGCGACGTCCGGTTCGCCAAGGACAAGACGCCGTACAAGACCCACTGCGGCGGCGTGATCGAGCAGGGCCGCGGCGGCGGCGCCTACTACGTCGAGGTCGGGCCGGCCGGCCTGCGCGCCGGCGGCGGCTGCTTCTACCTGGCCTCCGACCAGATCGCCCGGTTCCGCCAGGCCGTCGACACCGAGCTGCACGGCGAGGCCCTCGGGAAGATCCTGCAGAAGCTCGAGAAGACCGGCTGGGAGATCCGCGGCGACCGGCTCAAGTCCAAGCCCCGCGGGTTCGACGCCGACCACCCGCGGCTCGACCTGCTGCGCTACCGCTCGGTGTACGCGGTCCGGGTCTGGGAGCCGGACGACGTCCTGCACGAACGGGGTGCCCTCGAACGGGTGCGGAAGGCCTGGCGGCAGCTGCGCGAGTTCAACGAGTGGGCCCGTGACCGGGTCGGACCCAGTGAGCAGCCGCGCCGTCAGCGTGCCTGAAACATCCGGCGGGGGTCTCCGCCACCCGGACCCCCGAAGAGAGTCTGAACCCGCAGGTTTCTGAACAGTTTTCTTGAACTTTTCGGGATCGGTACAGACGAACGCGGGGAGAGGGACTACGCTGTGCGAACGTGAGCCGACGCGCGAAGATCGTTTGTACCCTGGGTCCTGCCACTGCCACGCCGGAGAAGATGCGGGCCCTGGTGGATGCCGGCATGGACGTGGCCAGGATGAACTTCAGCCACGGCAGCCACGGCGACCACAAGGAGGTCTACGACCTCATCCGGGCCGCGGCTGCCGAGAGTGGCCGGGCGGTCGGCATCCTCGCCGACCTGCAGGGCCCGAAGATCCGCCTCGGCACGTTCGCCGGCGGACCGGTCGAGTGGCACACCGGCGACATCGTCCGGATCACCGTCGAGGACGTCGCGGGCACCCACGACCGCGTCTCGACCACCTACAAGGGCCTGGCGAAGGACGCCAAGCCCGGTGACCGCCTGCTCGTCGACGACGGCAAGGTCGGCCTGGTGGTCAAGGAGGTCGACGGCCAGGACGTCGTGTGCGAGGTCACCGAGGGCGGCCCGGTCAGCAACAACAAGGGCGTCTCGCTGCCCGGCATGGACGTCTCCGTGCCGGCGATGTCCGAGAAGGACATCGAGGACCTCGAGTTCGCCCTCGAGCTGGGCGTGGACTTCATCGCCCTGTCCTTCGTCCGCTCGCCCGCCGACATCGACCTGGTCCACCAGGTGATGGACCGCGTCGGCAAGGGACGGCTCCCGGTCGTCGCCAAGATCGAGAAGCCCGAGGCCGTCTACAACCTCGAGGCCATCGTGCTGGCCTTCGACGCGGTGATGGTCGCCCGCGGCGACCTCGGCGTCGAGCTGCCGCTGGAGCAGGTCCCGCTGGTGCAGAAGCGCGCCATCCAGATCTGCCGCGAGAACGCGAAGCCGGTCATCGTCGCGACGCAGATGCTCGAGTCGATGATCAACAACTCCCGGCCGACCCGCGCCGAGGCCTCCGACGTCGCGAACGCCGTCCTCGACGGCGCCGACGCGCTGATGCTGTCCGGCGAGACCAGCGTCGGGCGGTACGCGATCGAGGTCGTCCAGACGATGGGCCGGATCATCGAGGCGGTCGAGACCGACTCGCCGATCGTGCCGCCGCTGACGCACGTCCCGCGCACCAAGCGCGGCGTGATCTCCTACGCCGCCCGCGACATCGGCGAGCGGCTCAACGCGAAGGCGCTGGTCGCCTTCACCCAGTCCGGTGACACCGTGCGCCGCCTGGCCCGGCTGCACACGCGGCTGCCGCTGCTGGCGTTCACGCCGGAGGACTGCGTGCGCAGCCAGCTGTCGATGACCTGGGGCACCACCACCCAGATCGTGCCGCGGGTGGACTCGACCGACCAGATGATCCAGCAGGTCGACCACGCGATGCTGGAGATGGGCAAGTACCAGAAGGGCGACCTGGTCGTCATCGTGGCCGGCTCCCCGCCGGGCACCGTGGGCTCGACGAACCTCATCCACGTGCACCGCCTCGGTGAAGACGACCACGCATAAGGGACGCCCCACCCCCGCAGCACATAGGGTCTGGCCATGACTGAAATGGCCAGGACGGCCGCCACCGAGCTGGAGATCCCGGGTGGCGGCCAGCCGGTGCTGGACCGCCTGATCGCGCTGCTGGACCTCGAGAAGATCGAGGAGAACATCTTCCGCGGCGTCTCGCCCGCCCATTCGCCGGTGCGGGTCTTCGGCGGGCAGGTCGCCGGCCAGGCGCTGGTCGCGGCCGGGCGCACGGTCCCCGAGGAGCGGCGGGTCCACTCGCTGCACGCGTACTTCATCCGCGGCGGCGACCCGAGCGTGCCGATCATCTACGAGGTCGACCGGATCCGGGACGGCCGGTCGTTCACCACCCGCCGCGTCATCGCGATCCAGCACGGCAAGGCGATCTTCTCGCTCTCGGCGTCGTTCCAGAAGGACGAGCCGGGCATCGAGCACGCGGAGGAGATGCCCGAGGGCGTCCCGGCCCCGGACACGCTGCCGACGCTGATGGAACGCGCCGAGGGCTACGCGATCGGCGCGCACAGCCGGCCGCGGCCGATCGACGTGCGGTACGTCAACGAGCCGCCGTGGGTCACCCGCGAGACCGGTGAGCGGCCCGCGCGCAACCAGGTGTGGATGCGCGCCGACGGGAAGCTGCCCGACCAGCAGCTGCTGCACGTCTGCGTGCTGACCTACGCCTCGGACATGACCCTGCTCGACTCGGTGCTGGCGCGCCACGGCGTCTACTGGGACACCGACAAGGTGCTCGGTGCGAGCCTCGACCACGCGCTCTGGTTCCACCGGCCGTTCCGCGCCGACGAGTGGTTCCTCTACGACAGCGCGTCGCCGACCGCCTCCGGTGCGCGCGGCCTCGCCACGGGACGGTTCTTCGGTGCGGACGGCACGCTCATCGCGACGGTCGTCCAAGAAGGACTCCTGCGCGTCCTCTGAAAAAGTTTGCCGGAAATCACCCTTGCGGGCGACGAATGGGCGGAATAATCGTTCTGCCAATAAGGCAACGGCGTGGTGGAAGAGGGCCGGGACCGATCGGGGGACGGTCCCGGACCTCCACTCCCGATGATCACACGGCGAGCCGCGCGGTCATCGTCTACGCTGATCACAGGCCCTGAGCAGGGCTGGGGGAGCAATCCCGCCGCGCCCTTGTCGCATCCTGTCTCAGTGCAGGATGCGAGCATACAGAAGCATTCTGCAAATTGCAGATACGACGCGCGTCGGGGTCCGGTAATCGGTGCCGTGCGATTACCCGGCCGTTCATGTTGGATACTGGCAGCGAGCGAACGGCTACGACGCCGTCGACATCCGGAGGTGCGCGATGGCAAGGGGACAGAGCCCCACGGTTCGCCGCCGGCGGCTCGCGGGCGAGCTCCGCCGGCTGCGCGAAGCCGCGGACCTGACGATCGACGAGGTGGGCGAGAAGCTCGAGTGCTCCGCGTCGAAGGTCAGCCGCATCGAGACCGGCCACGTCGGGGTCACCCCGCGTGACGCGCGGGACATGCTGGCCCTCTACGGCATCACCGGCGACGAGCAGGAGGCGCTCGTCCAGCTGGCCAGGGAGGCCCGCAAGCGTGGCTGGTGGCACGCCTACAACGAGGTCTTCACCGGCACGTTCGTCGGGCTCGAAGCCGACGCCAGCTCGCTGCGCGCGTTCCAGGCCCTGCTGGTGCCGGGGCTGCTGCAGACCGAGAGGTACGCCCGCGCGGTGATCCGGGCGCTGCGGCCGGACGCCGAGGACGCCGAGATCCGCCGCCGCGTCGCCGCCCGGATGGCGCGCCAGGAGCTGCTGTCCGACACCCCGCCGCCGGAGTACTGGGCGGTGATGGACGAAGCCGTCCTGCGCCGCGTCGTCGACGGCCCCGAGGTGATGGCCGAGCAGCTCTACCGCATGCTCGCGATCGCCGAGAAGCCGAACGTGACCATCCAGGTCGTGCCGTTCGGGGCCGGCGCGCACCCGGGCATGGAGGGTCCCTTCCTGATCATGGGCTTCCCCGAGCAGGCCGACCCGGACGTCGTCTACGTCGACGACAGCACGTCCAGCGGCCTCTACCTGGAGGAACCCACAGACGTCCGGCGCTACGGGCTGATGTTCGACCATCTGCGCGCGGCCGCACTGAAGCCGGACGACTCGGTGGAGCTGATCGCCGAGGCAGCCGGGCGGTTCGCCGAACAGGCTGCCGCACCGGCTCCGGTGCACCATCTGGAACCGAGAACACAGTAAGGGAGTTGGGGACCATGGAGAACGAGTTTTCGGAGGCACTGTCCGGGGTGCGGTGGCGCAAGAGCAGCCACAGCGGCGGCGGGAACGACTGCGTCGAGGTCGCGTTCGTCGCCGGCGGTGCCGCGCTGCGCGACTCGAAGGACCCCGAAGGTGGTGCTTTCCGCCTCCCCGCATCCGGTTGGCGGGGGCTGCTGGCCGCGGTGCGGCCCGGCGGCCCCGTGCAGGACTGAGGCGGCTTCGAAGACCCCTTACCCCCGCCGAGCTGGGCTCGGCCGGGAGTAAGGGGTCTTTTCGCGTCCAGGGCCACGTGATCACCCGATGCCTGAGGCCGACCCTCAGGACGAACCTGAGTGCTACCAACCGGTGAACTCGGGGACAAAGGGGAAACACGATGCACAGCGATCTGCTGCTCGACGCGGTCCGGGCCGAAGCGGCTTACCGGGCCGAGGAACTGCGGAAGGCCGGGCGCAGCGCCTGGGCCGTCCGCGCCCGTCGCGCCGTCCGCCACCTGCGGGCCGCGCGCACCGATGTCGACGTGCCGGCGCAGGAGCGCCGCGAAGCCGCGCGGGAGACCGCGGGCGTCGGCGAGACCGCCCGGTAGGGGCGGCGAGATGGTGTCGAAGGCGATAAGCGGTCGGAAACTGTCGGTGGGGTAGGCAACAATGCTGATCGTGCCCCGACTCGGCTCCGGAATCCCGCTCGTCGCCCGTACCCACGAGATGCGGCGGCTCCGCGCCGCCTTCGCCAGGGCAGAACGTGGCGAAGCCGGCGCGGTGCTGCTCTCGGGGGACGCCGGGGTCGGCAAGACCCGGTTGCTGACCGCGCTCGGCGAGCACGTCGAGGCGAGCGGCGGGCTGGTGCTCACCGGCCGCTGCATCGACGTCCGCGAAGGCGGTCTTCCTTATCTTCCGTTCGCCGAAGCGCTCGCCCCGCTGGGCAGCTCGGCGGACCCGGCGGTGGCCGCCGCGGTGCGGCTCCGGCCCGCGCTCGGGCGGCTGTTGCCGCAGGGCCAGGGTCTGGAGGAACCGCGCCCGGCCGAACACCCGCCGATGACCTCGAACGACCGGGAGACCATGGTGCGTCCCCGGCCCGAGCAGGATCTCGGCCAGCTGCAGTTGTTCGACGCGGTACTGGGGGTGCTGACCGAGATCGCCCAGGCGCGCCCGGTGGTGATCCTCCTGGAGGATCTCCACTGGGCCGACGCCTCGACCCGCAACCTGCTGTCCTTCCTGCTCAGCAGGCTGCGGGCGCAGCGGCTGCTGGTCGTGGGCAGCTACCGCGAGGAGGACGTGCACCGGCGTCACCCGCTGCGCGGCCTGCTGTCGGAGCTGGTCCGCCTCGCCACCGTCGAGCGCGTCGACCTCCACCCCTTCGGTACCGCCGACGCCCGGAAGTTCGTCGAGGCGCTGGCCGACGAGCCGATGCCGGCCGACGTCGTGGCCGACATCGTCGCCCGGTCCGAGGGCAACCCGTTCTTCGCCGAGGAGCTGCTCGCCACCCAGACCGAGTGCAACGACCTGCCCGCCGGGCTCGCCGAAGTGCTGCTGTCCCGGCTCGAGCGCCTCTCGCCGGACACCCGCCGGGTGGCCCGCGTGATCTCGGTGGCGAACGAGCCGGTGATGCACGGCGCGCTCGCCGAGGTCTCGGGGCTGGGGGAGCTGGAGCTCGACGAGGCGCTGCGCGAAGCCGTCCAGCACCACGTCCTGGTGGTGCTGTCCGACGGCTCCTACACGTTCCGGCACGCGTTGCTGCAGGAAGCGGTCTACGGCGACCTGCTGCCGGGGGAGCGGTCGCGCACGCACGCCGCGTACGCCGCCCGGATCCAGGCGCGGCCGCAGGGCCGCGGCCACGACGCGAAGCTGGCCTACCACTCGATGCAGAGCAGCGACCTGGTCACCGCGCTGCCGGCGCTGCTGCGCGCGATGGACGAGGCCGAGAAGCTCGGCGCGCCCGGGTCGGCGCTGCAGCACGTCGAGCAGGCACTGTCCATCTGGGACGCGGTCCCGGAGGCCGAGCGGCCCGACGGGTTCGACGAGCTGCGGCTGCTGCACGAGGCGTCCTACTTCGCGGGCACGTCCGGCGAGCCCGAGCGCGCCGTGGCCTTCGCGCGGTCGGCCACGCAAGCCTTGAAGCCGGACACGGCGGCCGACCGCGCGGCCAAGACGTGGCGGCGGCTCGCCGAGGCCTTGCTGGCGCTGGAAGGCACCCTCGACGAGGCGACCGCGGCCATCGACCGCGCCTGGGACCTGGTGAAGGACACCGAGCCGAGCGGCACGCGCGCGTGGGTGCTGGCGGGCCGCGCCGGGTTCCTGCGGATCCTCGAACAGCCGGAGGCGGCGCTGGAGAGCGCGCGCGCCGCGGTCGCCGACGCGCAGGCGGTCGGGGCGGCGGCCGCGGAGGCCGCGGCCCTGGTCACCCTGGGCACGCTCGCCGACTCCGCGGGCGATCCCGCCGAGGCACGGGAGTGGCTGCGCAAGGCACAGCGGAAGGCACGGGACGCCGGCGCGCCGAACACCGAGATGCGCGCGACGTACTTCCTGGCACTGAGCTACGACGACCACGCCGACTTCGCCGAAGCGCTGGACCACGTCACGAGCGGCGTCGCCCGGGCGGAAGAGACCGGGCTCAGCTGGAGCGTCTACGGGCTGGAGCTGCGCGCCCGGCAGCTGACCCTGCGCTACCTGATGGGCGACTGGCCGGACGAGAGCGCCAGCCGGGCCGGGCGTGGGGTGTCCAGCGCGGTCGCCGCGCGGATCCTGGCGATCTGGTCGCTGTTCGTCGTCGCGCGCGGCCGGTTCGACGAAGCCGCGAAGCTCGTCGCCGGGTTGCGCCAGCACTGGACGGCGGACATGCAGATCCCGCTGTCGGTCGGGGACGCGGGCATCCAGCTGGCGTACTGGCGGGGTGACCACGCCGAGGCCGTGCGACGCGCCGAGGACCTCATCGGCTGGCTGGAACGGATCGAACCCGGTCTGCTGGCCGGCATCCGGGTGGCCGCGGTCGGGGTGACCGCCGCGGCCGCGCAGGCCGCCGAGGCCCGGGTCCGCGGCGACCAGGCCACGGCCGCCGCCGCGGTGGCGGCCGGCGAGCGGATGCTGGCGCACGGCCGGATGTGCGCGGTCGTCGGGCAACCGCGGTCCGGGACGCTCGGGCCGGAGGGCCGGGCGTGGCTGGCCCGGCTGGAGGCGGCGGCGTCCTGCCTGACCGGCCGGGGCGACGCGGAGAAGTGGGCGGCCGCGGCGGCGGCGTTCGGCTACGGCGCCGTGTACGAGCAGGCGATCTGCCACTGGCACGAGGCCGAAGCCCTGCTGGCGGCGGACGGTGACGCGGGCGCGGCCATCGAGGCGGCCCACGCCGTGGCCGTCCGCCTCGGCGCGATCCCGCTGCGCGACGCCGTCCGCGACCTGGCGCACCGCGCCCGCGTCGAGCTGGCGGGCGTCGAGCCGGCGGCCCCGGCCCGCACGGTGGCCGACCCGCTGACCGACCGCGAGCGCGACGTCCTCGAGCGCGTGGCCCTGGGCCGCACGAACCGCCAGGTCGGCGAAGAGCTGTACATCAGCGAAAAGACGGTGAGCGTCCACCTGTCCCGCGTGATGGCGAAACTCGGCGCGAGCCGCCGCGCGGAAGCGGTCGCGATCGCCTACGACCGCGGCCTCCTGACGGCCCCCACCGCCGAACACGCGTGATCAGAGGGTCGACACGCGTGATTGCCGAGCCGACACGCGTGATTGAAGGGTCGACACGGCCGGGCTCGCAGCCGGCGCCGTGTCGCCCCTCAAATCACGAGTGATGACCCTTCGATCACGCGTACTGACCCTTCCTTCACGTCAGCGGGGGAGGCGGCGGAGGGCTTTCAGGCCGAGGGTCATGCCGCGGGACCACAGCGAACCCGGGACCCGGCGAGGCGGGCGGAGGGCCAAGCCGCGCTGCAGCGCGATCGACTGGGACTCCGTGTACTTCAGGAGTCCCTCGGCGCCGTTGCGGCGGCCGACGCCGGAGTCCTTCATGCCGCCCATCGGGACGCCGACGCTGCCGAACGTCGCCGCGTAGCCCTCGTTGACGTTGACCGTCCCGGCCTTGAGCCGCGCCGCGACCTCCCAGCCCGCGCGGCCGTTGCGCGACCAGACGCTGGCGTTGAGCCCGAACGGCGTGTCGTTGGCCCGGTCGATTGCGTCGGTGACGTCGGTGTAGCCGTAGATCGAGACGACCGGCCCGAACGTCTCCTCCGCGAACGGCACCATGTCCGGCGTGACCCCGGACAGCACCGTCGGCTCGTAGAACAGCGGGCCGAGGTCGGGCCGGGCCCGGCCGCCGGTGAGCACGGACGCGCCCTTCGCGCGGGCGTCCTCGACGTGCGCCGACACCGTCGCGAGCTGGTCCTCCGACGTCAGCGACCCCATCTGGGCCTGGTAGTCCAGCGCGCCGCCGAGCTTCAGCGCCGCGGTCCGGGCGACGAACGCGCGGGTGAACTCCTCGCGGATGTCTTCATGGACGTAGATCCGCTCGACCGACACGCACAGCTGGCCCGCCGAGGAGAAGCACGCGGTCACCGCACCCGTCGCGGCCTTCGCGATGTCGGCGTCCGGCAGCACGACCATGGGGTTCTTGCCGCCGAGCTCGAGCGAGTACGACGTCAGCCGCTTCGCCACCTGGCCGGCCAGCTCCTTGCCGGTCGGCGTGGAGCCAGTGAAGCACAGGTAGTCCGACTCCTCGACCAGCGCGGTGCCGATCTTCGAGCCGCGACCGAGCACGATCTGCCAGGTCCCGGCCGGCAGCCCGGCCTCCTCGGCGAGCTCCTGCAGCCACAGCGCCGAAAGCGCGGTCTGGTTGTCCGGTTTCTGCACCACGGCGTTGCCGGCGGCCAGCGCCGGGAGGACGTCCATCGCGGTGAGCGCGAGGGGGTAGTTCCACGGCGAGATGACGCCGACGACGCCCTTGGGGTGCCGGATCTCGCCGGCCCGGGTCAGGCCGGGGATGACGCCGGCGACCCGGCGCGGGGCGAGCAGCTTCGCGGCGTGCTTGCCGTAGTAGGCCGCGACCAGCGCGGTCGCGCTGACCTCGTCGAACGCGTCGAGCCGCGCCTTGCCCGCCTCGACCTGGACCAGGTCGAGCACCTCGTCCTGCCGGGCGAGCACGAGGTCGTGCAGCCGGGTGAGGACGCGGGCGCGCTCGGCGGGGGAGCGCTCCGCCCAGGCCCGCTGGGCCGTCCGAGCGCCGGCGAACACCGCGCGGACGTCGGCGTCGGTGGCCTGGGGCAGCGTCGCGATCGGCTGCCCGGTGAAGGGGGCGTGCATGCGGATCGGCGCCGAGTCGGCGCCGCCGGCCACGCGGGCGACGAGCTGGGCCGCCCGTGCCGAGCCGGGAGCCCCGGCGACGCCGCCGACGGTCGGCGGCAAGGGGGTGTCTTCGACCGCGTTCGCGGGGGTCGTGCTGGTCATGACGTCTCCGTTCCGCGGCGTCCGGAGTCCACGCGGTGCCGCGCAGAGGTTACCGACGAGTACACCATACCGCCGGTACGTCAGTTGTCCAGCCTGATGTGAATAAGTTTCACGTATTGGGTGGGTTCAGCGGCGGGAGCTGGTAGTTCGGCTCGGTCGGCGACGGCGGCTCCTGCCCAGGATGTGGATGGGCCTGCGTCGCGCCGCCGTAAGCGTCGTCGAGTCGCGACGACAGCCCGTCGGCCGGCGCGGGCGTCACCTCACCGGACTGCGCCGGGAAAGGCTGCGAAGGGGGTCCGCTCTGTGTCGGGAAGGGCTGCGAAACCGGTCCGCCCTGTGCGGGGAACGGCTGTGACGACGGCGCACCCGGGTACGGCTGCGGCCCGCCGGGGTACGGCGGCTGGGCACCCGGGTGGGGCGGTCCGTACTGCTGCGGCGGAACCGGGTACGGCCGCTGCTGCTGCTGGTACGGCCCGCCGTAAGGTCCCGGGGAGAATCCCGCCGGCGCGGTGGCCGGCGCCCGCCGCCCGGCGAGCGTCGCGAGGATCAGCGTCACCACGCCCAGCGCGCCACCGCCGATCAGGATCCAGAACCCGATGCCGGTCGAGTAGACGGAGCTGAGCGACTCGTCGTCGGACTCGTAGCTCAAGGTCGCCGAGACGTCCATGCCGAGCATCCAGACCGCCGCGGCGACCCCGGCACCGCCGGCGACGAGGGCCGTCCGGGCGCCCGAGCGCACTCCGGGACCCGCCGAACGCCGCGCACCCGCGAACGCCAGGCCGGCTCCGGCCAGCAGCACCAGCGCGCCGGCCGACAGCGGGATCCCGTAGCGCGCGACGTGGGTGTTCTCGTAGAACTTCTTCGCCTCGGGGCTGGGCTCGACGTCGAACGAGCGCGTCCAAGCGCTGATCGTCTGGCTGCTCTCGGCCTTGCCGCCGACGACCTGCTCGAACTTCGTCTGCGGGAGGAACGACCCGGCCAGCACGAGCACCGCGGCCAAGGCGCCGACGATCGCGGCGATCAGCCGGAAGCGCGCGCCGGCGTCGGCGGGTGGCCGGGGCGGCGGTGGCTGCTGCACCGGGGGAGGGCCGTACGGGTTCTGGTACGGGCTGGCGGTCATCGGAGCTCCCCTCGTCCGGGGGGATTGGACCACGAATCCGCCTGCGGGATAAGGGGTATTCCAGCCCTTGCGGGGCCCGGCTGGTCAGCTTGGCGCAGTGGCTGCGTCCTGGTAGAGCAGCACCGCGATCCGCTTCCACTCTTCCAGCAGCTGCCGCCGCCGGTTCGGGTCGCCGCCGAGCTCGGCGTCCAGCGCCAGCCCGCGGGTCAGGTTCACGGTGAGCCAGAACAGCATTTCCGCGCGTTCGGGCGGCAGCTCGCCGGCGACCTGGGTGACGTGCTCCAGCGTGGCGCGGCCGAGCGCGCGGTCGACCGGGCGGATGGCCGCGCGCAGCTCGGGGTCGGTGCGGGCGGCGACCCACAGCTCGGTGACGGCGGTGGAAAGGGTGCCGGAGTAGCCGGTCCAGAGCAGGTCGATCGCGGCGGCAACGCCGGTGCCGCCGCTGGGCAGCTCGTCCAGCGACGCGGCGAGCTGGCGGCGCAGCTTCGTCGTCAGGTGTTCGACGGCGGCCGCCATCAGCTCGGCCTTCGCGGTGAAGTGGTGCTGCACCGCGCCCTTCGAGACGCCGGCGCGGGCGCAGATCTCCTGCACCGACGTGCGCGCGTACCCGACGTCCACCAGGCAGTCGATGGTGGCGTCGAGCAGCGCCGTGCGGGTCTGTTCGCGCCGCTGCGCCTGGGTCCGGTGTGCCGCCGCGGTCACTTCGGCCTCCCTGCTTTACCTACAGGCCGGTACGGATGTACATTCCGCAGAGAACTTACATGCTGATCGTCATGTTTTCCAGCAGGAGGGTCCCGTGCCGCTTCAACTCCCGAAGAGCTCCTGGAGCACGACCGAGCTCGACGACCTCCGCGAGCTGTCGCGGTCGTTCCTGCAGAAGGAGGCCGTGCCGCACCAGGAACGCTGGGCGGCCGAGAAGAAGGTCGACCGCGAGTTGTGGACCAAGGCCGGCGACGTCGGCCTGCTCTGCCTGTCCATCCCCGAGGAGTACGGCGGGGGCGGCGGCACCTTCGCCCACGAGGCGGTGCTCTACGAAGAGCAGGCCCGCTCGGGCGACAGCGCGTGGGGCGTGACCGTCCACAACGGAATCGTCGCGCACTACCTCAACGCGTACGCCGCCGAAGAGAAGAAGCGCGAGTGGCTGCCGAAGATGGCCAGCGGCGAGCTGGTCGGCGCGATCGCGATGACCGAGCCCGGCACCGGCTCCGACCTGCAGGGCATCAAGACCCGCGCGGTGCGCGACGGCGACCACTACGTCATCAACGGCGCGAAGACCTTCATCACCAACGGGTTGCACGCCGGCCTGGTGGTCGTCGCGGTCAAGACCGACCCGGACGCGGGCGCGCAGGGCGTCTCGCTGATCGTGGTCGAGACCGACACCCCGGGCTTCCGCCGCGGCCGCGTGCTCGACAAGGTCGGTCTCAAGGGCCAGGACACCGCCGAGCTGTTCTTCGACGACGTCCGCGTGCCCGCGGCCAACCTCCTCGGCGACGCCGAGGGCCAGGGCTTCTTCCAGCTGATGCTGCAGCTGCCGCAGGAACGGCTGATCATCGCCGTCACCGCGGTGGCCGGCCTGGAGGCCGCGGTCGACCTCACGCTGGAGTACACGAAGGAGCGCACGGCGTTCGGCCGGCCCATCTTTTCCTTCCAGAACACCAAGTTCAAGCTCGCCGAGGCCGCCACCGAGGCCGCCGTCGCGCGGGCGTTCCTCGACCAGTGCATCGAACGCCACCTCAAGGGCGAGCTCGACGTCCAGGGCGCGGCGATGGCGAAGCTGTGGACCACCGAGCGCGTCAACAAGGTGATCGACGACTGCGTGCAGCTCTTCGGCGGCTACGGCTACATGTCCGAGTACCCGATCGCGCGCGCGTGGGCCGACGTCCGGATCTCGCGGATCTTCGGTGGTACCAGCGAAATCATGAAGGAAATCATCTCCCGCTCGCTCTGAAAGGACCCGACATGAAAGCAGGTCCGCTCAGCGGCCTGAAGGTGGTGGAACTGGCCGGGCTCGCCCCCGGCCCGTTCGCCGCGATGATCCTTTCCGACCTCGGTGCCGACGTCGTCCGCGTCGACCGCGCGGCACCGGGGGAGGACGTGCTGGGCATCCAGACCGACCCGCTCGCCCGCGGCCGCCGCTCGGTCGGCATCAACACCAAGACGCCCGAGGGTGTCGAACTGGTGCTGAAGCTGTGCGACACCGCCGACATCCTCATCGAGCCCTTCCGCCCCGGCGTCGCCGAACGGATCGGGCTCGGCCCCGACGTCGTCCACGCCCGCAACCCGCGGCTGGTCTACGGCCGGATGACCGGCTGGGGCCAGGACGGCCCGCTGGCCACCGCGGCCGGGCACGACATCAACTACATCGGCATCTCCGGCGCGCTCGAGCCGATCGGGCGCGCGGGCGAGCGGCCGGTGCCGCCGCTCAACCTCGTCGGCGACTTCGGCGGCGGCGGGCTGCTGCTGGCGATGGGCATCCTGGCCGCGCTGTACGAACGGAACACCTCGGGCCGCGGGCAGGTCGTCGACGCGTCGATGGTGGACGGCGCCGCGCTGCTCACCACGAGCCTGCACGGCATGGCCGCGGCCGGGCTCTGGGGCGGCGGCCGCGGCGAGAACATGCTCGACGGAGGCGCCCCCTTCTACGACACCTACGAGACCGCGGACGGCAAGTACGTCGCCGTCGGCGCGATCGAGATGCGGTTCTGGGGCGACTTCGTGAAGGTCCTCGAGCTGGACCCGGCGGAGCTGCCGCTGCACATCGACAGTTCGCAGTGGCCCCGCCTTCGCGAGATCGTGGCGGGGGCGATCGCCAAGCACACCCGCGACGACCTCGTCGCGCGCGCCGAAGGCACCGACGCCTGCCTGACGCCGGTGCTGTCGCCTTCGGAGGCTCCGCAACACCCGCACAACGCGGCGCGCGGAACGTTCGTCGAGATCGGCGGCATGGTCCAGCCCGCGCCGGCCCCGCGGTTCGGCCGCACCCCGCCCGAGACGCCGGAAGCCCCGCGTGCCAAGGGATCCGACACCGAAGCCGTGCTCGCCGAACTGGGCGTCACGGACCTCGGCGCCCTGCGTTCGGCGGGGGCGATCGCCTAGGTCTTCGCCAGGTCGGAGCGCACGACCGAGTAGACGACGCTGTCGCGCCACTCGCCGTCACGGAAGCCGTAGCCGCGAAGGATGCCTTCGCGCGTGAAGCCGGCTTTCTCGAGCGAGCGCTGTTCGGCGCGGTTGCCGACCTCGGTCGTCGCTTCGACCCGGTTGAGCTGGGTGTGGGCGAAGAGGTACTCGGCGAGCAGCCGCTGGGCTTCGGTGCCGTAGCCGTGGCCACGCGCTTCCGGCGCCAGCACGAGCCCGACGTTCCAGCAGTAGGACGTCGGCCCGGTGCGGCTGCGGTGCCAGGAGACGAGACCGAGGATGCGGCCGCCGAGGGTCGGCACGAGCATCCCGGTTTCGGTGGTGAGCATGCCGGTCTCCTGCCAGCGGCGGCGCAGGTAGCCGGGATCGTGCCAGCCGAACCACTGGTGCTCCCCGGCGGCGACGGGATCGTTGGTCAGCCGTTCCAGGAGGTCGAGATCGCCTTCGGCCACGGGCCGGAGCACGACTCTCGGAACATCGTCGTCCATCCGGCGACCCTATCGGCCGCCCGACCGGAACCGCCCCGGTTCTCCGTGATCCACCCGGTCGAGCCATGGCCGGTCACCGACCGAAACCCCGTGACCAGCCAGGCATCACGCGTGATCGGAGGGTCGACACGCGTGACTGGAGGGTCGACACGGCGGGGACGATCGGCTTCGCCGTGTCGACCCCGCAGTCACGCATGTCGACCTCCCAGTCACGCGTGTCGACTCCTCAAGCACAGGTGATGCCCCTGCAGTCACGGGTGATGCCCCTCTGATCACGTGAAAGTGCCGTGTCGGCCCTCGCCGCCGGCGAACCGGGCCGCGCCGTCGACCGCTTCCGCCGCCAGCACCCCCGCGCCCATCGCCGCCCGGAACTCCGTCGCGAGCGCGTCCTCTTCGGACTTCCCCCACTGCTCGAGCGCCGAGAGCCGGTCGCCCCGCAGGCACTGCTGCGGGAACGCCGCGAGCTGCCGCGCCAGCTCCTGCGCCGCGGAAACCGCTTCGCCGGCCGGGACGAGCCGGTTCGCCAAGCCGATCTCCAGCGCTTCGGGCGCCTCGACGGCCCGGCCGGTCAGGATCAGGTCCATCGCGCGGGACTGGCCGATCAGCCGTGGCAGCCGGACCGTGCCGCCGTCGATCAGCGGCACCCCCCAGCGGCGGCAGAACACCCCGAACACCGCCGTCGCGTCCGCGACCCGCAGGTCGCACCACAGCGCCAGCTCCAGCCCGCCCGCGACGGCGTGCCCGTGCACGGCGGCGATCACCGGCTTGCCGAGGCGCATCCGGGTCGGGCCCATCGGGCCGTCCCCGTCCGGGTGAGTGCGGTTCACCCGGTCGGTGCCGATCGCCTTGAGGTCCGCTCCGGCGCAGAACGCGCCACCCGATCCGGTGAGGACCGCGACGGCGGCGCCGGGGTCCGCGTCGAACTCGCGGAACGCCTCGGCGAGCTCGGCCGCGGTCGGCCCGTCGACGGCGTTGCGGGCGGCGGGGCGGTCGATGGTGACCGTCGTCACCGCGCCGTCCCGCTCGACCAGTACGTTCCGGGTCATCGCCGCTCCTCGGGGCCGGTCGGGGTGATCGGGGGTTGATCGGGGTGTCTTCGGGGCACGCCTTCCCTAGAGTATTGACGTGGCCACTCCCAGGACGGGGACGGCGAGCCGGGGAGGAAGCGCATGTCGAGCGGCATGAAGAAAGTTCTGATCGTCGGTGTCGTCGCGCTCGTGCTGTTCTTCCTGATCACCCAGCCCACCCAGTCCGCGGACTTCGTGCACCGCGTCCTCGGCTGGCTCAAGGACGGCGCCGAAGCGATCGTGACGTTCTTCCGGTCGCTCTTCTCCTGACCACCGGAAACGCTCTGACCGGCGCCGCAAAAGGCGGCGCCGGTCGTCACCCTGTGTGTTAGCGGACGGTAAATCACTGAGTGTCACGAATCTCGGATTTCGGACCGAACACTCGACCATCCGGGTGGATTGCGGCCGAAAACGCGCAGGTCGGCGAATTCGTGCCTGCCGGGGTCTGGCGAAGGAGACCACCCCGGCCCTACGGTGCTCACATTGCGTGATCGGGTGGTTCGCCATCCCCCCGGAGAACCCCGGTACGCAGGCAGTTTCCACTCAGCAAGGTGCAGGTTGGTGCGTGCGGCACCACCGCGTGGGACAGGTGTCAGGCCTGTCCGTCGGGGACCTACAAGGAGGCAGGGATGACCGGAGATCCCGGAGTGGACGCGCTGATCCGGCAATGGGCCGCGGAGCGCGAGCAGACCCCCGAAGAGCAGGAGGTCGACCGCATCGCGTCCGCGTGGCTGGCGGACGCGCCTGCGCAGGCTCCGGGCATCCCCGGCCAGCGTGCCCGTACGGGGCAGCAGCGGTTCGTCCCGGTCGAGGCGGCCGATCCCGGCTACCTCGACGCGATGCGGCGCCGGTTGCCGGAAGTACCCGAAGAGCTCCTCACCGCCGCCGCGGGCTGGTGGCAGATGGTCGGCGGCGTCGCCGAGGCCGAGGAGTGGTGGGACGCCGGTCTCAGCCCGCTCGACCAGCGGGCCCTCGACTACCGGGCGGCCGGGCTCGCGCCGTCCGACCTGAGCCGCCGGCTCGGGCCGATGACCGTCCTTCAGCACCTCCGCCGCGGCAGTGCCCCGGCCTGGTGCGTCGCGCGCCTCGCGCGGCAGCAGAAGTCCGCCTGACCGTTTCCACTCGGCCGGGTGAACCGGTGTGGTGAGACGATCGCGACGACCCGCGTAACGCTAACCTGCGCGGGCTCGTTGACACTTCGTCGACACCACGCTGGAGGACCGGAGTTACGTGCGCACCAGGACCGGAAAGAACGAGGACGACCCGATCGACGCGAGCGTCGAGGAAGCCGCCCCCGCCGCACCGGCACCGGCGCCGCGCTCCGCGAGTGTCGCGGTGCTCACCCGGCTGATCGTGGTCCTCGCCGTGCTGGCCGTGGCCGGCGGCGGGATCTGGCTCGTCACCCGCGCGTCGACGCCGGAGGCGAGCCCGCTCACCACCGAAATCCCCGCCCTGCAGGTCAAGGCGGCCGACGTCCGCCCGGGGTCGGTCGCGCCGGCCGGCGGTGCGGTCGCGGGCGGGGCCGAGCAGCAGACGTCTCCCCAGCAGGCCCGCAGCACCGGCCCGGCGACGCTGTCCCAGTGGGCGACCCAGGTCGCCGCGGCGACCGGAGTCCCGGCGCGGGCGCTGCAGGCGTACGGCAACGCCGAGCTGGCGATGCGCGCGGACCAGCCGAAGTGCAAGATCTCGTGGGCCACGCTCGCCGGCATCGGCCGGATCGAGTCGAACCACGGGCAGTACGCGGGCGCGGTCCTCGGCGCGGACGGCCGCCCGTCCAAGCCGATCATCGGCGTCCCCCTCGACGGATCGGCGGGCGTCCAGGCGATCGGCGACACGGACGGCGGCCGCTACGACGGCGACGCCGGTGTCGACCGGGCGGTCGGCCCGATGCAGTTCATCCCGAGCACGTGGCGCAAGTGGGCATCGGACGGCAACGGCGACGGCCTCGGCGACCCCCAGCAGATCGACGACGCGGCCTTGGGGGCGGCGCGTTATCTGTGCGCGGGCGGGCGCGACATGGCGAGCCCTTCGGGGTGGTGGGCCGGGATCCTGTCGTACAACAACTCGACGGAGTACGCGCAGAAGGTGTTCGGCCTGGCCGATGGCTATGCGAAGGGCGCCCAGTCGGTGCGCAGGCAAGGCTGAGTTTCGGGCCCACCCGGCCGCCAGGTCAAGGCCACGTGAACCCACCCGACCTGCGCTGAGAGCGACGCCACCCGGCGCGCAAGTCGGCCGCCGGCCCTCAGCCGCCCAGTGCTAGCGTCGGAGCGTGCCAGCTTCCCCTTCGCCGGCGGCTTCCCCCTGGGGACGCCGGATCGCGATCGCCGCGACGTGCCTGGTGAGCCTGCTCGTCTGCTGCGGGCTCGCCTGGTGGCAGTGGGACCGCTTCACCTCGGCGAACGGCACCTTCCAGAACCTCGGGTACGTCCTGCAGTGGCCGCTCTTCGGCCTGTTCCCGGCCTTCATGTTCTGGCGGATCCGCAAGCTCCGCCAGAAGGCCGAGGCCGACGGCACCGCGGACGACCGCCCGAAGCCGGCCCCCGTCGCCGAGGTGCCCGCTCCCCGTCCCCGGCCCGACGTGCGGCCGACGGACGAGGACGAGGAGCTGGCCGCGTACAACCGTTACCTGCGCGAGCTGAACGCCCGCGACCAGCAGGCCGCCGAGTGAGGCCGCAGAGTGAGGACGTCCCGATGACCACCAGCACCGAAGGTGCCGCCCAGACCGCGGTGCCGCTCGCCGGCCCCCTCGTCCGGTTCCGCACCGCCGCCTACGTCACCGGCGTCGGGCTGCTCGGCCTCTGCTTCGTCATGGTGCTGCGCTACGGCTTCGACAACCCGACGCCGTCGGCGGTCTACTCGCCGATCCACGGCGTGCTGTACATGATCTACCTCGTGCTGACCATCGACCTGGCGATCAAGGCCCGCTGGTCGATCAAGGGCACCGTGCTCGTGCTGCTGGCCGGCTGCGTCCCGTTCGTCTCGTTCCTCGTCGAGCGCCGGGTGACGCACAAGGTCAAGGCCGGGCAGAAGCTGTAACCCGCCGGAACGTCAGCGCCACCAGGACCGTGCCCGCCGCGAACACCGCGGCCGTCGCGAAGGCCGACGTCATGCCGTCGACGGCGAGCTGAGCTCCCGTCGCGCCCGACGAGCGGGTCGTCGCGCCGAACACCGTGACCAGCACGGCCAGCCCCAGCGTGCTGCCGACCTGCTGCATCGTCTGCAGGACGCCGCCCGCCGCGCCCGCGTCGTCGTTCGGCACGGTGGCCATCACGATCACGTTGAGCGGCGCGAACGCCAGCCCGCCGCCGAGCCCCATCAGCACCAGCGGCCCCAGCAACGCGGGGAAGTACGCGCTGGTGGTCGTCAGCATCGCCAGCCAGCCGACGCCCGCCAGCATCAGCAGCGTGCCGGTGACGGCGAGCGGCTTCGGGCCGTAGCGCGGGAGCAGCCGCGGCACGAGCCGGCTCATCGTGAAGATCAGCGCCGCCATCGGCAGGAACGCGAAGCCGGTGGCAAGTGCGGCGAAGTGCCGGATGTCCTGCATGAACTGGGTGAGGAAGAAGAACATCGACATCATGGCCATCGGGCCGAGGAAGAAGTTGACGTAGGCCGCGCTGCGGTCGCGGTCGGCGAACAGCCGGAGCGGGACCAGCGGCATCGCGGTGCGGGCCTCGATCGCGACGAACGCCGTCAGCAGCGCCAGCCCGCCGGCGAGCGAGCCGAGCGTCACCGGGTTGCCCCAGCCGTCGGACGCCGCGTGGGTGAAGGCGAACACGAGCGAGCCGACGCCCAGGGTGCCGGTGATCGCGCCGGGCAGGTCGAGGTGCGCGGGCCGGCGGGCCGGTTCGGGGACGAACCGGGGTGCGAGCAGCACGATCGCCAGGCCGAACGGGACGTTGATGAACAGCGCGGCGCGCCACGAGATCCACTCGGTGAGCAGGCCGCCGACGATCAGGCCGATCGCGAACCCGCCACTGGACATGGCGGAGAACAGCGCGAGCGCCCGGATGCGGGCCTTGGCCTCGGTGAACGTGGTCGTGACCAGCGCCAGGGTGCTCGGACCGGCCATGGCGGCGCCGACGCCCTGCAGGACGCGGGCGGCGATGAGCAGCGTGGCCGAGCCGGCGAGGCCGCCGGCCAGCGACGCGAGGGTGAACAGTGCGGTGCCCGCGACGAACATCCGGCGTCGCCCGAACAGGTCGCCGGCGCGGCCGCCGAGCAGCAGGAGACCGCCGAAGACCAGGCTGTAGGCCGTCATCACCCAGGACAGGCCGGTGGCCGAAAACCCCAGGTCGGCCTGGATGCGCGGGAGCGCGACGTTCATGACTGTCGCGTCGAGGATGAGCATGAGCTGACAGGTGAGGATGATCGCGAGGACCAGCCCGCTGCGGCGCGCCGGGGCAGGCTCGACCGCAGGATGGATCGTTTGCTGGGACAAGAGATACTCCCCCAAGGAGTACGGAGGTAAGCGGAGAGTTTCTCCGCTTGGGTGCGATCCGATAATATGGAGAGTGTCTCCGGATGCGCAAGTGAATTCGGAGAATCTCTCCGGTTAAGTGGCGAGGAGGCCGGGATGCCGGGTGCGGACTCGGAGCGTCCGATGCGGGCGGACGCGCGGCGCAACTACGAGCGCATCGTCGCGACGGCGAAGGATCTCTTCACCGCGCACGGCGCCGACGTGCCGCTGGACGACATCGCGAAGAAGGCCGGGGTGGGGGCGGGCACGCTGTACCGGCACTTCCCGACGCGCGAAAAGCTGTTCGAAGCGGTCTACCGCGACGAGATCGAGGTGCTCGCCGACCGCGCGTACGTCCTGCACGACGAGCTGCCGCCGTGGGAGGCCCTCGAGGCCTGGCTGCGGGAGCAGGTCACCTGGGTCGTGGAGCGGCACAAGCTGGCGACGGTGCTCAAGGAGTCGATCGACTCGGGCTCGGAGACGTTCCAGTACTGCCAGGTGCGGCTGCGGGAAGCGGTCGGGGTGCTGGTCGACGCGGCCGCGGGGCTGATCCGGCCCGACGTCGCGGGGCCCGACGTCCTGCGGCTGGGCCACGGCGCGGGCATGGCGGTGCGCAACTGCAGCCCCGAGGACGGGAAACGCGTGCTGACCGTGATCCTGGACGGCCTGCGCGCGTGACGCAGGCCGTCCAGGATCGTCAGGCAGTCAGCTGCCGATCCCGGTGAGGGACCGGACCTCCATCTCGGCCTGCTTCTCCAGGTCCGCCTTCGGCTTGCCGACGAGGGTGCCGACGAACCCGCAGAGGAACGAGAACGGGATCGACACCAGGCCCGGGTTCTTGAGCGGGAACCAGGCGAAGTCGATGCCCTTGAAGATCGCGTCCGGTGCGCCCGAGACGACCGGCGAGAAGAGCACCAGGATCAGGCTCGCGGCCAGGCCGCCGTAGATGCCCCAGAGCGTGCCCGTCGTGTTGAACCGCTTCCAGAACAGCGAGTACAGCAGCGTCGAGAGGTTCGCCGACGCCGCGACCGCGAACGCCAGCGCGACCAGGAACGCGATGTTCTGGCCGTTCGCCAGCACGCCGCCGACGATGGCCAGCGCCCCGACCGCGATCGCGGTCAGCCGCGCCACCCGGACCTCGTCGGCCGGGTCCGCCTTGCCGCGCTTGAAGATGTTCGCGTAGACGTCGTGGGCGAAGGAGGCCGACGCGGTGATCGTCAGCCCGGCCACCACCGCGAGGATCGTCGCGAACGCCACCGCGGCGATGATGCCCAGCAGCAGCGTCCCGCCGACGTGCAGGGCCAGCAGCGGAGCCGCCGAGTTCTCCCCGCCGGGCGCGGCCTTGATCTCGTCCGCGCCGACCAGCGCGGCCGCACCGAAGCCGATGACCAGCGTGCACAGGTAGAACAGGAACATGCACGCCGTCGCCCAGACGACGCTTCGCCGCGCCTCACGGGAGTTCGGCACGGTGTAGAAGCGCATCAGCACGTGGGGCAGTGCCGCCGCGCCGAGCACCAGCGCCAAGGCCAGTGACACGAAGTCGAGCTTCGTGGTGGCGTTCTTGCCGTACGAGCCGCCCGGCTCCAGGAGCTTGTCGCCGAGCGGGCTGTTCTCCGCGGCCGACGAGAGCAGGTTCGAGAACGAGAAGCCGAACTTGCCGAACAGGAACACCGTGAGCAGCGCGCCGCACAGCAGCAGGATGGTCGCCTTGATGATCTGCACCCACGTGGTGCCCTTCATCCCGCCGACCAGCACGTACAGCACCATGACCAGGCCGACGACGCCGATCACCAGCGCCTGGCCGAGTTTGGAGTGGACGTTGAGCAGCAGCGCCACCAGGCCGCCGGCGCCCGCCATCTGCGCCAGCATGTAGAAGAAGGAGATCACCAGTGTCGACGTCGCCGCCGCCGCGCGGACCGGGCGCTGCTTCATCCGGAAGCTCAGCACGTCGCCCATCGTGAAGCGGCCGGTGTTGCGCAGGAGCTCGGCGATCAGCAGCAGGTCGACCAGCCAGGCGACGAGGAAGCCGATCGAGTAGAGGAAGCCGTCGTAGCCGTGCATCGCGATGGCGCCGGCGATGCCGAGGAACGATGCCGCCGACAGGAAGTCGCCCGACAGCGCGATGCCGTTCTGGCGGCCGGTGAACGCGCTGCCCGCGGCGTAGTAGTCGGCCGTCGAGGAGTTCCGGCTGCTGGCCCGGTAGACGACGTACAGCGTGATCGCCACGAACAGGGCGAACACGGCGGTGTTGACGAGCGGGTCGCTGGCCGGGGTGCCTTCGGCGGCGAGGGCGGTCATCGGCGGGTCCCTTCCGTCAGGCCCGCGCGGGCCCGCAGCTCGGCCACGCGCGGGTCGAGGTGGCGGCGCGCGTAGCGCAGGTAGAGCCAGGTGACCAGCGCGGTGCTGGCGAACTGGCCGATGCCGAGCAGGATGCCGACGTTGACCTGGCCGAACACCTTGGTGCTCATGAAGTCGTGCGCGTACGCGGCGAGCAGCACGTACGTCATGTACCAGGCGAAGAAGGCCAAGCTCATCGGGAAGACGAAGGCCCGGAACCGCCGCCGCAGCGAGCCGAACTCGCGGCTGGCCTGGATCGCGGGGTAGTCGGGACCCGGGCGGGGAACGGGCCGGCGGTGCTGGGCCGCGGGTGGGCGGTCCCCGGTGAACAGGGCCGGCATCTGGCCGGTCTCCTCGAGGGGGTTGCCCGCCGCGGGGCGCGCGACGTCGTACATGTGGGTTGCCTCCGGCAGAGTGCCTCCGTGGCGGCGGGGCCCCGGCCGTCTGCGGACAGCGCACCGGGCCGCCCTTGCGGACTGCGAGACGAACATCGTAACTAGGCCGTCCGGCGGACATCGCAGGCGGCCGGTCGGTCCAGGACGCGCGGAACGCGCGGTATTCGATTTCTCGTCGAAAGCGTCGAATGGAGTAGTGCTTCATGATCACGAGCAGATCACCCGTAATGATGAAAAGAATTGTGACGCCACGTTGTCGCATCCGGCGGGCACTGCGGCGAACGAGCTAATCCGGTCGAGGGTCGATCCGCGTCGGACACGCAGAGTGTCCGTGAGCGCTCACGTCGTCCCGGAGAGTGTCGCCCGCCTGCGGGCGTGGCGGTGAAGATCCACTGGTCAGCGGTCAGTCTCGAAAGAAATCACCAGGTCGGGGCACGATGGGGGACAACGCCACAACATCGGGCACATCTTGAGACTTGACCCACCCGATGGGGGTACTGAGTGTAGATCGTCCGAGGTACTACACTCCCCTGGGTGGGCTAATCGGGTGACGGCCGGATGCCTGGGTGAGACGCTTCCGGTAACCGGAATTCCCTCTTCGGGGGCGGTGAGGGCGAATGTGCGGGGTGGTTCTCGGCCCGGAATCCACTTTTCGCAGGTCAGCGCCCGAGTGGAGAACAAAATTGACCGTCCGGGCGCCGGGGGTACGATTCTTTGGCCCAGCTGACCGCAGCGATCGATTGGCACCGATTAAGTTGATCTCGACGACCGTGCAGACCGCAAGTTGCGCCGTGCACGTGCACAGTCCCTTGCACGGGACGGCGGGACGGTGCCTGCACGAGTGCGCGGACGGCCGGGCGGCCGGGGACGAGCGAGGGCACCGGGGACGCGGCAGGGCGCGGGCGGCACGACCGTCCGGCGGCCCGCCGCGAGCCGGGACGCCGCGCCGTCGACGCGGATCCATGACGCCGGACAGGGAGTCACTCACGTGACCGTTGCAGGAGAAGGTCAGGTGCCCGTGGGGGAGCTGCTCGGCCGAGCACCCCGGCGGTCCAAGGGGAAGGACGCGTGGCGCGCCCTCGTGCGCTGGCGCGACTGGAGCCTGCCCGTCAAGCTCTCGGCCGTCACCGTCGTCCCCATCGTGCTCGCGCTGGTCCTCGGCGTCACGACGATCGCGGGCCAGGTCGGCCGCTCGGCCGAGTACCAGCGCCTCGACCGGCTCGTCTCGCTCGGCGGCCAGACCCGCGCGCTCACCGGTGCGCTGCAGCAGGAGCGCACGGTCACCGCGGCGATGCTGACCGACGGCACCGTCGGCGGCACGCCCGCGCTGGCCGCGGCCCGCAAGGCCACCGACGCCGCGGTCGCGCCGTTCACCGCGGCGCAGGCCCGCGCGTCCGAGGTCGAGCCCGGCGTGGCCGGGGCCGCCGGCGCGGCGACCGCGCAGGTCAACAACCTCGGCTTCCTGCGCCGCCAGGTCGACGGCGGCCAGCTCGACCCGGCCCAGGCCGTCACCGCGTACTCGGGGACCACCGGCTCGCTGATCGGCCTCGACACCGCGGCCACCGCGGGCGCCGGCGACGGCACCCTCGGCGGGACCCCCGCCGGGCTGCACGAGCTGCTCGTCGCGGGCGAGCAGGTGTCGGTCAGCCAGGCACTGGTCTCCTACGGCATCGCCCGCTCCGCGCTGTCGCCGAGCGAGCTGGCCACGCTGCGCGCCGCCGAGCTGCGGCTGGCCGACCGGCTCATCGACTTCCGCTCCGCGGCGGGCGACACGCTGCAGCGCGACTTCGCCGCGATCGCCGAAGGCGCGCAGGCCCAGAGCCGGGCCCGGATGGTCGAGTCGGTGCTGAACGCGCAGGGGAACACGGTCGACGACGCCTTCCGCGCCCTGTCCGCGGCCGACTGGACCGCCGCTTCCTCGGCGATGCGGACGCAGATCGGCCAGGTCGCCGACCGGCTCGGCGCGTCGGCGTCGGCCACCTCGGAGCAGCTCGTCGACGACGCCAGCAGCGGCGCGGGCCTGCTCGCGGTGCTGCTGTTCGCCGCGATGGTGCTCGCCGTCGCGGTCGTCTTCCTCATCACCCGGCAGCTGCTGCGCTCGCTGAAAGCACTGCGTCGCAGCGCTCTCGACGTCGCCGAAACCGCGCTGCCCGAAGCGGTCCGCAACATCCAGGAAGGCCGCGTGCAGGGCACGGCCGTCGTGCCGGTGCCGGTGCAGACCGAGGACGAGGTCGGCGAGGTGGCGCGGGCGTTCGACAAGGTCCACCACCAGGCGCTGCGGCTGGCGACCGAGCAGGCCGCGATGCGCACCGGCTTCGGCAGCGTCTTCGTCAACCTGTCGCGGCGCAGCCAGAGCCTGGTCCAGCGGCAGCTGCAGCTGATCGAGCAGCTGGAGCGGGACGAGGAGGACGCCGACCAGCTGGCGACGCTGTTCCAGCTCGACCACCTCGCCACCCGGATGCGGCGCAACAACGAGAACCTGATGGTGCTGTCGGGCGCCGAGCCCGGCCGCCGGTCCGGCAAGCCGGTCGGCACCACCGACATGCTCCGCGCCGCGGTGTCGGAGATCGAGCAGTACCAGCGGGTCCAGGTCCAGTCGCCGCCCCCGGCCCGGATCGTCGGCTACGCCGCGAGCGACCTGATGCGCCTGGTCGCCGAGCTGCTGGACAACGCGACGGCGTTCTCCGCGCCGGAGACGAGCGTGACCGTGGCGTCGCGGCTGGGCGAGGACGGCTCGCTCAACATCGACATCCTCGACAAGGGCATCGGCATGAACGAGGCCGAGGTCGCCGAGGCGAACACCCGGCTGACCGAGGCCGGGTCGGTCGACCTGGCCACCTCGCGCCGGATGGGCCTGTTCGTCGTCGGCCGGCTGGCCAGCCGGCACCGGATCGGCGTGTCGCTGCACGGCGGCCGGGACATCGTCGGGGTCCGCGCCACGGTCGTCGTCCCGGCGGAGCTGGTGATGGCGGTGACCGACGGCCCGCGGACGGGCCAGATCAGCGCGCAGCGGCCGCCCGCGAGCCCGCCGATGGGCAACCAGCTGCCGCGGCGCCAGGTCAACGGCAACTCGCGGCCGCGCCCGTTGGTGCCGGAGCAGCCGGCGATGGGGGAGGAGCGCTGGCCGTCGGCGAGCGACCTCGCCGGGCTGACCAACGGTCACGGGCCGGCCGGGGTCCGGCCGCCGTCGGACCTGGAGATCTCCGGGACGGACCTGTTCGCGCCGCTGCCCAAGGACGACCCGGCGCCGCCGCCGCGGCCGACGCTGCCGCCGGTGCCCGCGGTGCTGCCGGTGCCGGACCCGCCGCGCGCCGGTGACCTGCCCTCGGGCAAGGACCTGTTCTCCGCCAACGAAACCACGTTGACCGACTGGTGGCAGCAGGCGACCGCGGAGCCGGCCCCGGCGCCCACTCCGGCGCCGGATCGCTCGGAGACGACGCCGATCTTCGACGAGATGCTGTCGGCGTGGTTCCGCGAGGACAAGCCCGCCGAGAAGCCGGCCGCCGCCGCTTCGGAAGATTCGGAGCCGGTCGCCGAGGCCCCGGAGAAGCCTGCTGCCGAGCCGCAGGAGGCCCGCAGCTGGGATTTCGCCAGCGACGAGAACTTCCGCACGGTCCAGGCGGTCACCAAGTCGGAGCCGACGGCGTTCACCGAGGCGGGGCTGCCCCGCCGCCGCCGCGGCGAGCAGCTCATGCCGGGCAGCGCGACCCCGGCCGCGGCGATTCCGGCGGCCCCGGCCCCGGCCCGTTCCGACCTGCCGGTCCGCGACCCGGCCGACGTCCGCGGGCGGCTGAGCAGCTTCCAGCAGGGCGTCACCCGCGGCCGCCGCCAGGCGCGCCAGGCACAGGGCGCGGCGCCCGCCTTCCAGCCGGACGCTCCTCAGCCGGGAGCTGCCGAGCCGGACATCTCGGCGGCGACAGCCCAGCAGCAGTCGTTCGCGCAGAGGCTCGAGCCGGGGGCACCCGGGACGCAGCAGGACGTGGCGTTCCAGCAGAACGGCCTGCCGCGGCGGGGACAGCCAGGTGCCGGGCAGGCGCCGCAGCCGAACGGCCGGCCGGGCCGCCCGGCCGCCCAGCCGGACATGTTCCAGCCGCACGCGCCGGCGCAGCCGGGGCCCGCTGCTCCCGTTCAGCCTGGTGGTTCGGGCCAGGTGCCGGCCGCTTTCCGCCCGTCCGGCGAACCGGAGGGATCGGGGCAGGGGGCTGTTGCTCCCAGTGAGTCGGATGGGTCGGCGCAGTCCGGCCAAACGCCGGCCGCCCTCCACCAGCCTGGCGAGTCCGACGGGCTGCCGCAGTGGAGCCGGGTGCCCGCCGCTCTCCGTCGGTCCAGTGAGGCGAACAAGCCGGCGCAGTCCGGCCAGTCTCCGGCCGCGCCTGAGGCCGGCGAACCCGGACAGCTGCCGGCCAGGCGGCCGTCGCCCGGGCCGCAGCAGTCCACACCGGCGCAGTCCGGCGAGCAGTCATCCCCGTCGGACGGTTCGCCGCTGCCGGGGCAAGCTCAGCCCGCTGCCCTCCGCGAGCAGTCCTCCCCGTCCGACGGATCGCCGCAGCCGGGGCAAGCTCAGCCCGCAGCCCTCCACCAGCCCGCACAGCAGGATGGCCCGGCTCAGCCCGGCGAACCGGCCGCGCCCCAGCAGCCCGGACCGCTGCCGAGCCGGCAGCCGCGGCCGTCGCCGCGCCCGCCGGCCTTCGGTGGACCCGACCGGCCGTCCCCGGCCTTCCTCGAGGGCCCGGGCCGTCCCGCCGTCCCGCCCTCGGCGCTGCCGTCGCGGCGGGGCGCCGCGGATCCGGAAACGCCGGCGCCGCGCCAGGAAGAGCCGGCCGTCGAAGCCACCGCCGAGTGGAACTTCGGCACCGATGAAGGCTGGCGGGCGGTGCAAGCGGTGTCCCAGTCGGCACCTGCCACGTTCACTTCGGCAGGATTGCCCCGGCGCCGTCGCGGGGAGCAGCTGCTCCCGGGCAGCGCCGGACCGCCCACCGGGGCCACGGCCCCCCGACCACAACGGGACGCACACGACGTGCGCGGCCGCCTGCGAAGCTTCCAGCAGGGCATCGAGCGCGGACGCCACCGCACCGCGCGGGCCGAGACCAACCACGAGACACTGGAGGGCGAATGACCTCGCCGAGTAGCGCACAGCCGCCGCAGAATCAGTTCGGCTGGCTGATCAACGACTTCGCGGAGCGGGTGCCCGGCGTGGCCCACGCCGTGGTCGTCTCGGCGGACGGCCTGCTGCTGAGCGCGTCGAACCGGTTGCCGCTCGACCGGGCCGACCAGCTCGCCGCGGTCGCTTCGGGCCTGGTCAGCCTCACCCAGGGCGCCGCCCGGTGCTTCGAGGCGGGCGCGGTCAACGAGACCGTCGTCGAGATGGAGCTGGGGATCATGGTGCTGATGTCCATCAGCGACGGGTCCTGCCTGGCCGTGCTCGCGGCCCCGAACTGCGACATCGGGCAGGTCGCCTACGAGATGACGATGCTCGTCGACCGGGTCGGCCAGATCCTGACCCCGGAGCTGCGCGCTCAGCTTCAGGGCTCTGGTGGGTCGCTGATCGGCGAACCGGTGGGATGATGGCGCGATGAGCACGGGGTCCGGATTCGGCGGTGAACCACCCGAGGGGCAGCGGCCCCCCGGGCGAGAGGACGACGGCACCTTCGCCGACGTCCTCAACGGGTTCACCCTGGATTCCGGCCGTGCCCGCCGGAAGCGCAAGAAGAGCAAGGAGTCCCCGCCACCCCCGGCCGCCGGTGCGCACGCGGCCGCGGAACCGCCGGCGCCCGCGCCGTCGGCCGACCAAGGAGATCGAGTGACCTCTTTAGTCTCTCCACCCGGCAGTACCGACGGAGACGCCCCCAGACCAGGGGGGCTGTTCGACCCCGGACCGCCCAGCGGCGAGTTCATCATGCCCGCGGTGTTCGAACAGCCGCTCGCGCCCGAGGACCAGACGGCGATCGTCCGGCCGTACGCTTTGACCGGTGGCCGCACCCGGGCGAACTACGCCCTGGAGCTGGAGACACTGATCTCCGCGAAGGACTACGCTGCCACCGGTGGCTTCCCCGAAGTGGCCGCGGAGCAGATCGAGTGCATCTCGATCATGGAAGAGTGCCGGACCCCCCGTTCGGTCGCCGAGCTGGTGTCGGCCTTGCGGGTGCCTTTGGGCGTGGCCCGGGTGCTGATCAGCGACGCGGCGGACGCAGGGCTGGTCACGGTGCACAAGACGATAACGGGCAATGACGGCGCCGAGGCACATCTGGTGTTGATGGAAAGGGTTTTGAGTGGACTCCGTCGGCTTTAAGGCACCGCGGGACACCGCGCCCCCGACCATGACATCCGCCAAGATCGTGGTGGCGGGCGGCTTCGGCGCGGGCAAGACGACCTTCGTCGGGTCGGTGTCGGAAATCGTGCCGCTCACCACCGAGGCGATGATGACCGACGCGAGCGTCGGCGTCGACAACCTCGACCACACGCCGGGCAAGTCGACGACGACGGTGGCGATGGACTTCGGCCGGGTGTCGCTGGACGCGGACCTGATCCTCTACCTGTTCGGCACGCCCGGGCAGCAGCGGTTCTGGTTCATGTGGGACGACCTGGTCCGCGGCGCGATCGGCGCGGTCGTGCTGGCGGACACCCGCCGGCTGGCCGACTCGTTCGCCCCGATCGACTTCTTCGAAGATCGCGGCCTGCCGTACATCGTCGGCGTCAACACGTTCGACGGCGTGCTGGAGCACGACATCAACGACGTGCGCGAGGCCCTGTCGATCGACCCGAACATCCCGATCGTCCGCTGCGACGCCCGGGACCGCGAGTCGACGAAGCAGACGCTGATCACGCTGGTCGAGTACGCGATGCGCCAGTGGATCGCGCTGCGGGCGGCCAAGAGCCGCTGACGCCGGGGGAGCGGACGGTGCCGAGGAGGCACCAGCCGCTTCCGGGCGTGAGCACCACGCCGGTCGATCGCGCGCGGGGAAGCGCGGGATCGCCGGCGCCGTTTCACGCGCGCCGCAGGCGCAGCAGCACCACCCGTCCGTCGAACGTGCGGGACTCGGCCAGCTCGAGCCCGAGCCGTGCCGTGCCCTCGGCGAACGGGCGCTTGGTGCCGCCCAGGATCACCGGGTGGACGAACACCTGGTACTCGTCGATCAGCCCGTGGGCGGTCAGCCCGGCGGCCAGCTCCGCGCCGCCCATCAGCAGCACGTCCTTGCCCGGCTCGGCCTTCAGCGACGTGACCACCTCGGGCAGCGCGCCCCCGACCACCCGCGTGTTCCAGTCCGCCTTCTCCAGCGTCCGCGAGAACACGATCTTCGGGGTGGACCGCCACACCGGCGCGAAGGCGATGTCGTGCGGGTGGTCGGAGGTCGTCTCGGCGGTCGGCCAGAACGCGGACATCATGTCCCAGACCTTCCGCCCGTAGGCGAACTCGCCGTAGCGCCCGGCCAGCTCCTGCGAGTAGCCGGACAGCTCCGGTCCCATGACCGGCCAGTCGAACTCGCCGGCCGGGCCCTCGACGCAGCCGTCGAGCGAGGTGTGGACCATGTGGACGATCTCGCGCATTTTCGTCTCCTTCTGAAGTGCTTTCACCGGGAGGTCGGAGCCGCGCGGGCAGATCGGACACGGCCGCCCGGGAACTTTCAGTATTCGTCGTGACGGCGCCACCACGAGCTCGGCGCGTCGTCGCCGTGGCTGTCCTCTTCCCACGCTTCCTGGCGCCCCAGCGGCGTGACGTCGAGGTAGCGGTGGGAGGCCAGGAACATCTCGCCGCCCCGGCCGGAGGTGAAGTACGTGCGGTACACGTCGTCGCCGTCGCGCAGGAACACGCTCACGCCGAACCCCATCCCGACGCCGCAGTCCTCGGTGAACCCGGTGCCGTGCGCGGACACCCACGGCACGTCCCAGCCCATCCGCGTCCGGTACCGCTCGATCTCCGGCAGCGTCGCCGGCGCGACGACCTTGAGCGTGACGTCGCGGGCGTGCAGGTGCGCCAGGTGCGGCATGTTGTCGACGAGCAGGGAGCAGCCGGGGCAGCCCGCCTCGTCGCCGGGGTGCAGCATGAAGTGGTACACGATCAGCTGACGGCGGCCCTCGAACAGGTCGAGCAGCGTGACCGGCCCGTCGGCGCTCTCGAACGGGTACTTCGCGTCGAAGCGGACCATCGGCAGCCGGCGGCGCTCGGCGGCGAGGCGGTCGGCCGCCTTCATGTGCTCCTTCTCCTTGACCAGCAGCGCGTCGCGCGCGGCCTGCCATTCCTCCGGCGTGACGATCTGCGGCTGGGTGGCGGTCATCGGGCGTCCTTTCCTCGGATGAAGCCGGTCAGGTCCTCGAAGCTGGAGTTCCAGCCTTCCTCGTGGCCGTCGCGTTCGGCGGCGGTCGGGAAGCCGGTCTGGGTGAACGTCATCTCGGTCTTGCCCCCGAGGTCGGCGAAGCCGATCGTCACGAGCGTCTCCTGCCCCTGGGCTTCCCAGGCGAAGGTGAACGCGAGCCGTTCCGGGGCGTCGACCTCGCGGTAGACGCCGTGCATCCAGTGGTCCTCGCCTTCGGGGGAGTGGATGCAGGCCCGCCAGCGGCCGCCGGGGCGCGGGTCGGCAGTCACGGCGGAGCAGGTGAAGCCCTGCGGACCGAACCAGCTCGCCAGGTGGTCCGGTGCGGTCCAGGCGGTGTAGACGAGTTCGCGCGGGGCGTCGAAGACGCGGGTGATGGTGAGGTCAGGCATCGCCGGTCAGGCTCCTCAGGTGCTCCTCGAGGCGGTCGAACCCGCCGTCCCAGAACCGGCGGTAGGTCGCGACCCAGTCGGCGACGTCTTCCAGGGGTTTCGCCTCCAGCCGGCAGGGCCGCCACTGGCGGGTGCGGCCGCGGGTGATCAGCCCGGCCTGTTCCAGCACCTTCAGGTGCCGGGAAACGGCGGGCAGGCTCATCGTGAACGGCTCGGCGAGCTCGTTCACGGTCGCTTCGCCCGCCGACAGCCGGGCGAGAATGGCACGCCGGGTCGGGTCGGCGAGCGCCGAGAACGTCCGGCTCAACTGGTCAGTGGTCATTTCAGCACCTTGTTAATTAACGGACTTGTTAAACATAGCGCCGAGCTGGCCGATGTCAAGTTCTCCCGGAGAGCTCGTGAGAGCCGTGTCACGGGTCCTCGGGTTCCCGATAGTAGGAAGTCAAAGTATTCTCAGGGGATGAGCAGTGAGCTGTACCGCCCCGCGCACCCCGTCCGGTTCGTCACGGCGTCGAGTCTCTTCGACGGTCACGACGCGTCGATCAACATCATGCGGCGGATCCTGCAGTCGCAGGGCGCGGAGGTCGTGCACCTCGGCCACAACCGGTCGGTCGACGAGGTGGCCACCGCGGCCATCGCCGAAGACGTCCAGGGTGTCGCCATCTCGGCTTACCAGGGTGGGCACGTCGAGTACTTCTCCTACCTGGTCGAGCTGCTGCGCGAGCGCGGCGCCGGCCACATCAAGGTCTTCGGCGGCGGGGGCGGGGTGATCGTGCGCGAGGAGATCGACCTGCTGCACTCGCGCGGCGTCGCCCGCATCTTCTCGCCCGAGGACGGCTACGAGATGGGCCTGCCGGGCATGATCAACCTGATGATCAAAGCCTGCGACGTCGACCTCGCGGCCGAGGCCCCGGCGCTGGACAAGGTGCTCTCCGGCGACGTCGCCGCCCTCTCGCGCGTCATCACGCAGCTGCAGGCGGAGCGGCTGCCCGGCGACCTGCTCGGTGGTATCGCCGAGGCCGCGGGCCAGCGGGAGGTGCCGGTTCTGGGCATCACCGGCACCGGCGGCTCGGGCAAGTCGTCGCTCACCGACGAGCTGATCCGCCGCTTCCGCCTCGACCAGGAGGACAAGCTGCGGATCGCGGTGCTCGCCGTCGACCCGTCGCGGCGCAAGGGCGGCGGCGCGCTGCTCGGCGACCGCATCCGGATGAACTGCCTCGACGGCTCCCCGGTGTACTTCCGCTCCCTGGCGACGCGCACGACGTCCGGCGAGATCCCGGCCGGGCTGAGCGAGGCGATCCAGGCGTGCAAGGCCGCCGGGTTCGACCTGGTGATCGTCGAGACGCCGGGCATCGGCCAGGGCGACGCCGGCATCGTCGACTTCGTGGACGAGTCGCTGTACGTGATGACGCCGGAGTTCGGCGCCGCGTCGCAGCTGGAGAAGATCGACATGCTCGACTTCGCCGACGTCGTCGCGATCAACAAGTTCGAGCGCCGCGGCGCCGAGGACGCCCGCCGCGACGTCGCGCGTCAGCTGGTGCGCAACCGCGAGGCCTTCTCCCAGGGCCCGGAAGACATGCCGGTGTACGGCACGAGCGCGGCGAAGTTCAACGACGACGGCGTCACCGCGCTGTACCAGCACCTGCGCGGCCTGCTCGCCGAGCGCGGGCTGACCGTCTCGGCCGGCACGCTGCCGAAGGTCGAAGTCAAGGTGTCGACCGACGCTTCGACGGTCATCCCGGGCAACCGGGCCCGCTACCTGGCCGAGATCTCCGAGACCGTGCGCGGGTACCACGCGAAGACCGAGGCGCAGGTCGCCGCGATCCGCAAGCGTGAAGCGCTGGCGCTGGCGCGCGCCGAACTGTCCAAGGTGGACGCCTCGACCGACGCGCTCGACGGGCTGCTCGCCGCGGCCGAGTCCGATGTGGACGGCGAGTCGACAAAGCTCCTCGCGCGGTTCCGGGAGCTGGCCGAGGAGTACCGCCAGGACGAGCTGGTCGTCAAGATCCGCGACAAGGAGCTGCGCACGCAGCTGTGGCGCGACACGCTGTCCGGCAACCGGATCCCGCGCGTCGCCCTGCCGCGCTACGCCGAATCCGGCGAGCTGCTGTCGTTCCTGCGCCGCGAGAACCTCCCGGGCTACTTCCCCTACACCGCCGGTGTCTTCCCGTTCAAGCGCGAGGGGGAGGACCCGGCGCGGATGTTCGCCGGCGAGGGGGACGCGTTCCGCACCAACCGCCGGTTCAAGATGCTGTCGGCCGACTCCGAGGCCAAGCGCCTTTCGACGGCCTTCGACTCGGTGACGCTGTACGGCCACGACCCGCACACGCGCCCGGACATCTACGGCAAGGTCGGCACGTCGGGCGTGTCCATCGCCTCGCTGGAGGACATGAAGGTCCTCTACGACGGCTTCGACCTGACCGCGCCGAACACGTCGGTGTCGATGACGATCAACGGCCCGGCGCCGACGATCCTGGCCTTCTTCCTCAACACCGCGATCGACCAGCGCGTCGAGGCGTTCAAGGCCGAGCACGGCCGGAACCCGTCCGACGAGGAAGCCGCCGAGCTGCGCGAGTGGGCGCTGCGCAACGTCCGGGGGACGGTCCAGGCCGACATCCTCAAGGAGGACCAGGGCCAGAACACCTGCATCTTCTCCACCGAGTTCAGCCTCCGGATGATGGCCGACATCCAGGAGTGGTTCATCGAGCACGGCGGTCCTGCGCGTAGGTCGAAGTCTGGTAGATCGGCACGATCACAGCGCCGGTGCGGGGGTCTGGCTTCTGACCGGCGTGGATCGCGCGAGTCTCGA